>CAZRKU010000097.1:0-12120 GCA_964600685.1 uncultured Frigidibacter sp. | reverse complement strand
GGTCTGGGCGAGGTATTCGAGGTTGACCTGATGGCAGATGCCGGTGCCGGGCGGCACGACGCGGAAGTTCTGGAAGGCCTTCTGGCCCCATTTCAGGAACACGTAGCGTTCCATGTTCCGCTCATATTCCAGGTCGACGTTTTTCTGGAAGGCGCGGGGATTGCCGAACTCGTCGATCATCACCGAATGGTCGATCACCAGATCGACGGGATTGAGCGGGTTGATCTTCTGCGGATCGCCACCCAGGGCCTTGATCCCGTCGCGCATCGCGGCAAGGTCGACCACGGCGGGCACGCCGGTGAAATCCTGCATCAGGACGCGGGCCGGCCGGTAGGCGATCTCGCGCGGGTTGCGGCCGCCCTTTTGCGCCCATTCGGCGAAGGCGCGGATGTCTTCAACTGATACGGTGCGGCCGCCGTCCTCGAACCGCAGCATGTTTTCCAGCACGACCTTCAGCGCGGCGGGAAGGCGCGAGAAATCACCAAGTCCCGCAGCCTCTGCCGCCGGGATCGAGTAATAGTCGACCGAGGCACCACCGGCCTTCAGCGTGCGGCGGGTCTTTGCGGTATCGGTTCCGGTGATGACGGTCATGTCTGGCTCCCTTTCGGCGGTCGCTTGCGTAGCGGCAAATGGCTAATGCCTGATCAATGCCTTTGGTTCAAGTGGGGGTATGATGATTGTATACATTGGTATGCAATTTGGTGCAAGTCCCCGTCGTCAATCAAGACGACCCCATCGGCCTCACACAAACTTGCGCCCCGAAGGCGCAAGTGTGAATGGCATGTGCCAGCCAGGCTTTCTATGGTCGGGGGACGTAGGCCGGACGGGGCCATGGGAAAACAAATGGATCTTCGTGTAACGCGCGTACTGGGGCTTTGTGCGGGGCTTGGCCTTCTGCCGGTTGCCGGTTCTGCCGACGGCACGCGTCCGGTGGTGATCGAACTCTATACCTCTCAGGGCTGTTCCGCCTGTCCGCCGGCCGATGCGTTGCTCAATGACCTGGCAACGCGGGACGACGTCATCGCGCTGGCCTTGCATGTGGACTATTGGGACTACATCGGCTGGAAGGACACTTTTGCGGTGCCGGCCTTTGCCGCACGGCAAAAGGCCTATGCCCGTGCTGCCGGCAAAAGGATGGTCTTTACGCCGCAGATGGTCGTCAACGGCACAGAGAGGATCGTCGGCGTGGATGCCGTGGGTCTGGCCGAACTTCTCAAAGCGGATGCTGGCCGGCCAGCCATCGATCTTCACATCACGCGTTCGGGCGACAGCCTGGCGGTTCTGGCAGCGGGTGGGGCACCTGTGCCCGCAGGCAGCGTGGTGCAGGTCGTGCAGTATATCCCGCAGGCGACGGTCGAGGTCGCCCGCGGCGAAAATGCAGGACGGACGATCACCTACAGCAATATTGTCGCAAGCTGGCAGGAAGTGGCGGTCTGGGACGGGAGAGAGCCGCTCGATCTGATACTTCAGGTCCAGGGCGATATGGGCGTCGCGGTGCTGGTGCAGGCGCCTGGACCGGGGCCGATACTGGCCGCCGCCGCGCAGGAACGCTAGCGACTGACGATTGAACGCTCCTCGGCCCGCTGCTATCTTGCTTCCCCAGGGGGCAGGTTTCGTGCAGGACAAGCAGAAGGTCTTTGACTGTTTCGCCTTCTACAACGAGCTTGATCTGCTTGACTTGCGGCTTCACGAACTCGCGCCTGTGGTCGATCATTTCGTGATCGCCGAAGCGAGCAGGACCTTCACCGGCAAAGACAAGCCACTGTTCTTCCATGAGAACCGGGAGCGTTTCTCAGCGTTTCGCGACAAGATCATCCATGTGGTGGTCGATGATTTTCCCGCCACGACATCAAGCTGGGTGCGCGAGATCCACCAGCGCGACTGTGTGCGCAGGGGGCTGTCGCAGGCCGCCGCAACCGACATACTGCTTCTGTCCGACGTTGACGAAGTCCCGCGGGCCACGGCGCTTGCCCAGCTTCGCGACAGGCCGCCGGCCCGCAATGAGGTGGTCTGCTTCGAGTTGGATTGGCATGTCTATTATCTGAACGTGCGCCTCAAGGAAAAATGGGCGCGTCTTGGGCCGCGGGCGATTCCTGTCGGCAGTTTGGTCTCCATCAACGGCCTGCGGGGTGTTTATGCGCCCGCCGCGACCTTTGCGCGCGATGCGGTGCGGTGGCTGAAGGCCAGCAAGCGGATGAGGACATTGGTCAGGCGGCGGGTCATACCCGACGCGGGCTGGCACTTGAGTTGGCTTGGCGGGGTGGAAGCCGTGGCAGTCAAGGGCAGTTCGATCAGCGAGCATTCCCATGTCGCCAAGGGGGACAAGACGGACGACTGGGCGCGGGCACGTATCGACGGGCTGCTGGGCCACCGGCAGTCCTACGATCTGCTGGAAGTCGACACGACATTTCCTGCCTATGCGCGCACCCACCCCGAGATTTTCGACCGTTATATCCTTGATCGCGCGGACGAAGGCTGACCGCTGCTAGGCCAGTTCCTCGGCGCTGTAATATTGTCTCGCGATCCGCCAGCGGCGGTGAATCCAGAACCACTGGCCGGGATGGGCCGCGATCCGGGCGGCAAGGCTTTGGTTCAGCGCCGCGGTCATCGTCTCGGGATCGGAAGGAGGGACGGGCGCTTCGAGCTCCAGCTCAAAATTGACGCCATCGGATTTTCTGGTCGCATAGAACGGAATCAGCGACGCATCGTAGCGCAAGGCAAGTTCTGCCGCGGAGGTTGCCGTCGCCGCGCGCCGCCCAAGAAAATTCATCAGCCTGGCGCCATGCACGTTCTGGTCGAACAGCAAGACGAGCTGCCCCCCCGCCTTCAGGTGCCGCACAAAACCGGCGGTACCCTGGCGCCCCTGCGGAAAGACCGGGCCACCGAAAGCCTCCATCGTGCGGACGTAATGTTCATTGAAGAACGCGTTCTTCATCGGCCGATAGAGCCCGCCGATCTGGTAGCCGCGCCCGACAAGTGCGGCCCGCGCGGCCTCGTAGTTGCCGAAATGGCCGGACACGAGGATCACCGGCTTTCCCGCCGCCCGCGCCGCCTCCAGCGTCTGAAGGCCCGGCCCGCCGATCGGGGCGGCGGCCATGCGCGCCATCAGGTCGCGGGTCGAGTAATTTTCGATCAGCGTGCGCCCGGCATTGTCGCAACAGGCATCGGCAATGGCGCGGCGCTCGGCCTCGGGCATATCGGGCCAGATCATTGCCAGGTTGTCGCGTGCCCGGCGCCGATAGCCAACCAGCGGCGCAATCAGGCGGCTGGTCAGGAAGCCCATCACGCGAACCCGCGTTTCGTAGGGCAGGATCAGCGCCGCCCCGATCAAGAGCCGCAGCACCAGATTGGCGAAGAAATCCGCCGCGATCTGTCCGCCTGTTCTGTCTTTGGCCATTCGGGATCTTTTTCAGGGCGCAGCCGTCAGTTGCCTGCCCGGGCATTTGCCCCCCTGCTTAGGACGGGGCCAGAATGATCACAAGCCGCGATCACCACGACCGCGTGACCGGCACCCCGCCCGCGGGGGGTGCCGACTCATTTTCGCCAGTGGTCAGAAACCGGCCTTGATCTTCTCGAACTCGGCCAGCTGGCGTTCGCGCAGGGCCGCGTCGTTCGGCACCTGTGCCAGGATCGGCGCCTTGATCGGGCCAAGGCCTGCCTCTGCGACGACTGCCGGATCCATCGCCGCCATGCCCTTCACGTTGGAATGGCCATAGCCGATCGCATCGGCAAGCGCCGGTGCCGCTTCGGGGCGCAACCACGAATTCATGAAGTCATAGACCTTGTCCTCGTTGCCGGGGCCGTCCTTCATGTTGACGTAGCCGCAGAACCAGGTCGAGGAACCTTCCTTGGCCTCGCGCTGGAAGCCCACCGGATAGTTGTCATCCTTGAGGTACGCGACACCATCGTTCCAGGACCAGGCGATCAGAACTTCGCCCGATGCCATGATCTGCGCCATTTCCGCCGGATCGTTCCAGTAGGAACGGACATTCGGGTGAACGGTGCGCAGCCAGTCGGCGGCGGCGGTGAACTGCTCGTCGGTGATCGCGGTCCAGTCGGTCACGCCGGTCGCGAGGTAGGCCAGCGCCCAGACGTCATCGGACGAATTCGGCAGCGACATCCGGCCCGCATATTTCGGGTTGGCGAACACCTGCAGGCTGGCCACATCTTCCACCGGCACTTCGTCGGTATTGTAGGCGATTGCGGTCACGCCCCAGTCGGTCGGCAGATACCAGACACCGCCGTCATCCTGGAACACGGGCGAATTCAGGAACTTCGGGTCGAGATTGGCGAATTCCGGGATTCTGGAGACATCCCAGGGTTCGATCAGCCCGGCTTCACGATACTTGCCCACCATCTGCGAGCAGGGGTGGGTCACGTCAGATCTGAAACCGGACGCCACTTTCTGAAACGCTTCGTCATCCGAGCCGAAGAAACTGTAGGTCGGACCATCGCCGTTCTTGTCCTTGTAGGCCTGGATCAACCCGTCAACCTCGAACCCGGCCCAGTCGAGCACCAGAAGTTCCGGGTCGGCGGCGCGGACGGGCAGGGTCAGCGCAAGAACCGCGACCGAGGTCGCGAGCAGGGCGTTGAGTTTCATTTCGCCTCCAGTAAAGCAGACCGCGCACGCGCGGCGATGAGTGGTTGGTATCAAACAGCTAATCCGTCATCGGCACGGGTTTCAAGTCCGACAGTGGGCGACAGGCCAGACTTTGCGCGCATGTCTTTCGTCTGCCCGCCAAAAGGGCGGCGCGCCGTTCCGGCACACCGCCTTTTTGCAACAATCAGGGTTGCTCAGAAGCCCGCCTTGATGTTCTCGAACTCCTTCAGCATCCGCTCATGCAGGGCGGGATCCTTCGGCGTCTGCGCCAGCACCGGCGCATTGATCGGCCCGATGCCGGTCGCCAGCAACTTTTCAGCCGGGATCATGGCCATGCCGACCGTGTTGGAGTGGCCATAGCCCATCGCATCCTGCAGGGCGACTGCAGATTCGGGGCGCAGCACGGAGGCCATGAATTCATGGGCCTTCTCTTCGCTGCCGGGGCCGTCCTTGGCGTTCACGTAACCGCAGAACCAGGTCGATGATCCTTCCTTCGCCTCGCGCTGATAGCCGATGGGGAACCCTTCATCCATCAAGATGGCCACGGCGTCATTCCAGGCCCAGCCCACCAGAACCTCGCCCGAGGCCATGAGCTGGCTCAGTTCGGCGCTGTCGTTCCAGTAGGCCCGCACGTTCTGGTGCGCCAGGCGCAGCCAGTCCGCCGCTGCCTTGTATTGCGCGTCGCTGATCGAGGACCAGTCGGACGTGCCGGTCGCCAGATAGGCAAGGGCCCACACGTCATCCGACGAATTGGGCAGCGAGGTTCGACCGGCATATTTCGGATCGACAAAGACCTGCAGGGTTGCCACATCTTCGACAGGCACGTCTTTTGTATTGTAGGCGGTTGCGGTCACGCCCCAGTCGGTCGGCAGGAACCAGACGCCCTGATCGTCCTTGAAGGTTGGCGAATCGAGGAACTTCGGGTCGATGTTGGCGAAATCCGGGATCTTCGAGACATCCCATGGCTCGATCAGCCCGACCTCGCGGTATTTCGCGACCATCTGCGAGCAGGGATGGATCACGTCTGCCTTGAAGCCGGAAACCGCTTTCTGGAGGGCCTCGTCGTCGGAGGCGAAGAAAGTATAGGACGGCCCGTCACCGTATTTTTCCTTGTAGGGCGCAAAGAGCCCTTCGATCTCGAACCCGGCCCAGTCGAGAACCGTCAGTTCCGGGTCACCCGCAAATGCAGGCGCACCAATAAAGGCCAGCGCCGTGGCGGCCATCAGGCTGTATCGTTTCATTGCCTATCCTCCCCAGGAATATGATCAAACCATAGCGCGCTTGGCGCATATGGCAAGCATTGTGTGACGGATGCTCTTTTCAGAGTTCGAATGGAACGCTAATCATCGGATGATCGCGTCCCGTGCCCGGTTTCCGTGCGGGCGCGGTCTGCCGTGGATCTTCCTGCGTCGGGAGCGGTCCTTGCGGCTCGGCTGGAAGACCTGCCATGCCTCGGATGTAGGCCGGCATGGGCTGTCCGGGGCGGAGTTGCAGATGGATCAAGAGGAAGGTTCCCGGAATGTCCGAACTAGACCTGAACTACGTGCGCAGCCAGTTTCCCGCCTTTTCGGTGCCGGGGCTGCAGGACCAGTCGTTTTTTGAGAATGCCGGTGGCTCCTATGCCTGCGCGCCGGTGATCGACCGGCTCAGCCGGTGTTACCGGGAGCGGAAAGTGCAGCCCTATGCGCCCTATGCCGCCGCGCAGGCGGGAGGTGCCGAGATGGACGAGGCCCGCACCCGGCTGGCCGGGCTCATGGGGGTGAAGTGGCACGAGGTCAGCTTCGGTCCCTCGACCACGGCCAATACCTATGTGCTGGCGCAGGCTTTCCGCCGGGCGCTGAAACCCGGCGAAGCGATCGTCGTGACCAATCAGGACCACGAGGCGAATTCCGGTCCCTGGCGGCGGCTGGCGGAGGAGGGGATCGAGGTCCGCGAATGGCAGATCGACCCGGTGACGGGACATCTGGACCTGGCGCGACTCTCGCCGCTTCTGGCGGATGGCAAGGTCAGGCTCGTCTGTTTTCCGCATTGTTCGAACGTGGTCGCCGAAATCAACCCGGTGGCCGAGGTGGTGCGGATCGCCCATGCGGCGGGCGCCGTCACCTGCGTCGACGGGGTGAGTTATGCCCCGCACGGGTTGCCGGATGTCGCGGCACTCGGGGCCGACATCTATCTTTTCTCGGCCTACAAGGTCTATGGCCCGCATCAGGGCATCATGGTGATCCGCGAGGATCTGGGCATGAGGCTTCCCAATCAGGGCCACTATTTCAACGGCGAGACGCTTTACAAGCGCTTCACCCCCGCCGGACCCGATCACGCGCAGATTGCCGCAAGCGCGGGGATGGCCGATTACTTCGACGGGCTCCATGCCCACCATTTTCCACCCGAGGCCGAGCCGGCGAAACGGGGCGCTGCGGTCCATGACCTTTTGCGTGCGCATGAGGTGGCGGTCTGCCAACCGCTTCTCGACTGCCTCGCCGCGCGCAATGACCTGCGGCTGATCGGCCCGCGCGACGCGGCACGCCGGGTGCCCACCGTGGCCGTCGCGCTCGACCGCGCGGCGGAACCTGTATCGGAAGCGCTGGCGCGCGCGGGGATCAATTGCTGGGCCGGGGATTTTTATGCCGTCCGGCCCTTGACCGCGATGGGCGTGGACCTGGATCGCGGCGTCCTGCGTCTGTCGATGGTGCATTACACATCGCCCGATGACGTTGCCCGGCTGATCGGCGCGCTCGACAAGGTGCTGTAGGGGCGGAGCAGATGGACAAGGGCGGGCCGATCATCCTCTGGTTCCGGCGCGATCTGCGGCTCGACGATCATCCCGCGCTGGTTCGGGCCTGCGCAGAAGGCGCATCCGTCCTGCCGCTCTTCATCCATGACGAGACGGTGGAAAGCCTTGGCGCGGCGCCGAAATGGCGGCTGGGGCTTTCCCTCGCCGCGCTCGGCGATGACCTTGCGCGGATCGGCGCGCGGCTGATCCTGCGGCGCGGACCGGCATTGGCGGTGTTGCGCGACCTGATCCGTGAGACCGGGGCGCGCGGAGTGTTCTGGACGCGGTATTACGCGCCTGATCACATCGCCCGCGACACCGGGGTAAAGGCCGCGCTGAGAGCCGACGGCATCGACGCCCGGAGTTTTTCCGGTGCGCTTTTGCACGAACCCCGCGAGATCATGACCAGTGCCGGGACGGCTTACAGCGTCTTCACCCCCTTCTGGCGATCGGTCCGGGCGCGTGACCCAGGCGCGCCGCTCCGCACACCAGGCCGAATCCTGTTGCCAGCCGACTGGCCTTTGTCCGACCGGCTGGCGGATTGGTGCATGGGGGCGGCGTTGCAGCGCGGCGCGGCCGTTCTTGCGCCGCATCAGGCTGTCGGAGCAGGAGTTGCCGAAGCCCGCCTTTCCCGCTTTCTCGAGAATGGCTTGCGCGACTATCCGCGCCTGCGGGATTACCCCGGCTCGCCCGCGACATCCGGCCTGTCGGAGAATCTCGCCTGGGGGGAAATCTCGCCCCGCCGGATATGGTGTGCAACGCTTGCCCGCTCCGAACTTTCGTCCGCCAACGCGGCCGGAGCGGAGAAATTCCTCTCCGAACTCGGCTGGCGGGAGTTTGCCTGGCACCTGATGGCCCATCATCCCGCCCTTGCCGAACAGAACTGGCGCGGGGGCTGGGACGGGTTTCCCTGGCGGTCCGACAATGAAGATGCCGAACACTGGCGCCGCGCAATGACCGGAGAGCCGATGGTCGACGCGGGCCTGCGGGAGATGTATGTCACCGGCCGGATGCACAACCGGGTCAGGATGCTTGTTGCCTCCTACCTGACCAAACATCTGCTGACCGACTGGCGCGTGGGTCTGCGCTGGTTCGAGGACTGTCTGACCGACTGGGATCCGGCGGCAAACGCCCTGGGCTGGCAGTGGGTGGCCGGGTCCGGCCCCGATGCGGCACCCTACTTCCGCATCTTCAACCCGGCGACCCAGGCCGAACGTTTTGATTCGGACGGCATCTATCGACGCCGCTTTCTGGACCTGCGCGAAGCAGAGGCACAGGCCTATTTCGACGCGGTTCCCCGGTCGTGGAATCTGGCGCCCGCCGCGGGGCGCCCACGCCCGCTTGTCGATCTTGCTCGGGGCCGGGCGCGGGCGCTTGCCGCCTATGAACAGGTCAAAGCGGGCAGGTGAACGAAATCGTTGCCGAACTTGACGGAGCGTTGTTAAACTTCGTGGCAGGGGAAGAACCGATGGATGTTCTGACGACAACCGAAGGCCAGAAAGACCTGCCGCGTTTTTTCGCGCAGGTGTTTCGCACGACACTGACCCTGAACAGGGGCCGGCTCGATTTCGTTCTCGCCGATGGCCGACGCTTCCGGGCCGAAGGACGGGCGCCGGGTGCGGTTGCCGAACTGCGGGTGCATGACCCGGATGTCTTCGCGCGGCTGATCCGCGAAGGCGACCTCGGCTTTTCCGAAGCCTATCTGGAAGGGGGCTGGTCGACACCCGATCTGCAGGCGTTCATGGACCTTGTCCATGACAGCAATGACAGCGTCTATGACGGTTTTCCGGGGTTAGGGTTCCTGCGCGCGCTCGAACGGTTCAGGCACTGGATGAACTCGAACTCCAAGGAGCAGGCGAAGAAGAACATCGCCTATCACTACGACCTCGGGAATGATTTCTATCGCCTGTGGCTTGACGATACGATGACCTACTCCTCGGCCCTGTTCCGCACCGGGCAGGAAAGCCTGGAAGCCGCGCAAACCGCCAAATATGCCTCGATGGTCGACCGGATCGGCGCGCGGCCCGGCGATCATGTGCTGGAAATCGGCTGCGGCTGGGGCGGCTTTGCCGAATATGCGGCAGGCAGGCGCGGGCTGAAGGTCACGGGCCTGACGATCAGCAAGGCGCAGCACGATTTCGCGGTGGAACGGATGCGGCGCGCGGGCTTGGCGGACCGGGTTGAGATCAAGCTGCAGGACTACCGTGACGAAAAAGGTCGCTATGACGGTGTCGCCTCCATCGAGATGTTCGAAGCCGTCGGTCAGAAATACTGGCCCATCTATTTCGAAACGGTGCGCGAACGACTGAAACCGGGCAAGAAGGCGACGCTCCAGATCATCACGATTGATGACCATCGGTTCGAGATGTACCGCAAGGGCGTTGATTTCATACAGAAATACATCTTCCCGGGTGGCATGCTCCCTTCGCCCACAGCCCTGCGCGAGGAAGTCCGCCGCGCCGGACTGGGGCTGATCGGCACACTCGAGTTCGGGCAAAGTTACAGCCAGACGCTGAGACGCTGGCACGATACGTTCAACGACCGTTGGGACGAGGTTCAGCGGCTGGGCTTTGACGAACGATTCCGGCGGATGTGGAACTTCTACCTGACCTCCTGCGCCGGGGCCTTCCGGTTCGGCAATTGCGACGTGACCCAGATCACCCTGGAAAGGCCGGTTGCCTGAATGCCCACTGCCGCCAAGCTGTTTGCAGCCTTCGCCTTCACCCTGGTCGGCTTCTTCGCGGCCGAGATTTTCAAGCCCCATATGAGCGAGGGCACCCAGTTCGGCGTGTTCAGCCAGATCAGCGCCCTGATCGGCCTGGTTTGCGGCTGGCGGATTCTGGGGCGGGAGGCCGGGCACGGGTGGCTGGAATCCGCGAACTCCGGCCTGAAGACGACTGTTGCCATGGTTGCGCTGGCGCTCGTGATCTTTTCGATCGAGGAGATGCTGGTCCTGGCCATCCGCCGCAGCTATGACAGCCCGATGGAAGCCGTCGTCGGGGCCGTGTCGATCGGCGTGGATTTCGTTCAGAAGATGTTCGTCCCCGATGTGGTGATCGTCCTGTTCGTCGGCGGTATCCTGAGCGGACTTCTGGCCGAATGGACCGCGCGGCGCTGGCGCTGACACCGGAAGGACCAGGCGATTTGACCGAAGTTTTCGTTTCCGGGCCGCTTGGACATGCGTCTCTGCGCGGCATCGTTCTGGGTGGTGCCGTGCATTGGGAACCCGCATTGTTGCTGTCCGGCGAGCGGGAAGTTGGCGGCGTTGTCCTTTCGGGACTGTCGACGGAACAACTGGGGCGGCTCAGGTTCTACGCGACCGCCACAGGGTTCGATCTTGCCGAGCGGGAGATCAGGCTCCAATCGGGTGAGAAACGGCGAATGGCGGCCTGCATAAATCTGGAAAGTGGGTGGGCAACCGGTGATCAGGGTGAATGGCCTGGGTGCCGGACAGAAACGGCAACGGCGACCACCGCCGAGGTCATGGCGCAGTTTGGCGTTCAGCAGCCCGAAATGTTGCGCCGCCGGTGGGGGCAGATGCTGGCGCGGGGCGGGGCAGCGGCGCGGGCCGCGCACCGGCGCCCCGGGACCGAGACTCTGCGGCGCTCAGCCGTTTCGCAAGACGTGATCAGCGAGGCGCGCCGCTGGCCCTATGCCAGGTATTTCGCGGTCGAGGAGCATGATCTGCGCTTCCGCCGTTTCGACGGCACGATGAGCGCGGTTCTGGACCGGGCGGTCTTCATTTCGGGGGATGCGGCGGTGGTCCTGCCCTATGACCCGGTGCGTGACCGGGTGATGGTGATCGAACAGTTCCGTGTCGGGCCCTACGCGCGGGGCGATGCCAATCCCTGGCTGATCGAGACCGTCGCGGGCCGCATCGACGCTGGCGAAACGCCCGAGCAGGCGGCCCGCCGCGAGGCGAAGGAGGAGGCGGGTCTGATCCTTCAGGCGCTGATCGCCGGGCCGCGTTACTATCCCTCGCCGGCTGCGAAGGCGGAATACATCTATTCCTTCATCGGTCTTGCCGATCTGCCCGACAGTGCGGCAGGCCTTGGCGGGCTGGCGAGCGAGGCCGAGGATATCCGCAGCCATGTGATTTCCTTCGACCGGCTGATGGCGCTGGTTGACAGCGGCGAGATCGACAATGCGCCCCTGCACCTCATCGCGCTCTGGCTGGCGCGGGAGCGTCCGGGGCTCAGGGCGCGGGTCTGACCTGTCCGCGAACGAAAAAGCCGACGCGAGGTTGCGTCGGCTTTGGTCTTGATGTGGTGATGCGCCTCAGGCCGCTTTCAGCAGCCCTTCGTCCTTGAGGCCCGCGTAACATTCGTCGAGCGACTTCTTGGCGCGGGCCATCAGCACGTCGATCTCCTCGGGCTTGATCACCAGCGGCGGGGCGATGATCATCCGGTCACCGACATGGCGCATGATCAGATTGTTGGCAAAACAGCGCTCGCGGCAGCGATAGCCGACGGTGCCGGTCTCGGACGCGAACCTGGCGCGCGTGGCCTTGTTGGGGGTCAGCGCGATTGACCCCATCAGACCCACCAGCTTTGCCTCGCCGACCAGCGGATGATCGGCCAGCGCCTGCCAGCGTTCGTTCAGATAGGGGTGCGCGACGTTGCGGACGTGATCGACGATCCCTTCCTCCTCGATGATGCGCAGGTTTTCCAGCGCGACGGCCGCCGCCACCGGATGACCTGAGGAGGTGTAGCCGTGGTTGAAGTCGCCGTGGCTGCCCAGAACCTCCGCC
>CAZRKU010000096.1:0-12206 GCA_964600685.1 uncultured Frigidibacter sp. | reverse complement strand
TCATCAGCACCACGTCCGCCGCCTCGATGGCGATGTCGGTGCCGGTGCCGACGGCGAGGCCGACATCGGCTTCGGCCAGGGCCGGGGCGTCGTTGATGCCGTCGCCGACATAGGCCAGCTGGCCAAGGCCCTTGAGCCGCTTCACCGCATCGACCTTGCCGTCGGGCAGCACCTCGGCCACCACCTCGTCGATGCCGAGTTGGCGGGCGATGGCGTTGGCGGTGCGGGCATTGTCGCCGGTGATCATCGCCACCTTGAGGCCAAGCGCGTGCAGGGCGTTGATCGCCTGCGGCGTGGTCTCCTTGATCGGGTCGGCGACGGCGAGGATGGCCGCCAGCTTGCCGTCAATGGCGGCATAGAGCGGCGTCTTGCCCTCGTCGCCCAGCCGGGCGGCGGTTTCGGCGAAGGCCGCGACATCATGGCCAAGCTTGACCATATAGCGGTCGGCCCCGACCTCGACCCTTTGCCCGCCCGCCTCGGCGGTGACGCCGAAGCCGGTCACCGAATCGAAGGTTGTGACTGCGGGCAGGGTCAGGCCTTCCTCGGTCGCCGCCGCGACGATGGCGCGGGCGATGGGATGTTCCGACTTCGCCTCGACCGCCGCGACGGTGGCCAGCGCCGTGGCCCGGTCGAAGCCGGTCGCCAGCACAAGATCGGTGAGTCGCGGCTTGCCTTCGGTCAGGGTGCCGGTCTTGTCGAACGCCACCACCTTGACGCCTTGCAGCGATTGCAGCGCCTCGCCCTTGCGGAAAAGGACGCCCAGTTCCGCCCCCCGCCCGGTGCCGACCATGATCGAGGTCGGCGTGGCCAGCCCCATCGCGCAGGGGCAGGCGATGATCAGCACCGCCACCGCGTTGACGAGGCCGAAGGTCAGCGCCGGTTCCGGCCCGAAGGTCAGCCAGACCGCGAAGGTCAGCGCCGCCAGCGCCATGACGGCGGGGACGAACCACATCGTCACCTTGTCGACCAGCGCCTGGATCGGGAGCTTGCCGCCCTGCGCAGCTTCCACCATGCGGATGATCTGCGCCAGCATCGTCGCCTCGCCGACGGCGGTGGCGCGGAAGGTGAAGGCGCCGGTCTGGTTGACGGTGCCGCCGGTGACGTGGCTGCCTGCGGTCTTTTCCACCGGCAAAGGCTCGCCCGAGATCATGCTCTCGTCGATCCAGCTTGCGCCCTCGGTGACTTCGCCATCCACCGGCACTCGCTCACCGGGGCGCACCTCGACCAGATCGCCGGGGCGCACCTCGGCGACCGGCACCTCGGTCACGATCCCTTCCCGGATCACCCGGGCGGTCTTGGCCTGAAGCCCGACCAGCCGCTTGATCGCCTCGGAGGTGCGGCCCTTGGCCCGCGCCTCGAGATAGCGGCCGAGAAGGATCAGCGTGACGATGACCGCCGCCGCCTCGAAATAGACGTTGATCGTGCCAGGGGGCAGCAGGGCAGGGGCGAAGGTCGCGACCAGCGAATAGGCATAGGCCGCCCCCGTGCCGACCGCGACGAGGCTGTTCATGTCGGGCGCCAGCCGGGCGAACGCGGGAAAGCCCTTGCGGAAGAAGCGCAGGCCGGGGCCGAAAAGGACGACCGTGGCCAGGGCGAACTGGACATACCAGCTGGCCTGAATTCCGATCGTGTTCACGATCGCCATGTGGATCGCCATTACCAGGTGCCGGCCCATCTCCAGCACGGCGATCGGCGCGGTCAGGACGGCGGCGAGGATCACGTCGCGCTTCAGCCGGGCCTCCTCGGCGGCTTTCTTCGCGGCGGCCTCGTCGGCCATCGCGCTGGCAGGGGCCGCAGGACGGGCATCGTAGCCTGCATCCGCGACCGCGCGCACCAGCGCTGCCGGATCGGCGCTGCCGGTCACGGTCGCGCGTTCGGTGGCCAGGTTGACGGCTGCCGAGGTCACGCCCGGCACCGCCTTCAGCGCCTTTTCCACCCGCGCCACGCAGGAGGCGCAGGTCATCCCCTCGATGGCCAGATCGACCGGGCGGGACGCGACATCATAGCCCGCATCCTCGACCGCCTTTACCAGCAGCGCACGATCGAGCGCCGGTCCCGTCACCTCGGCTCGCTCGGTCGCAAGATTGACCGAGGCGGTCTGGACCCCCGGCACCGCGTTCAGGGCACGTTCGACATGGGCAACGCAGGACGCGCAGGTCATCCCCTCGACTTCGAGCACGATCTTTTCCGTCTCGGTGCCGGGCTGCGGCTTCGTCTGCACGTTCATGGCGGAACTCCTTCGGCAAATGTTCTCGCATCCCCAGATAAGGCCTCCCATGATTGGAAGGTCAAGGGGTAAATTTGCAGAGCCGATCACGGATTTGTGCTCTTGACCTTACCATCATGGGAAGCCTTATCTAATGCGGCATCAAGCAAAACCCTGAAGGAGGCTCTCATGCAGTTCCATATTGAAAACATGACCTGTGGCGGCTGTGCGCGCAGCGTGACCAAGGCGATCCAGTCGGTCGATCCGGCCGCCGAGGTCAGCGTCGATTCCGGTGCGCGCAAGGTCGATGTGAAGTCGTCGGCCCCGCGCGAGCGGCTGGTCGCGGCCCTGACCGAGGTCGGCTACGCGCCGGCGTGAAGGGAGAGAAATGCAGGTGACAAAAACCGGATTGACCGTAGCGGCCGTCGCGGCGGTGGCCGGCATCGCCGCCGTGACCTTTGGCTTCGCGCAGTCCGACGGCGGCGGGGCCATGGCCGGTATGGACATGGCCGGGATGGACATGGGCGATGCGAACAGCCCCTCGTCCAAGGCCTATGGCAAAGTGATGAACGCCATGATGGCGAACATTATGGTGCCTTACACCGGGGATCCCGACGTCGACTTCGCCCGTGGCATGATCCCGCATCATCAGGCCGCCATCGACATGGCCAAGGTCCAGCTCGAATTCGGCAAGGATCCTGAAATGCGCAAGCTTGCCGAAGAGGTCATCGCGGCGCAGGAAGCCGAGATCGCCACCCTGAAAGCCTGGCTCGCCGCGAAGGGCATGTAGACCGGTCCGTGCCGCAGGGTGGCGCGCGCTCCGCCACCCTGTGGCAGGTTTGGCAGAAACAGGCGCTGATGATCCTGTTGCGGTGGTTTCCCCGGACCATTCCGAGGATGACCTTCAAGGCGACAGATGGGCGGCCCCGGCCATCCCCGGGGCCGCCTTCGCATGTCGATGGGATTGCCCGAGGCGGCAAACTCCCGAGGCCCCCCTGTAATGTCCGGCGTGATCGCGCGTCTGAGAGGCCACTTGCGACGTGCACGGGTGTGCAGCGCGGCGCGGGACGTTCGGACGACAGGCTCATCCAGGCCCGGCTCTTTCCGGCGAAAGGAATCCAGCATGCCACGAGCCATGGAGCAAAGAGATGAAGTTGCGTTACCTGTCCGCCGGTCTGCTGGCCGGTCTCCTGACCATCGGCGCCGCAAGCGGTCAGACCGCGCCATCCGGTGATGATCCGCATCACACCGATGGCGCCGAAGCGACCGGCGCGCAGGAACCGGCGGCTTCCCCGACCGGTGCCGGAATGGGAGCGATGATGTCGCCCGAGATGATGCAGATGATGATGCAGATGATGGCGCAGCACCATCCTGCCGGTCAGATGTCGATGCCGGGAATGGCGGGCGGAATGCAATCGGGCATGGGCGACCCGTCCGGCATGGCGGACGGTCCGGACGCAGAGGTGGTCCTTGGTATGGTACCCGCCGCAAGCCCGGAGATGACGCCGGAGAAGGTGCGCACCTGGCTTCAGGACCGGCTTGACCGCCTGGGCAATGCGCGCCTGGTGCTTGGCGCCATCGGCGAGGCCGACGGCAGCATCACAGCGGAAATCCGCACGGTCGACGGCGCGCTGGTGCAGAAGCTGGCGTTCAACCGCTTTCCGGGTTTCGTCCGCCAGATCGACTGAGCGTCGGGTCCGGTATCGCAGGCCGCTGCGCTCCGGCAGCGGCCGGGTTGCCGGAACGCGGAACAGCGCGGGCAGATCGCGGCAGGCAGTGTCCGATCACCCGAGAGCGCCGATCCCGAGTGCGGCATCCGTCAGCGCCATCGAGGCGGGCGCCTCGGCCGCCAGTCCCGTGAGCGCCCGGATGGCGTCGATCGTCTCGGGGATCACGATCGCCTGGTTGTCCACCATGTAGGCGTAGAACAGTTCGTCACCCTGCACCGTCAGCATGTCCTGCCACAGCGCGACCTCGTAGAGGTTGTCGTGCGGGCGGCCCAGGTCGGCCATCATTTCCTTCACCGCATTGAGTGCATCAAGCCCGTCGCCCATGCGGATCAGCGCGATCCGCGACGAGGCGCGGAAGGCGGCGAGAACCTCGTCCCTGGTCGCGGCCCGGGTCATCTGCACCGCCCAGTAGTGCAGGTGGGCGAGCGTCTCGGGCACCTTCACCGCCATCGTCACCACGTCGAGACCGGGATCGACGCTTTGTGCGTCGGGGCCCTGGTGGCTGGGAATCTCCGGTTCCGGGACCAGCGTGTTCATGATGCCGCCCAGATGGCTCTCCCAGGGATCGGTTGCCCGCCTGAGCAGCGTGCCACGCGCCCGTGCCAGCAGACCGGCACGCTTGAGCGCCGTCAGCGTGCGGACGATGGAGGTGGTGTTGCACGAGACAACCCTGGTGCTGTCGCGCCCGATGGCGCCGGCAAAGCTGGCCTCGGCGACGAAGGAATGGCCGGTGACGGAATGTTTCTCGCCGCCCTGGACGATGAAGCGGATGCCGCGCTTGCGGTAGGCCTCGACATTCGCCGCCGCGACACGCTTCGGGGTGCAGTCCACCACCACGTCCGCCCGCCCCAGCAGATCGTCGAGCGTTCCCGCGACGGCAAGACCGCCCGCGCGCATCGCCGCCGCGTGGTCCGCCGTCGCCCCGAACAGGGCGTAGCCTTTGGCCAGGGCCATCCGCGGGCGCCAGTCGGTCGCGACATCGCAGACCCCGGCGAGCACCATGTCGGGCTGGAGCGCCACCGCATCGGCCACCCGCTTGCCGATGACGCCATAGCCGTTGACCGCGACGCGGACCTTTTGCGTGGTGTTCATGGTGCTGTTTCTCCCGTTTTCAAGCCCTGTCCGGAGACGGTTGCGACCGCCCTGGACCGTCGATGTAGGCGCGCGTCAGCGGCACGGCGTCCCGCCGGTGGGCAAGCTGCAACTGGAACACCATCGTCCGCCCGTTGCGGAAGCCCGCCTCGCTGGCTGCCAGATAGAATTCCCACATCCGGCAGAACCGTTCATCGTAAAGCGCGCAGGCCGCGTCGCGGCGGGCGGCGAACCGCTCCTGCCAGTGGCGCAGCGTCTCGGCGTAATGGAGGCGGAGGACTTCCACGTCCGTCACCCAGAGGCCCGCGCGTTCGGCCGCGGCAACCGCCTGCGACAGCGTCGGGCAGTAGCCGCCGGGGAAGATGTATTTGCGGATCCAGGGATCGCTGCCGCCTTCGGGGCCCATGATGCCGATGGAGTGCAGCAGTGCCACGCCATCCTTCGCCAGCAGACGGGCGATGGTGGTGAAATAGGTGTCATAGTCGGAGGGTCCGACATGTTCGAACATGCCGATCGACACGATCCGGTCGTAGCGGTCGCGCTCGTCGCGGTAATCCTTCAGGTGAAAGCGGACGCGGTCGGACAGGCCCTCGGCTTCGGCCCGCGCGGTGGCATGGGCCAGTTGTTCCTGCGACAGGGTGATGCCGGTGACGTCCGCCTTGCCGTCTCGTGCCAGCGCCCGCGCCAGCCCGCCCCAGCCGGAGCCGATGTCGAGGACCGACAGGTGTGGACGGTCCAGCACCAGCTTTGCCGCGATGTGACGCATCTTCGCCGCCTGCGCCTCGTCGAGCGTCTCGTCGCCGCGCTCGAAATAGGCGCAGGAATACTGGCGCTCGCGGTCGAGAAAGAGATCGTAAAGCGCGTCGGACAGGTCGTAGTGATGCGCCACGTTGGCCCGGGCGCGTGCCGACGGGTTCCGGTAGAGCCGTCGCGACAGGAGCCGGTCGGCAATGGCCCGCAGGCGGCTTCCCGGCAATGACTCGATCACCTCGGGACCGCCCGAGGTCAGCACGTCCAGAAACTCGCGCAGCGTCCCGCGTTGCAGGACCAGCCGACCATCCATCCAGGCCTCGCCGAGCGCGAGGTGCGGCTGCGCCAGCAGGCGCATCGGCAGGCCGCGATCCAGAAGCCGGACGGCCACATCGGGGGCGCCGCCGGGGCCGAACCGCTGGGTCCGGCCATCCGCCTCGGTCCATTCCAGCGAGCCACGCCGCACGATCCGGGCAAGAAGCGCGGCAACCAGCGCCGATGCGCCGATCGGGGCCAACCCCTTGCGGGCCGACCGCGCGCGTGGAGCGACTTCAAGGGCTTTTTCTAACGAGTTCTGTTGCGCCATTTGCTGCGGATCCTTCATGGTCTGCGCTGTCATGAATAGACGCTCAAGCGCCAAGACGATTGCAGAGGGCGACCCGTCATCCTCCGGAATGCGTGTAGGTGAACGGGAAAACGATGGCCTTCGCCCGCCCCGGAAGAATGACATCGAATGAAAGCTGATAGGAATCGCGGCCGGGAAGCTCGATGAAGGTTCCCCAGGACACGGTATCCGCAATCGTCATCGCATCGAGGTCAAGCCGGGTTCCCCCGGTGTGGCCAAGTCCCATGACGTTGGCCGACACTTGCGCGGTTTCGATCCGGGTGCCGGAGGCGGCGTCGAACAGCGCGAGCACGAGATGATATTGATGGCGCCCGTCCGGCACGCCGCCGTGCATCGCGCCTTCCGGATGGGACCGGGGATGACCCCGGACGATGGCGGCGGGCAGCACGCCGAGATAGGCGAGCACCCCGTCCACGACCATGGAATTTTCGTCGACTGTGCCCTGTGCGGTTGCGGCCCGGGGCGCGGCGACTGCCGCAATGGCCAGGGCCAGCGCGGCGCGGCGCGACGGATGTGACGTGGTGGTGGTCATGTTGTTGCCTCCTCCAGAACTTGCTGTGGCCTTTGCTTCGCCGAGCGGCGCATCACGCCTTCGAGCCTTGTGCGCTTCAAGAGCAGGGCGTTGACCGCGACCAGCGCCGAACTGCCCGACATGGCAAGCGCCGCGACCTCGGGGCTGATGGTGAACGGGTAGAACACGCCCGCCGCCACCGGGAAGGCGACGACGTTGTAGGCCACCGCCCAGAACAGGTTCTGGTGCATCTTGCGCAGGGTGGCGCGCGACAGCACGATCGCGCCGAGGACGTCGTAGGGATCGCTTTTCATCAGCACCACGTCGGCGCTTTCCATCGCGACGTCGGTACCGGCGCCGATGGCAAAGCCGACATCGGCCTGGGTCAGGGCCGGGGCATCGTTCACCCCGTCGCCGACCATGCCGACCTTTTTGCCCTGGGCCTGAAGCTCCTTCACCTTGTCGGCCTTCTGGCCCGGCAGCACGTCCGCCAGCACGATGTCGATGCCCAACTCGCCCGCGATGCGCGCCGCTGTTCCGGCATTGTCGCCGGTCAGCATCGCCACCTGCACGCCGCGCTCGCGCAGCTTGGCGACCGTTGCCTTCGCGGTGGGCCTGAGCGCGTCGGCAATCGCGATCAGACCGAGGATGCGGCCGCCCTCGGCGACATGCACCACCGTTCGCCCCGCGCCCTTCAGCGTGTCGGCCCGGCCGGCCAGTGGGCCAAGCGCCACCTTCTCCTCGTCCATCAGGCGCCGGTTGCCCACCAGCACCGGCTTGCCCGCGACCTCGGCCTTCGCGCCGCGGCCGTCCAGCGTCTCGAACCCCGTCATCGCGCCCAGCGTCAGGCTGGCGGCGCGTTCGACGATGGCGACCGCGAGCGGATGGTCCGACCCCTTGTCCACCGCCGCCGCCGCCGCCAGCACCTCGTCCGCGCTGCGGCCTTCGGCGGGCACAACGTCCACGACCTTGGGCTGGCCCATGGTCAGGGTGCCGGTCTTGTCGAAGATGATCACATCGAGCCTGGTGGCATCCTCCAGCGCGCTGGCGTTCTTGAACAGGATGCCGTTCATCGCGCCAAGCCCGGTGCCGACCATCACCGCCATCGGCGTGGCGAGGCCAAGCGCGTCGGGGCAGGCGATGACGAAGACGGTGATGGTCAGCGTCAGCGCGAACAGGAGGTCCGCCCCGATCCAGCCATACCAGACGGCGAAGGTGGCGAGGCCGATGATGATGGCCACCAGCACCAGCCATTGCGACGCCCGGTCGGCCAGCAGCTGCGCCGGGGCCTTGGAGTTCTGCGCCTCCTGCACCAGCTTGACGATCTGGGCCAGCGCGGTGTCGGCGCCGACCTTGGTGGCGGTGTAGCGGAAGGTGCCCGACTTGTTGATCGTGGCACCGATCACCATGCTGCCCACGCCCTTCTGCACCGGCATCGATTCACCGGTCAGCATCGATTCGTCGACGAGCGAGGAACCTTCCGTCACTTCGCCATCGACGGGAATCTTGTTGCCGGGCCGGATCAGGACGGTCTCGCCTTGCAATACCTCTGCCGTCGGCACCTCGACCTCGCGGCCGTCGCGGATCACGGTGGCCATCGGCGGGGCGAGGTCCAAGAGCGCGCGGATCGCCTCGGACGCCCCGGCGCGGGCGCGCATTTCCAGCCAGTGACCCAGAAGGATGAACACCAGAAGGACGGCGACCGCCTCGTAGAACTGCACGCCGGGAAAGAAGAAGGTCGAGCCGACGCTGAAGACATAGCCGGTGCCGACCGACAGGATCACCAGCACCGCCATGTTGAGGATGCCGTTCCTGAGCGCCCGGACGGCGGCGACGACGAAAGGCCAGACCGGCCAGATCACGGCGATCGTCGCCAGGAAGAACAGCCACTGGTCAAGCCGGAGCCCGAACGGCGGTGCCGGTGGGGTGAACATGCCGGCCATCGGGGACCAGACGAAGATCGGGACGGTGAAGACCAGCGCCACCCAGAAGCGGTTGCGCATGTCGCGCACCATCGACTGCATGTCGCCCGAACCATGGCCCATTTCATGCGCCATCTCGTCGCGGGCAGTCGCCTTGGCGACCGGGCCGGCCCCGGCCATCCGATGCCCGGCATGCGCCGCGGCCGCCGTGGTCGTCTTGGCCCGGTGGCTGGCGTGTTCAGCGCAGACATGACGCGGCAGGACCTCGCCCGCACAGTGGTAGCCGCAGTCCTCGACCGCCTGACGCAGGGCTTCGACGCTGGTGCGGCTCTCGTCGAAGGTGACGGTCACCGACAGACCGGCCGGGTTGGCCGTAGCCGATGCGACACCAATCTGCGAGCCGAGGTATTTTTCGATGCCGAGATGGCCCAGGCGGTCGGCCGAGGCACTGAAGTCGAGTGTTGCGGTCGTCGTCATGATCGGCTTTCTTTCGGTCTTTGGTCAGCGCCGCGGCGCCTCCGGGTCATCCGGCGCGCCGCGGCATCGTGTGGTCAGGAGCAGCAACACCCCGACCCGTGTCCGGCCTTGGGCTTGTCCGTCGGCGTCTTGACATCCCCGGGCTTCGGGGCGCCGCCGCTGTCGTGCTGGTGGTGCTGGTGGTCGGACTGCGTGCCATGCGCAGCATGGTCGTGCCGACCGTCCGGACCACAGCAGCCGCCCTTGGCGGGTTCGGTCCCTCGACCGGGTTTTGCGTCGGACTGGTTCATCTTCGATCTCCGCTCAATAAGGTTGATACACCGGCAAGGATCGCATTGCGACTCGCCTTGCCCTGACAATGACGCGTGGCGCGGTCGCCGATTACGCAAGAGCGCCCGGAACAATATCCCCCGCAGCCAGCGCCCTGGCCCGCGCGCGGGCACAGGCGCAGTCGAGAAAGCCGTGCTCCGGGCAGGTCAGGCACAAATCGACAAGCAGGTCGCGCAATTTCCCGCGCGCCCGAAACAGCCGGACCGCAAGGGTTCCCTCGGTGATCCCCAGCGCACGGGCTACCGCCAGCCGCGGCTGTTCCTCAAGGTCGATGAGTCTGAGCAGGTCGGCTTGCGCGGGCGGCAGAAGGCCGATGACATCGCGCAGACAGTCGCAGACCGCGGCATCGGTCCCGGTGTCGGTCGGCAGGGTGATGTCCGCGGCTTCGCCCCAGGGATCGCCGGGCACCTCGCGCCGCCGCCGCCGGGTGGACCGCCGGAAATGGTCGGTGATGGCGGTTGCCAGCAGGCGGCTGAGCCAGCCCCTGACGCTTGCCACGTCGCGCAGGTCGTCCGCCCGTTTGAATGCACGCAACGAAAAGTCCTGCAGGACGTCCATGGCGTCATCGACGTTTCCCAGGCGGCTGATCAGGAATCCCAGAAAGCGGCGCTGACCGGCGATCAGCGCAGCCTCGATGGCGTCGCGGCGGGCCTGGGACTGGCCGCCGTTGCCCTTGTCCTGCGCCAACTCGGGTCCGGTGAACTTGCTCATGGCGATACCCCGTGCGACAAGCCGGCAACCTTGCGAACGCGTCGCAGGATAGAGGGTGCCAGAGCGCCATCGACATCGCAAGACGCGAACTTTCCGGCGGGCGCCCCGGCCGGGCGCCGCTCCAGCTCCTGGCGCAACGCCAGGCGGGCGCGAAAGGCGCGGACGTTCAGGGTGCCAATCGCCAGGTCCAGGTCCCGCGCCAGCGTATCGCGCGGGAGGCCGCGAAGATACAGGGCGCGAAGCAGGTCGGCCTGGTTCGGGCGGATGCGCGCCAAAGCCGTTTCGACGGCGGCAATGTCCGCCTCTGCCGAAAGGGCGGCGGTCCGGTCAATTTCAGGGTCCGCTGGCGTAGCAAGCGCCTCGACATGGCCGGCATAGGCGGCTTCGGCCCGGCGGCGTGCGTCACGTCGGCGGTAATGGTCGAACAGGGTGTTGCGCAGCACGCGGGCGAGCCAGGCTTCGGCATTGCCGACCGGTGTCGCGCGGCGGGCGGCGCGGATGACCTTCTCGCTGAAGTCCTGAAACAGGTCTTCGGCCGTTTCGGGGTCGCTGATGCGGCGGCGCAGATAGGCCAGGTAACCGGTGCGCCGGGTGGCAAGCAGTGTGCACGGGTCAGGTTCGACCAATTGCGGCTGCGGCAGGTCGTGCCGTGAATGGGCGTCGTTATACATTGTGATGTCCGTTCGCTGGATCTGTCGGAAGAGGAACCCCCGCTGCGATGACTGCGGCGCCGACGACGCTCAGCCAATGTCCATTGGGGGTGCCGGACTCAGGCGATGGCAGAAAACGTGGTCGGGGGACGAAGCGGTCCGTTCGGCCGGTGCTGCATCCGGCGCGACTCGCCACGCAGGATCCAGCGCTTGTCGAAGGAACGCGCCGGACCGGGCGTGCCCATACCGGCATTGATTGTGACTGCCGCGGGAAGTTGGCAATGGCCCGAGCTGCTGCCCGGGGGCGTCGCGCAATCCGGCTGCGGCTGCGCCATCTCATGCGAAGCGGCGGCCACCGGCTGATCGGACCGAAGGCCGGGATGCGACTCTGTGGAAGCGACGGCGGCGGCCATGATCGTCAGCCCGAAGAGGATAGCGATCATGACGGTGCGAACCGTATGCGCCCCCGGGCATTCCGCAATTTTGGCTCCATGTTCCATATCGTCATTCTGGCGCGCGCAGGCGACAGCGGCGTTGACGCAGATCAATTCCGGCCCCGACGCCATTCGCAGGCGAGGCGGCAGACTTGCCGCGGATCGGAAATCACGCGTGCACCTGTAATCCCGAGGCCGCGCCAGCGTCTAGATACCTGCACGGCCCCGGAGCCGGTGCCTATGAGGGCAAGCGCAATGCATGAACATCGAAGCCCCGCGGGGTTCGCCGGACCGGTCCGCTGGTACAAGACACGCTGGGGAATGGCGCTGGCCGGTTTTGCGGCGCTGAGCCTGCTGCTGCTGGTCTATGAACATCGCCTTCATATTCCCTTCGGCAACCTTTTCGCGGTCTTGCCTCTTGTTGCCATATTTGGACTGCACCTGCTGATGCACGGCAGCCACGGCGGGCACGGCAGCCACGGTGGTCAACGCGGCCAGGGCGGTCAAGGTGGTCACAGCGGCCATGGCCAAGCCAGCCAGCCGGTGCCACCGCCCGACACCTCGGCCGACACCACGCAGGACGCATCAAGGGACAAACGGCCATGACCGCTGACAGCGCACCCGCCTACGGGCTCTGGCTGCTCGCCTTCGTCAACGCAGCGGTCTTCATCATCTTCGCGCTGAGCTTCACCAAGCCGCAGACGCCGCGCGACTGGCGCAGCTTCGGGGCGTTCAGCGCCTTTCTGGTGGCGCTTTTCGCCGAGATGT
>CAZRKU010000095.1:0-12251 GCA_964600685.1 uncultured Frigidibacter sp. | reverse complement strand
CCGTCGATCATCGGCTCCGGCGCGAAACTGTCGAGGGTCACCGAGGTGATCGAGTTGATGGTGTTGATCAGCGAAACCGCATCCGCACCACCGCGCTTGGCGGCCTCGGCGGGTTTTCGGACATCGGTGATGTTGGGGGTCAGCTTCACGATGCAGGGCATGCGGGAATATTGCTTCACCCAGCGCGTGACCATTTCGATATATTCCGGCACCTGCCCCACGGCCGAACCCATGCCGCGTTCGGCCATGCCGTGCGGGCAGCCGAAGTTCAGCTCCACCCCGTCAGCCTCGGTATCCTCGAGCCGCTTGAGGATGTCCTTCCAGCTTTCCTCGTCGCAGGGGACCATCAGCGAGATGACCAGCGCCCGGTCACGCCACTTGCGCTTGACCTCCTTGATTTCCTGAAGGTTCACCTGAAGCGGACGGTCGGTGATCAGTTCGATGTTGTTCAGTCCCAGAAGCCGGCGGTCCGCCCCCCAGATCGCGCCGTAGCGCGGGCCGTTGACGTTGACGACCGGCGGCCCTTCGGAGCCGAGGGTTTTCCAGACGACCCCGCCCCAGCCCGCTTCGAACGCGCGCTCGACATTGTATTTCTTGTCGGTCGGCGGGGCCGAAGCCAGCCAGAACGGGTTCGGGCTTTTGATGCCGATGAAGTTCGATTGAAGATTTGCCATCTTGTGTTCCTCCCTTGGGGCGGGCCTCAGCCCGCCACCCCCATCAGGCTCGAATGAATGTCCTCGGCGGCGTCGCGGCCTTCGGCCACCGCCGTCACCGTCAGGTCTTCGCCGCCGCTCGCGCAGTCGCCCGCCGCCCAGACCCCGGCCAGCGACGTGCGCCCGGCCCCGGTCACGGCGATCTTGCCGCCGTCGATCTTAAGCGTATCGGGCGTGTCGCTCAACGTCTGGCCGATGGCCTTCATCACCTGATCGGCCTTCACCCGGAAGGTTTCGGTCGACAGGGTCAGGCCGTCCGGCCCGTCGGTCGTATAGGCGAACTCGACCTCCTGCGCCGCGCCGTTGCCCAGAACCCGCACCGGGGCGACATTGTGCAGGATGCGCACGCCGGCGGCGGTCGCGTGGTCCTGCTCATACTCCGAGGCCGACATCTTCTCGCGGCCCCGGCGATAGGCGATGGTGACGTTTTCCGCGCCGAGAAGCCGGGATTGCACCGCCGCATCCACCGCCGTCATGCCGCCGCCGATCACCACCACATCGCGGCCGACCGTGAGTTTGGCCTTGTCGGGCTCCTGGCGCAGGTCGGCGATGAAGTCGACCGCGTTCACGACGTTCGCCAGTGCCTCGCCCGCGCTGCGCAGCGCGTTGACGCCGCCCAGACCCACGGCGAGGACCACCGCGTCATGGTCCTTGCGCAGACGATCGAGCGTCAGTCCCTGCCCCAGCGCCTTGCCATGCTCGACCCGGATGCCGCCGATCTTCAGAAGCCAGGCGACCTCCTCGGCGGCGAAGCCGCCGGGGGCCTTGTAGCTGGCGATCCCGTATTCGTTCAGGCCGCCGGCCTTGGGCCGCGCATCATAGACCACGACGTCATGCCCCTTCATCGCCAGCCGGTGGGCCGCCGACAATCCCGCCGGACCTGCGCCCACGACGGCGACCGTCTTGCCGGTGGCCTTGGTCCGGCTGAAGGGGTGGACGCCTGCTTCCATCAATGTATCGGTGGCGTAGCGCTGCAGGCGGCCGATCTCCACCGGCTTGCCCTCGGCGGTTTCGCGCACGCAGGCCTCCTCGCACAACTGTTCGGTCGGGCAGACCCGGGCACACATGCCGCCAAGGATGTTCTGCGAAAAGATCGTCCTGGCCGCCGCCTCCGGCGTGTCGGTGGCGATCTGGCGGATGAAGAGCGGAATGTCGATCGTGGTCGGACAGGCCGTCATGCAGGGTGCGTCATGGCAGAAATAGCAGCGATCCGCCGCGACCCGTGCCTCATGCCGGTCGAACCGGGGGGCAATATCGCTGAAATTCTTCGCATATTCTTCGGCGGAAAGCCGACCCGACGCCACTCCGGGCGTGAACTGGCTGTTGGACACATCTGCCTCCCTGGCTTGTTCTTTGGGAAAAGTCTGGCATGAGTCGCTTTTTTTATCAAATGGTAAATTTTCACCTGCCAGTCCGGTCCTGACGCGGCGTTAGCGCCATCAATATCGCGGCTTTTCACTGCTTGGGCTTGCCGTTATACAGGTCGGAGCATGCAAGCCCGCGCCAGACCGGAAAGACGGGCAGGAAACAGGACCCGCAGAGGACTTCATGACCAAAACCCCCCACGAGAGTGACGTCGCTTTCATTCAGGCGCTTGCCGAGCTTCTGAACCAGAACAATCTGGCCGAACTGAGCGTGAAGCGTGAATATGCCGAAAATGACAGCCTGAACGTCCGCGTGTCGAAATATGTCGCGCCCGCCGCGCCTGTGACCCATGCGGCGCCCGCAGCAGCAGCGCCGGCACCGGTCGCGGCCGCTTCCGCTGCCCCGGCGACGGCCGCGTCGAGCGATCCGTCCAGCCATCCCGGCGCCGTGGCCTCGCCCATGGTCGGAACCTGCTACCTTTCGCCCGAACCGGGGGCTTCGGCGTTCATCTCGGTCGGCGATCAGGTCAAGGAAGGCCAGACGGTTCTGATCATCGAGGCGATGAAGACCATGAACCACATCCCGTCGCCCCGCGCGGGCACGGTCAAGCGCATCCTCGTCGAGGATGGCACTCCCGTCGAGTTCGGCGCGCCGCTTCTCATCATCGAGTGAGGGCGCGATGTTCAACAAGATCCTGATCGCGAACCGGGGCGAGATTGCGCTTCGGGTGATCCGCGCCTGCAAGGAAATGGGCATCAGGTCGGTCGCCGTCCATTCGACGGCGGACACCGACGCGATGCATGTGCGCATGGCCGATGAATCCGTCTGCATCGGGCCGCCGCCCTCGTCGCAAAGTTACCTGTCGATCCCGGCCATCGTGTCGGCCTGCGAGATCACCGGGGCCGAGGCGATCCATCCGGGCTACGGCTTCCTGAGCGAGAACGCGAATTTCGTGCAGATCCTCGAAGATCACAACATCACCTTCATCGGCCCGTCCGCCGAACATATCCGCATCATGGGCGACAAGATCACCGCCAAGGACACCGCAAAAAGGCTGGGCATTCCGGTCGTGCCGGGGTCGGACGGCGGGGTGGCGGAGGTGACGGATGCCAAGCGCGTCGCGCTGGAGATCGGCTATCCGGTGATCATCAAGGCGACCGCCGGCGGCGGCGGGCGCGGCATGAAGGTGGCGCGCGACGAGAGCGAACTGGAAGTGGCCTTCCGCACCGCGCGTTCCGAGGCGAAGGCCGCCTTCGGCAATGATGAAGTCTATATCGAGAAATATCTGCAAAAGCCCCGCCACATCGAGATCCAGGTCTTCGGCGACGGCAAGGGCAACGCCGTCCATCTGGGTGAACGCGACTGTTCCTTGCAGCGCCGTCACCAGAAGGTGTTCGAGGAAGCCCCCGGCCCGGTGATCAGCGCCGAGACCCGCGCCAGGATCGGCAAGGTCTGCGCCGATGCGGTGGCCGCGATCAACTATATCGGGGCGGGCACGATCGAGTTCCTCTACCAGGACGACGAGTTCTATTTCATCGAGATGAACACCCGCCTTCAGGTCGAGCATCCGGTGACCGAGGGCGTCTTCGGCGTTGACCTCGTGCGCGAGCAGATCCGCGTCGCCGCCGGCCTGCCGATGGAATTCCGCCAGGAAGACCTGAGGGTCAAGGGCCACGCGATCGAGGTCCGGATCAACGCCGAAAAGGTGCCGGATTTCGCGCCGCGCCCCGGCCGGATCACCCAGTTCCACGCGCCGGGCGGACTTGGCGTGCGCATGGACAGCGCGCTTTACGACGGCTACACGATCCCGCCCTATTACGACAGCCTGATCGGCAAGCTGATCGTGCAGGGCCGCGACCGGCCCGAGGCGCTGGCGCGGCTGAAACGCGCGCTGTCCGAGTTGATCGTCGACGGGCAAGGGGTGGAAACCACGATCCCGCTCTTCCATGCGCTCCTTGACGAGCCCGACATCCAGGCGGGCGACTATTCCATTCACTGGCTGGAAAAGTGGCTGGCGCGCACCTACGGCTGATTTCGTGAAAAGCCGGGGAGGCGCTGCCTCCCCGGACCCCTCCGGGATATTTGGACCACAGTGAAAGACGCATGGCGGTTCTGACCCCGCATGAGATGCTGACCGCCTATCGGCACGGGATATTCCCGATGGCCGAGGCCGCCGACAGCGCGGTGCTGCATTGGGTCGAACCGCGGATGCGCGGGATCTTTCCGCTTGACGGCTTTCGCATCTCGCGCTCGCTCAGGCGGCGCATTCTGGCGGGCGGATATGAGGTTTCCGTCAATCAGGATTTCATGGGCGTGGTCGCGGCCTGTGCCGGGCGGGCCGAGACCTGGATCAATCACGAACTGCTGGCGCTCTATCAGGCGCTGCATCGCGACGGGCACGCCCATTCGGTCGAGGTCCGGATGGGTGGAATGCTGGCGGGCGGCGTCTTCGGGCTGAGCATCGGGCGGGCCTTCATGGGGGAAAGCATGTTTTCCCGCCGCACCGACGGGTCGAAGATCGCGCTGACCTATCTGGTCGACCGGCTCAGGCGGGGCGGGTTCGTGCTGTTCGACACCCAGTTCCTGACACCGCATCTGGCGAGCCTCGGGGCGATCGAGATTTCGCAGGCCGACTATCTGGAACGCCTGAGGATTGCGCTGGAGGGCGAGGCGGATTTCACCGCACCGACGCTGCCTCAGCCCCCGGCGCTCATGCAGCTTTCCACCCAGATGTCATACCGCGGGTGATCCATTGCCGAAAGCGCCGGGCTGGAGGCGATCATCCAGCCATCGAAGAGCGCCGCCCCGGTGGTATCCGTGACCTTCACATGGGCAAAAGCGTCGGCGGCGGCATTGTCGGCCGGAACGCGGCAGGCGCTGACGCTGACGGTCAGCGGCCCGAAGGCGGCGCTGTCGCCGGTCTTCACCGTGAGGTCAATTGTCTGGCCGGATTGTTTGTCCAGCCCGCGCAGGACGGCGCCGGGGGCCTCGCTGACCGTTTGTGCGCCGAGGCCGGTCGCCGTCAGAGCCGCTGAAAGGGCCAAGGCCAGCGCCGCGCGCATCAGGGTTCGCCCCCGGTCTTGTCGGACGATCCGCTGACGAATTTCATCAGAAGCTGGATCAGGCCGACCGCGCCCTGGGTGTCGATGATCTCGCCCCCCGGCGCGAGCATCTGCGGGCTGCCGCCGGGCTGGATTTCAACGAAATTGCCGCCCAGAAGCCCCTCGGAGGAGATCAAGACCGTGCTGTCGTCGGGAATGGTGATCCCGTCCCGCACGGTGAAGGTCGCATCGGCGTAATAACTTTCGGGGTTCAGGTCGAGTTTGGTGACAGCGCCGACCTTGACGCCGGCAAGACGCACATCGGTGCCGACGGAGATGCCATCAACCGATCGGAAGCTCGCCGTCAGAGCGTAGCCGCCTTTGGGCGTTCCGAGCCCCTGCCCCAGGCCGGCATAGGCCGCAAACGCCACCGCGACCGCGAGAACCCCGGCGCCGGTCAGAACCTCGGTGACATTCTCCGCCATCTCAGGCCTCGGGCGACCAGGCTTCGTAATCCTGCCGCTCCGTCGGTTCGGCGCGGCGGATCGAGCCTGCGGGCGCATAGGCCAGCGCGGTGCCGGTCAGGTTTTCCTGATGCGGCTTTTCCCAGGGCCTGTGTTTCAGCGCCTTCTCGGTCGGCGGTTCATCCCAGGTGAAATGCAGCCAGCCGTGCCAGTCGGGCGAGACCCGGCTTGCCTCGGACTCGCCATTGTAGATCACCCAGCGGCGTTTGCTGTCCTCGGTCTGGTAGTAGCAGTTGCCCTGCGCATCCTCGCCGACCTTCACCCCGCGACGCCAGGTGAAAAGCCGCGTGCCAAGCGTCTGGCCGTTCCACCAGGTCAGAAGTTGAAGCAGGAATTTCATGGCAAACCTCGCGGGATCCGGTCTCGGCCTCTCTATACAGGGACAGGCTGAAAGGTCCAGTGTCAATGGCCCGCCCGGCCCCCGGCTCAGCGCCGCAGACGGCGGATCATCCGTTCCATCTGCCGGGCCTTTTCCGCCAGATCGCCGGCCATCGGCTGATCTTCGCCTGCCTGTCCGCCCCGCGTCCCGACCGGGCCTTCCGCGTCGCTGCGCGCGGCGCGGTTGAAACTCCAGCTGACCGCCCGATTGACCAGATCGCGGACCAGCCCCCCCAGAAGACCGTTCAGAAACCGTTCCATATCCCGATCAATCCTCGAAAAGTTCTGTTTGGCCGGCGATGTCCTCGCCCTCCTCGTCGCCGGGCAGCAGCGCGCCGGGGGCGGGGCGGTTGTCGAGCAGGCCCGCGGCCCGCAGGTCTTTCAGCCCCGGCAGGTCGCGGGCCGATTCCAGCCCGAAATGGTCGAGGAACCTTTGCGTGACCACAAAGGTGACAGGCCGTCCCGGTGTCATCCGGCGGCGGCCGAAGCGGATCCATTCCAGTTCGAGCAACTGGTCCACCGTGCCCCGGCTGACCGCGACGCCGCGGATTTCCTCGATCTCGGCCCGCGTGGCGGGTTGGTGATAGGCGATGATGGCAAGCGTCTCGATGGCGGCGCGCGAGAGTTTCCGGGCCTCCACCACCTCCTTCTGCATGAGGAACCCGAGATCGGGCGCAGTGCGCAGCGCCCAGGCGTCGCCCACCCGGACCAGGTTCACCCCCCGGCCCTCGTAGCGCCGCTTCAGAAGCATCAGCGCCTCGGCCGGGTCGGCACCATGCGGCATCCGCGCCGCCAGATCGGCCACCGTGACCGGTTCGGCGGAGGCAAAGAGGATCGCTTCGACCATGCGTTCCTGTTCGCCCAGCGGCGGGGCTTCGAAAAGGCTGCGCTCCGGCGCGATGGTTTCACTGTCACTCACGATGATTTCCGGCGGATGGTGATGGCGGCGAAGGACTCGGACTGCCTGATCTCGATCTGGCCCTGCTTGGCCAGTTCGAGCGAGGCGGCAAAGGTCGAGGCGGTGGCCGAGCGGCGGCGGGCTGGATCATGCGACCAGCCGTCGGGCAGATAACCCATGAGGTCGGTCCAGTCGCCCGCGTAACCGATCAGCCCGCGCATCCGGTCCAGCGCCTGTTCCATGGTGAAGACATGCTGGCGGTCGAAGGCATAGGGGCGGAACTCGTCCTTGGTGCGGATGCGCGCATAGGCCTGCATCAGGTCCAGCAGCGTCGCGGCATAACTCACCCGGCGCACGCGCGTGACATCTTCGGTCAGGCCGCGCGGAAAGAAGTCGCGCCCCAGCTGGTCACGGGCCATCAGCCGCGCGGCCACATCGCGCATCGCCTCCAGCCGTTCGAGCTGGAAGGCCAGATGGGCGGCCAGCTCCTCGCCCGACGGCCCCTCCTCGTTGGGGTCGGGCGGCAGGAGGAGGCGGGATTTCAGGAAGGCGAGCCAGGCCGCCATCACCAGGTAATCGGCGGCCAGTTCGATCCTGAGCGCCTTGGCCCGGTCGACGAACGACAGATATTGTTCGGCCAGATGCAGGACGGAAATCTTGCGCAGGTCGACCTTCTGGGTGCGCGACAGGGTCAGCAGCAGGTCGAGCGGCCCCTCGAACCCTTCGACATCGACGATCAGCGCCTCGGCCGCCAGCCGTTCGCCGACCGGCAGTCGGTCTTCCTCGAATAGGCTGGGGTCGGACATGGCTCAGGCCCTTGCCGGGGTCAGGATCGTGCCAAGTTCGGCCAGAAGCGCGTCTGCGTCAATGGGATCGGGCACCCTGCGGCGGGCCAGCGCCGCATCTGCCCGGACCAGCGCCGCGTCGGTCAGCGGACCGGCAGCGGCGGCGACCTCGGCCATTTCGCCGCGCGTCCCGTTGCAGTGCAGCGCCACGTCGCATCCCGCCCGGATCGCCCGCGCCGTGCGGTCCGAAAGATTACCTCTCAGCGCCTCCATCGTCAGGTCGTCGGTCAGGAGAAGGCCCTGAAAGCCGATCTCGTGCCGGATCACATCGACCATCCGCGCCGATTGGGTGGAGGGCGCATCGGCATCGTAGGCGGGCACGACGATATGGGCGGTCATGCCCATCGGCAGGTCGTTCAGCGCGCGGAACGGGGCAAAGTCGGTCCGTGCCAGCTCCGCCGCCGGGGCATTGGCCATTGGCAGATCGTGGTGGCTGTCCACCACCGTGCGGCCATGGCCGGGCATGTGTTTCATCACCGGCAGGACGCCCCCGGCGAGCAGCCCGTCCGCCGCGGCGCGGGCGGCCCGGGTGACGGTTGCAGCGTCAAAACCGAAGCAGCGGTTCTTCAGGAAAGGATGGGTCTCGGGCCAGGCGATGTCGCAGGAAGGCGCACAATCGGCGTCGATCCCCGCGGCGCGCAGTTCCGCGGCAATCAGCCGGTAGCGCAGCCAGATGCCCCGCTCCGTCCTTGCCGGGTCGGAGGCCGCGACCTGATCGAGCGGCGGCAGCCATTCGCGCCAGTGCGGGGCCCGCAGACGCTGAACGCGACCGCCTTCCTGATCGACCATCACCGGCGCATCGCGACCGACGGCAGCGCGCAGATCAGCGGTCAGACGGGCCAGTTGGGCGGGCGTGTCGACATTGCGGGCAAAAAGGATGAAGCCCAGGGGATCGGCGTCGCGAAAGAAGGCGGCCTCCTCCGGCGCGAGATGCGTGCCCTCGCAGCCGAAGACCGCCGCCAGCGGGCGGTGGCTCATGGACGGACCGTCACGGGAACGCACTGCCCGCCCGATTTCAGCGCCGAACAGAAGCGGCGCGCATCGTCCCGGCCCGGAAATCCCGCGACCCGCAGGCGGAAGAAGGATCTGCCGCCGCTTTCGGCAGCCTGAATGACGCGGCCCTTGCCATCGAAGAGTGCCCCGAACCGCGCCACGGCCGCATCCCATGCCAGCTTCGCTTCGGCCTCGGTCTCATAGGATCCGATCTGGGCCAGCGTCTCGCCGGGGACAAGGCTCGCCGGATCGACTTCGGTCGTCATCACGGGTGTTTCGACGGGCAGTGCGGCCGGGATCATGACCGCAGGCTTGCGCAGCGGGACAGGCGAGGCCGACAGTCCCGGCACATTGGCCGAGACAAGCTCCGCCGGGTCGATCTCTGATCCCGGCAGGGCCACGCCCGCTTCCAGAAGCGCGGCCTCGATCGAACCGGCCTCGATCGGCTCCAGATCGGGCGCGAGCACGGGCTCGGGCGCGGCTTCGGGCAGGGGCTCGATCAACCGGCCGTCCGCGGGGCGCAAGGCGCGCAAGGTGGCGCTGGGCTGAACGGTTCCGGCATTCGACCCCGGTGGCACGACGGGCGGCGCGAGCGACGCGCCGGCGGTGACGGCCAACTGGTCGGAGACACCGTCATCGGGCGACAGTTCCATGGGCTTCGGCGCCAGAACCAGCAGGTCGGCCGCCCCTTCCGCCTCGCCCACGGCGGCAATCATGTTCACGGCCAGCCCCTGATGGTCGGCCAGGACACCGCCCGGATTTTCGGGCGCGATCCGTGCCGGCCCCTCGGGGGCCGCGATCACCGGCACGCCATTCATCTGGCGCATGGCAAGCTTGTAACCCCAGAAAACCGTGCCCAGAACCAGCGCCGCTGACAGGGCAGCCCCCGCCAGACGCGCGGCCCTTTGCGGACTCCAGACGGCACCCTGCCGCTGGCCCCGCGCCGCGCCCCATTCGTTCCTGTCCCACACCGCCATGCCCGTAACTGCTCCCGCCCGGCAGGCCGCGCCTTCGTCAGCGCATTTCTTCTGCCGGTGTCACGCCAAGGATACCGAGACCGGCGGAAATGACAACGCCCGCCGCCCGCGCGAGCGCGATTTTTGCCTGGCTTGTGGCGGGATTGCCCTCCTGCACGAAACGAAGGCTGGTATCCTCATTGCCGCGGTTCCACAAACCATGGAGGTCGGAGGCGAGCTCATAGAGGTAGAAGGCGATCCGGTGCGGCTCCTGCCCCTTGGCGGCAATTTCCACCAGACGCGGCCATTCGGCGATCTTCCGGGCCAGACCGATTTCCGCATCATGCGACAGCAGGCTCAGGTCGGCAGCCCAAAGCGTTGCATCGTCGATGCCTATCCCGGCCTCCGCGGCGCGGCGCAGCACCGAAGACACGCGGGCATGGGCATATTGCACATAGAAGACCGGATTGTCCTTGGACTGTTCCAGCACCTTGTCAAAGTCGAAATCGAGCGGCGCGTCGTTCTTGCGGGTCAGCATCACGAAACGCGTCACGTCGGCACCCGCCTGTTCGACGACGTCGCGCAGGGTCACGAACGTGCCGGCGCGCTTTGACATCTTGAACGGCTCGCCATTCTTGAACAGCTTCACCAGCTGGATGAGCTTGACCTCGAGCGGCACCCGGCCGTTCGACAGCGCCGAGACGACCGCCTTCAACCGCTTGACATAACCGCCATGGTCCGCGCCCAGCACGTCGATCAGAAGATCGAAGCCGCGGCTGACCTTGTCATGGTGATAGGCGATGTCGGGGGCGAAATAGGTCCATTTGCCGTCCGATTTCTGCACCGGCCGGTCCACATCGTCGCCATGCGCGGTCGAGCGGAACAGCGTCTGCTCGCGCTCTTCCCAATCGTCGGGCAGCTTGCCCTTCGGCGCTTCCAGCACGCCTTCGTAGATTAGCCCCAGGCCGCGCAGCGTCTCGATGGCGCTTTCGATCTTGCCGGTGCCGTAAAGCGCCTTCTCCGAGGAATAGACGTCCATCTCCACGCCAAGTGCGGCCAGATCCCCGCGGATCATCTGCATCATCTCGGCGGTGGCGAATGCGCGCACGTCCGAAAGCCAGACCTCTTCCGGCTGGTCGAGCAGGCTGGTGCCGTATTTCGCCTTCAGCGCCTCGCCGACCGGGATCAGGTAATCGCCGGGGTAAAGCCCCTCGCGGATTTCCGGATCAAGGCCGTTGGCCTCGCGGTAGCGTTCAAAAGCCGAGCGCGCCAGCACGTCGACCTGCGCGCCACCGTCGTTGATGTAATATTCGCGCGTGACCTCATGGCCCGCGAAGGCGAGAAGCGCGGCAAGCGCGTCGCCGAAGACCGCGCCCCGCACGTGACCCACATGCATCGGTCCCGTGGGGTTGGCCGACACGAACTCCACATTGACCCGCACGCCCTGGCCCATGTCCGAGCGGCCATAGGAAGCGCCGGTCTGAAGCGCGGTCCTGACCACGCCCTGCCAGACGGCGGGCGCCAGACGCAGGTTCAGGAAACCGGGGCCGGCCACTTCGGCCAGCGTCACGCGGGCATCGGCGGAAAGTTTCGCGGCCAGGGCTTCGGCGATCGCGCGTGGCGGCTTCCCGGCGGGTTTGGCGAGCACCATCGCGGCGTTGGTGGCCATGTCGCCATGCGCCGCATCGCGCGGCGGCTCGACGGCGACGGCGGCAAAGTCCAGACCGGTGGGCAGCTTGCCTTCGGCCTGCATCGCGCCAAGGCTGTCGATCACCAGGGCGCGGATATCGGAAAACAGGTTCATCTTGGTCCCCTTTGATCAAACGGGGATGCCAGAGCCGCCCCGCGCCGTCAATGCCGCCAAAGGAAGAAGGGGGGCGCTGCCCCCCTTGCCCCCCGGGATATTTGTTCCAGAATGAACGAACCGGATTTCATTCTGGCTCCAAATATCCCCGCCGGAGGCTCCGACACGGGCGCCCGCGCGCCGTCAGCGGAAAAGGACCAGCGCCGAGGGACTCCAGGCGACGCGACATTGGGTGCCGCGATCCAGAACCGGACGACCGGGCACGTTGCGCATCGACAGGCGGACCGGTTCGGCCACGCCGTCGAGTTTCACGTCGTAATAGGTCATGTCGCCGTAATAGACGACCTCCTCGATCTTGCCCTGTGCTTCACGGTCGGTGGCGGTCTGGCCTTCGTAGAGAAGCGTCAGCGTTTCCGGGCGGAAACCCACGGAAGGCTCCCCGCCGTTGACAGCGCCGGGGGCCTGTTTCGCGCTGATATGGCAGCGGCCGAGGCCCTGAACGTCCACGTCGATCTCGCCGTTTGCCTCGCCCGCGACCTTGGCGGGCAGGAAGTTCATATGACCGATGAAGTCGGCGACGCGCCGCGACTGCGGCAGACGGTAGAGCGTTTCGGGGTCGGCCAGCTGGGCAATCTCGCCCTCGAACATCACCGCGATCCGGTCGGACATCACCAGCGCTTCTTCCTGGTCATGGGTGACGAGGATGAAGGTGATGCCGACCTGGCGTTGCAGCT
>CAZRKU010000094.1:0-12695 GCA_964600685.1 uncultured Frigidibacter sp. | reverse complement strand
CCTTGCCGGGTTTCACGCCCGCGTCGATCCAGCCTTTGTCGAAGAACGGGGTCAGCAGATCGGCAAGCGCCGGTGAAAAGGCGCGATAGGCGTCCGCGACGGTCTTGCGCGCCTCCTCCCAGCCCACGGTGCGGGTGATTTCGGTGGGCAAGGGGGCGTTGCGGTCCCAGACCTGCAGCCGGTCGAGGCCCAGCCACCTGGCCTTCAGCCTGTAATAGCGGTGCGAGAGTTTGGGATAGGCGGCAACCACCGCATTCCTCAAGGCCTCCACCACTTCCGGTTCGACATGGTTCGACAGGTGACGCCCGGTCTGCGGCGTCGGCATCTTGCGCCAGCGGTCCTCGATCTCCTTCTCTTTCGCGAGCGTATTGTGAACGCGGGCAAAGAGTTTGATATTCTGGCCGAACACCTGTGCCAGCGCCCGGGCGGCGGCCTCGCGTCTGGCGCGGTCCTGTTCGGACAGGAGGTTCAGGGTGGATTCGAGGCTCAGCGTCTCCGCCTCGCCCGCGACAGTGAAGGTCAGCCCGGCCATCGTCTCGTCAAAGATCTTGTTCCAGGCCGACGCGCCGACGACCGACTGGTCATGCAGGAACTTCTCCAGCTCGTCCGAAAGCTGGTGGGGCCGCATCGCCCGCATCCGGTCGAAGGCGACCTTGTAGCGGGCCAGTCCGGCGTCCATGAAGAGTGCCTGATAGGCCTGCTCCGCGATCCGGTTGAATTCGAGGCTGAAGAATACCAGGGGCGTGGTGAAGGTGGTGATCCTGTCCTGACAGTCGGACATGAACTTGGCGCGGCCCGCGTCCATCGTGTTCTGGTAATACCGCAGCCCGGCAAAGGACATCACCCGCCCGGCCACCTGTTCGATCCGCTCGTGCCGGTGGATGCAGGTCAGCATGCCCTCCGAATCAAGTTTGGCAAGCCTGCCCTCGTAGTCCCGCGCGAAGGCCGCGCATTCACCTTCGAGCCAACCCATGTCGCGGGCCAGTTCCGGCGCATCCTCGCCTTTGTAGAGATCGCTCAGGTCCCAGTCCGGCAACTGCCCCAGATCGCCCGAACCCGCGCCAACGCCGGCGTTGGCGTCACGAACCATCGGTGCAGGGAAACGAAGCATGGGACAGATCCTTTCGGTCGACGCCCGAGACATGGCGCAGGCCGGGGGCGAACACAAGACGAAGTGCTGCGCGCCCTCCGGGGATTGCAGGAAAGTGAAGCGGAACCGGGCCTTTCCATGTTATGCTTCGTCCAGCGGGAAGTGTCGGGCTGTCCGAAGCCGGGCCGCGTTCCCACACCCCGCCGGTTGACCGAGGCAAAGCGGGAGCATGCATCATGGCGACGACGATCGGAAATCCCCTCAGCTGGCTGTTCAGGAATGCCGGTGCCGTCGGGCACGAACTGGGCGAGGCCGCCCGGCATGCGGCGGGCGACAGTGCGACTGCCGATCCGGTGGTGCGGGCGATCGGTTACGCCGACCTCAGGGAAGCCCTGCGCGCGGGCTGGGACGATTTTCTGCATTTCCGCAGCGACGTGATTGCCGCCTGCCTGCTGTATCCGGTGATCGGCCTCAGCCTGATCGGGCTGGCGATGAACCGGGGGATGCTGCCGCTGGCCTTTCCGATCCTGTCGGGTTTTGCCCTGATCGGCCCGGTCGCGGCGCTTGGCCTTTACGAACTGAGCCGGCGGCGTGCCGCAGGTCTGCGGGCCGGCTGGGGCGATACCTTCGGGGTTCTGCGCGCCCCCGGCTTCGGGTCGATCGTGCTGCTCGCGCTGGGGCTCGGGGTCTGGTATTTCCTGTGGCTGATCTCGGCCTGGTTCCTGCATCTTCTGACCATGGGCGACGCAAGATATTCTGACACGGCGGCCTTCCTTCAGGCGGTGTTCGGCACGTCCGGCGGCTGGAGGATGATGCTGATCGGAATCCCCATGGGGTTCGGCTTCGCCCTGGTCGCGCTTGCGGTCAGCGTCCTGTCCTTCCCGATGCTGATCGACCGGGACGTGGGCCTGCCGCGCGCGGTCGTGGCCTCAGTCAGCCTGATGCGGAAAAGTCCGGGGCCGGTGCTGGCCTGGGGGGCGATCGTCGTGGCGGGGCTGGGGATCGGGGCCGTGCCGCTGCTTCTCGGCCTGGCGATCACGCTGCCGGTCCTTGGCCATGCGACCTGGCATCTTTACCGGCGGGCGGTGATCTGAGGGGACTCAGCGCGCCGCGTCGAAAAGTGCCGCCGCCTGATCATAGAAGCGGGCGCGGAGCGCGGGCACTTCCATCATCACTTCGTGCTCGGCGCCCGAAATCAGGTCGAGCCGCCCCTGCGGCCAGCGTGCCATCCGCTCCCTGACCGGTGCGGGGTCGACCACCCGTTCCAGCGTGCCAAGGGTGGTGCAGCAGGGCAGGGCGGGCGAAGGGCGGCGGCGCAGGTCCAGACAGTCGCGCAAAGCCTCGTTCAGCCAGTGCAGCGACGGGCCGCCGAGCGACAGTTCGGGATGCTGGCTGACCTGCCGAAGCATGAAGTCATACATCGCCGGATCGCGCGTCAGCACATTGTCGGCAAAGGGTGCCTCGACCACATAGGTGACGGGCGAGGTGCCGGGCGCATAATTGTGGCCCTGCCCCAGCGGGCGGCTGAGGGTCGAGACAGCCCATGCCGCCGGACGCAGCGCCGGGTGCATGCGAATGCCCCACATCGGCGCCGAAAAGACCACGGCCCGCACCGGCAGGCCTTCGTAAAGGGCACGCAGGCCGATGGCCCCGCCCATCGAATGGGCCAGCAGGAAAAAGGGCGCCGGCAGATTTTCGCTGCGGGCCAGGGCGAGGAGTGCCGCGACATCGTGCTGATAGTCGCGGAACCGTCCGACATGGCCGGTCATGCGGTCGGTCAGGAGCCGGTCGGCAAGTCCCTGGCCGCGCCAGTCGACCGACAGCATCGCATACCCGCGCCGGGCGAATTCACCCGCCGCCGGCCCGTATTTCTCGACATATTCGGTGCGGCCGGGGAAGAGGAGAACCGTGCCCTTCGCCCCCTGCCGCCAGAAGGTCGCGCGGATGCGCACCCCGTCCGGTGCCGTCAGCCAGCGGGTCTCGTGCCCGTCCGGCGCAGCGGCGATGTCGGCAAAAAACGGGGCCGTATCGGTCACGACAGGGCCGACCCCAGCTGGATCGCCAGCCCCATGTTGCCGTCGACCGAGAGTTTGCCCATCATGAAGGCGGCGGTCGGGTTCACATTGCCTTCCAGAATGCCGATGAACGTTTCCGCGCTCGCCGTCAGGGTCACATCCGCATCGTCGTCGCCCGCGCGTGCGCCCTGACCGTCCAGCATGATCGACCCTTCGTCCTTGATCACGATCTTGGCCGACCCGCCGAACCCGTTGGTGAGCTTGCCATTCAGCTTCTCGACCGCCTTGTCCACGACTGCATTCATGCTTCTTCCTCCGTTTGTGATCGCCGGACCACTCGCATTCCGGCGCATATGCGTTAGATTGGGATTGTTATGCAGACCTTGCCCACATATCGCAAATATATCGTTGCGTCCGTTTGTGGCCTCCTCATGGCGATTCTTGCCGCGAATGGCGGCAGGGCGCAGGAGGCCCCCCCGGACATGGAAGGGTTGTTCGCAGAACTGGCCGATGCCGACAATCCGAACTGGGAGCGGGCGCAGAACCAGATTCTGCGCGAATGGTCGAAATCGGGGTCGCCCGCCCTCGACCTGCTTCTGGCGCGCGGCGAGGCGGCGATCGAGGCGGGCGACTATGGCACGGCCATCGAACATCTGACCGCGCTCACCGATCAGGCCCCGGAGTTTGCCGGGGGCTGGAACGCGCGGGCCACCGCCTATTTCCTGGCGGGCCGCTACGGGCCGTCGATTGCCGACATTCAACGCGTCCTGGCACTTGAGCCCCGCCATTTCGGCGCGCTCGACGGGCTGGCGATGATCCTGCAGGAAATCGGCCGCAAGGACGAAGCGCTGAAGGCGCTGCGCGCGTCGCTTGCTATACATCCCAATCAGGACAGCATAAGACAGGCCGCCGACGCGCTTGAGCGGGAACTCTCGGGCACTGAACTTTAGGAGCCGGCCCGATGAATGCGCCCGAGCCGTTTCGGGGAAGGATCACTGCGGTCCTGGGCCCGACGAACACCGGCAAGACCCACTATGCCATCGAGCGGATGCTGGCGCACCGGACCGGCGTGATCGGACTTCCCCTGCGCCTTCTGGCACGCGAAGTCTATGACCGGGTTGTCGCCGCGCGCGGGCCGTCCGTCGCGGCGCTGATCACCGGGGAAGAACGGATCATCGGCGAGCGCGCCCAATATTGGGTCTGCACTGTCGAGGCGATGCCCACCGGCATCGGTGCCGATTTTCTGGCGGTGGACGAAATCCAGCTTTGCGCCGATCCCGAACGTGGCCATGTCTTCACCGACCGGCTATTGAACGCGCGCGGCCTGAACGAGACGCTGTTTCTGGGATCCGACACGATGCGGCAGGCGATTGCCGCACTGGTCCCGAAGGTGCAGTTCCTCAGGCGCGAACGCTTCTCGACGCTGACTTATGCCGGGTCCAAGAAGATCAGCCGGATGCCCGACCGCAGCGCGATTGTCAGCTTCTCGGTTGAAAATCTCTATGCCATCGCCGAGCTGATCCGCCGCCAGCGCGGCGGTTGCGCCGTGGTGATGGGCGCGCTTTCGCCGCGCACCCGCAATGCGCAGGTGGCGCTCTATCAAAACGGCGACGTGGATTTTCTGGTCGCCACCGACGCCATCGGCATGGGGCTGAACCTCGACATCGGCCATGTCGCCTTTTCGGCTACATCGAAGTTTGACGGCCGCCACATCCGCTCGCTTTTCCCGCACGAACTGGCCCAGATCGCCGGCCGGGCCGGGCGCCACATGGCTCCCGGCACCTTTGGCGTCACTGGCGAAGCCTCGCCCCTGGCCGACGAGGTGGTGGATGCCATCGAAAACCACCGCTTCACGCCGATCCAGCGACTGACCTGGCGGTCGGGCGACATGGATTTCGGCACGGCGGAAAAGCTCGTCGCCTCGCTCGAAACCGCGCCCAAGAGCGAATGGCTGATGCGCGGGCGCGAGGCGGACGACCTTCTGGCGCTGAAAGCGCTCGTGGACCGACCGGAGATTGCCAAACGTGCGGTCGCACCCCGTGACGTGCGGCTCTTGTGGGAGATCTGCCGCATCCCGGACTTCCGCGCGATCTCGGCCCAGGAACATGCGACGCTGCTGGCGCGGATCTTCGACTTCCTGCAGGGGCAGGGGCGGGTGCCTGCCGACTGGCTGGCCGCGCAGGTCGCGCGCATCGACCGGACCGAGGGCGAGATCGACACGCTTTCCAAACGGTTGGCATTTATCCGCACTTGGACCTACGTTGCGCAGCGCAAAGGCTGGGTGGATGACGAAAGTCATTGGCGCGACGAAACCCGCGCTGTAGAAGACCGCCTGTCGGATGCGCTGCACGCGAAACTGACGCAGAGATTTGTGGACCGGCGGACAAGCGTGCTTCTCCGGCGGCTCAAGCAGAAGGAGAGCCTTGTGGCTGACGTGAACGACAAGGGTGAGGTGACGGTCGAGGGCGAATTCGTCGGCCGTCTGGAGGGCTTCCGCTTCCAGCAGGATGCAAACGCGACCGCCGACGAGGGGCGGACGCTGCGTCAGGCAGCTTACGAGGCGCTGAAGCCCGAGTTTCACCTGCGCGCCGACAGGTTCTACAACGCGCCCGATACCGAGATGGATTTCACCGATCAGGGCGGCCTGATGTGGGGCAGCCACGCCGTTGGCAAGCTGGTGAAGGGCGCCGAGGCGCTGAAACCGCTGGTCGAGGCTTTCGTCGACGAAGAGGCTGGTTTTGACGTGGCCGAAAAGGTCCGCCGCCGCCTCCAGCATTTCATCGACCGCAAGGTCGCGGCGGCGTTCGAACCGCTTCTGGCCATGGGGCGGGATGAATCGCTGGCCGGTCTGGCGCGGGGATTTGCCTTCCGGCTGAATGAACATCTGGGCGTCTTGCCGCGTGACGGCGTTGCGGACGAGGTCAAGGCCCTCGATCAGGATGCGCGCGGCGTGCTCAGGAAGCATGGCGTTCGTTTCGGCCAGTATACGATCTTCCTGTCGCTTCTTCTGAAGCCCGCGCCGACGCGCCTCAGGCTGCTGCTCTGGTCGCTTTTCAACGACCTGCCGGAGTTCCTGACCAGCCCGCCGCCCGGTCTGGTGACGATCCCGAACATCGCCGAGGTGCCGAAGGGCAATTATATCCTGGCGGGCTATCACCCGGCGGGCGCGCGGGCGATCCGCATCGACATGCTGGAACGTCTGGCCGACATCCTGCGCCAGAAGGACAGCCGCGCCGGATTCGAGGCGACGGCGGACATGCTGTCGATCACCGGCATGACGCTGGAACAGTTCGCCGACCTGATGGCGGGCCTCGGCTACAAGGGCGAACGGGGCGAGCGGGAGAAGGTCAAGGCCGAGCCGGTGGCGGCCCCCGTGGCGGAAGGCGATCAGCCGGTGAACCCGATCCCGGAAGGCGAGGTCGCGATCCAGACCGTGACCGAGATGGAGGTCTTCTACACTTTCGCCTGGGCGCCGAAACCGCGCCAGCGCCCCGAACGCGGCCCGCGCCGCGCCGCGACCCCCCGCGATGCAGCCCCGCGCGAAGGCGCCGAGGTGCGCGAGGGCGGAGACCGGCGCGAGGGCAAGCCGCGCCGCGACCGCCGGGCCGACGGCAAGCCCGAAGGCGAGCGCCGCGAAGGCCGGCCCGATCAGAAGCCGGGGGAACGCAAGGGCGCCGACTTCAAGGGCAAGGGTGGCAAGCCGGGCCGCGACCGACGCGAGGACAGCGGCCGCAGCTTCGAGGCCCGCCCGCCGAGGAAGAACGACCGGATCGACCCGGACAATCCGTTCGCGGCCGCCCTGATGGGGCTGCGCGACAAGATCTGACGGTGGACGACAGGATCAGGCTCGACAAATGGTTGTGGCAGGCGCGCTTCTTCAAGAGCCGCAGCCAGTCGGCGGCCTTTGTCGAAGCCGGTCACCTGCGGCTGAACGGCACGTCCGTCGCGAAGGCTGCGCATCCTGTGGGGCCGGGCGATGTGCTGACCTTCGTTGCCGCGGGCGAGGTCCGGGTGGTCCATCTTCTGGCCTGCGGCACCCGCCGCGGCCCGGCGCGCGAGGCGCAGACGCTCTACCGGGACGCAGGTGCGGCGCCTGTTCCGCCGGCGCCGCCCGGGCGCGAATGATTTCCCGTCCTGGCGATGCGCCGGGAACGCCGGACTTTCCGTCGGTCGGGCGCTTGAATGATCGCGGCGGTGGGGCTAGGTAACTGACCGAAGCTTCTCCCTGGGGGTAATCCCATGACCTATGTTGTCACCGACAATTGCATCGCCTGCAAATACACTGACTGCGTGGAAGTCTGCCCGGTCGACTGTTTCTATGAAGGCGAGAACATGCTGGTCATCCACCCGGATGAATGCATCGACTGCGGCGTCTGCGAACCGGAATGCCCGGCCGACGCGATCCGCCCCGATACCGAGCCCGACATGGAAAAGTGGGTCGAGTTCAACCGCAAATATTCCGAACAATGGCCCGTCATCACCCAGCGCAAGGACGCATTGCCGGAGGCCAAGGAGCGGGACGGTGAAACCGGCAAGCTCGACAAGTATTTCTCGGAAGCGGCGGGCAGCGGCGACTGATTCGCCGTTTCGTTGCGGGTGACGTGGGGTCAGCAGCGCGAATTTGACCGCAGTTTTTGCGGTTTGGCCCATATTTTGGGCGATTCAACGGTCATGCCGCATCGCAGAGCTTTCTGAACGGTCAAAAATCTGATATGGTTCTGTCACACATGGATGAGGGCACCCAATGGCCACCCTTGCGTTTGCAGGGGCGGCCTTTTCAGCGACTGACACAGGCGCAACCGGGCCAGAGGCCGGATCCGGTGGCGGTGTTTGTCTCTGACAGGGTCTGGCACGAGGATTGGACTGAATGACGAAGACAAGGAAATCGGACTTTCGCCCGAATGATTTCGTGGTCTATCCGGCGCATGGCGTCGGCAAGATCATGTCGATCGAAGAGCAGGAGATCGCGGGGCTGAAGCTCGAACTGTTCGTCATCTCGTTCGAGAAGGACAAGATGACGCTGCGCGTGCCCACCCACAAGGCGACCGAAATCGGGATGCGCCAGCTTTCCACGCCCGACGTGGTGACCAAGGCGCTGGAAACGCTGAAGGGCAAGGCCAAGGTCAAGCGGGCGATGTGGTCGCGCCGCGCCCAGGAATATGAGCAGAAGATCAACTCGGGCGACCTGATGGCGATTGCCGAGGTCGTGCGCGATCTGTTCCGCACCGACGACCAGCGCGAACAGTCCTACTCCGAGCGCCAGCTTTACGAGGCCGCGCTGGAGCGTCTGACCCGTGAAGTGGCGGCCGTGTCCGGCGTGGACGAGGCCGGGGCGCAGAAGCGTGTCGACGACATGCTGGTGACCCGCGCGGCCTGATCGCCACTGTCTGCATCGAACAGGAACCCGCGTTTCGGCGCGGGTTCTTCTTTGGCTGCTACTGATCCTTGTCGACGATTTCGGTCGTCGCCCCGCCACTTCCGTCATGGGAGAAGCGCTGCAGCAGCGCAGCCTCAAGCTCGCGGTTCAGTTCCTTGGCGCGGGCCAGATATTCGGGGTTCTTGGTGAAGGGCACGCCGGGTTTCCACACCTGCGCCAGCTCCTTCACCGACGCGCGGTCGAGCTGGAAGAAGAGCTTCTGCAGCTCCGACGCTTCGTATTCGGAAAGCCCCATGTTTTCCAACGCATAGCGGGCGACCCTCAGACTTGAATCGAAATATTCGCGCACGATGTCATTTGCCCCGGCGCGGTAAAGTTCGAACACATGCTCCCGGTCGTGCGCCCGTGCGATGATGTGCAGATCGGGGCGCAGGCGGCGGGCATATTCGGCCAGTTGCACGGCCTTCCTGCGGTCGTCAAAACTGATGATCAGCACGCGCGCCGTGTCGATCCCGGCGGCTTTCAGCAGGTCGGGGCGGGTCGGATCGCCGACGAATCCCTTGAAGCCGTAGGTGCGCAAGACCTCGATCGTCGGCAGGTCGGGGTCGAGGACGGTGGTGCGGAACCCCGATTGGGTGATCATGCGATTCACGACCTGCCCGAAGCGCCCGACACCGGCAATGATGATCGGCTGCTGGTCGTCGATCTCGTCGGGTTCCGCGGCCTCGTCCGTGTCACCCATGCGGCGCGTGATCAGGTCATGGGCAAGAAAGAACAGGGGCGTCAGCAGCATCGACAGCGCGATGACCAGCAGGAGCGTCTCGGCCGTCGGCTCCGGCAGGATGCGTTGGGCCACCGCGAAGGAGGTCAGGACAAAGCCGAACTCCCCCGCCTGCGCCAGTCCCAGCGTGAACAGCCAGCGGTCGCGCCCGCGAATGGCGAAGATCCGGCCAAGGCCATAGAGAACCGCCCCCTTCACCAGCATCAGCGCCAGGGTCAGAAGGATGATCTGCAAGGGCCGCGTGAGCAGCAGTTCTAGGTTCATCCCGCTGCCGACGGTGATGAAGAAGAGACCGAGCAGCAGTCCCTTGAAGGGCGCGATGTCGGATTCAAGCTCGTGCCGGAACTCGGAGTTTGCCAGCACCACCCCGGCCAGGAAGGTGCCGAGCGCCGGCGAAAGCCCGACGAGCGTCATCAGGGCCGCGATGACGACGACGATGCACAGCGCGAAGGCCGTCTGAATCTCGCGCAGCCGCGCGGCATGGACGAAACGGTAGGCGGGGCGCACCAGGAAATGCCCGGCCAGAACCACGGTCGCCACGGCGGCAATGGTCACCAGCGTCACGCCCCAGCCGGGCAGATCCTGCAGGGCGTTCGTCGCCTGAAGTTCGCCCAGCGCCAGTTCGGCCAGCGCCCTTGCGCCGGGCAAAGCCAGGAGCGGCAGCAGCGCCAGCACCGGGATGACCGCCATATCCTGCATCAGGAGCACGGCAAAGGCGCTGCGCCCGCCCGCCGTCTGCATCAGCTTCTTCTCCGAGAGGGTTTGCAGGACAATCGCGGTCGAGGAGAGCGAGAGCGCAAGCCCTACCGTCAGCGCGACCTGCCAGCTCAGATGCAGGGCCAGGCCGACGAGAAAGATCACGAAAGTCGTGCAGGCGATCTGCAGGCCGCCCAGCCCCAGCAGCTTTTCCCGCATCGCCCACAGGGCGCGGGGTTCCAGTTCCAGCCCGATCAGGAACAGCATCAGGACCACGCCGAATTCGGCCACATGCTGCAGGTCGGCGCTTTCCGAGCCGACAAGGCCGAGGACCGGACCGATGATGATGCCCGCCGCCAGATAGCCCAGAACCGAACCAAGCCCGAGACGCGTCGCGACCGGCACCGCGACGACCATCGCGATCAGGTAGAGCATCGCCTGAAACAACAACGACTCCAAGGGCATCCTTTCAGGTCGGCAGAGGCGCGTCGGGTTTGAACTGATCCATCACGATCTGGCTTTGCACCCGCGCCACCGCAGGATGGGCCAGGAGCACCTGATGGATCAGCCGGTTGAGTGCCGTCAGATCTTCACAATAGACCCTGAGCAGGTAGTCGGCCTCGCCCGTCAGCGTCCAGGCGCTGACGATTTCCGGCTGAAGCCCGACCAGCCGCGAAAAGGCGGCGGTGGTTTCGGCCCCGTGGCGCGCCATCTGCACCTGCACGAAGGCCTGCACCGCCAGGCCCAGCCGCGACGGGTCAAGGCGCGCCGCGTAGGAGGCAATCAGCCCCTCCGCCTCCAGCCGCTGACGGCGGCGACCCGCCTGGCTGGCCGACAGGTTCAGCGCTTCGCCAAGTTCCTGCGCGGTCAGATGCGCATTGCGCTGCACCAGCGCCAGAAGGCGTTTGTCGGTATCGTCCAGTTCGATGCGGGGATCGTGCATGGTTACAAGAAATAGCAGGAAAGCTCCGCATAAGCGCATGAAACATTCGTGACAATGCGCAAAAACCGCGCGCGATTTGCGGCATGATGAAAAAACGCGCGATCAGGAGGATCATCCATGGGACCATTTCCGCATTCTGCCCCGAAATCGGTGATCTCGGCCGACAACCCCGCCGGAACCGACGGGTTCGAATTCGTCGAATTCGCCCATCCCGAACCCGACGACCTGCGCGCGCTTTTCGCCCGCATGGGGTATGTGCTGAGCGCCCGGCACAAGACCAAGGCGGTTGAACTTTGGCAGCAGGGCGACATCACCTATGTTCTGAACGCCGAACCCGGCAGCCATGCGATGCGCTTCGTCGCAGAACATGGCCCCTGCGCCGCCTCGATGGGCTGGCGCGTCGTGGATGCGGCCAGGGCCTTTGCCCATGCGGTCGCCAAGGGTGCGACCCCCTACGAGGGCGCGGACAAGGTGCTCGACGTGCCCGCCATCGTCGGGATCGGCGGGTCGCTCCTTTATTTCGTCGACCAGTATGGCGAGGCGAACCCCTATCTGGCGGAGTTCGACTTCATCGCCGCGCCGAAACCGGCGGGCGTGGGTTTCTACTATCTCGATCACCTGACCCACAATGTCCACAAGGGCAACATGGATGTCTGGTTCCACTTCTACGGCGACACCTTCAACTTCAGGCAGATCCGGTTCTTCGACATCGAGGGCAAGTTCACCGGACTCCACAGCCGGGCGCTGACCTCGCCCTGCGGCCGCATCCGCATTCCGATCAACGAGGACCGCGGCGAAACCGGCCAGATCGTCGAATATCTGAAGCGCTACAAGGGCGAGGGGATCCAGCATATCGCCGTCGGCACCGACGACATCTATGGGGCGACGGATGCAATCCATGACCGCGGCCTGCGCTTCATGCCGAAGCCGCCGATGAGTTACTACGAACTCAGCAAGACCCGGGTCCACGACCATGAGGAACCGCTCGACAAGCTGGAAAAGCACGGCATCCTGATTGACGGCGAAGGCGTGGTCGACGGCGGCGAAACCCGCATCCTCTTGCAGATCTTCTCGAAAACCGTGATCGGTCCGATCTTCTTCGAATTCATCCAGCGCAAGGGCGACGACGGGTTCGGCGAGGGCAACTTCAAGGCGCTCTTCGAATCGATCGAGGCGGACCAGATCGCGCGCGGCGTGCTGAAAGCCGGATAAGAAGCCGGGTCAACCGGCGGTCCCTCTGGGGGAGAGGCGCGGCCCAGCGGGCCGCGCCTTCGCGTTTTGGCCCGGAGCGTGTCCGGCAAAAGTGGAAACCGGTTTGGTCGCAAGACGCGCGACGATCAAGGACTCTAGCCGCCCTTCATGATCTTCAGGACGATGTTCTTGCCCTTCTTCACATAACGCAGTTCGCCATCACTGATCGCGGCCACCTTGCCGCCGTCCAGCCGGTCGCCCACCTGAACCTTCACGAACCGCCCGTTCGGCATGCGCACCAGCGCCCGGCGGTTGGATGACGATCCGTAGACGCCAATGAGGTTCACGTCGCCCAGGTCGATCGCATTGGCATAGGTCGATTTCTTCGCCACGGTGCGCGTTGTCGGCAGGGTTGCGATGCCCTCTTCCGGCTCCGGCTCATCCACCTCGGCGGGCGCCGGCTCGGGTTCGGGCGCCGCTGCGGGGGCGGCGGCTTCGGGTTCCTGGGTGGCCTGGGCTTCGGCAAGGGCGGCATCGACGGCAGTTGGATCGACAGGCGCCGGTGCGGGCCCTGCGGCCGCGGCCTGGTGCGCCGCCGCGGC
>CAZRKU010000093.1:0-12703 GCA_964600685.1 uncultured Frigidibacter sp. | reverse complement strand
CTAGCGATACTGTTGCAGCCGATCACGTCTTGGACAGGATGGATCAAGCATCTTGGCGCGGCACGTCCGGGCGGAGCATAAGGGGGCCAAGGTCACGACTTCCCGCTGGCCCCAGACCCGCTCAGGCAAGGAAGGAGGCAGGCGTGGCAAAACGACCGGTTCTGCTGATCCTCGCCGTCCTGCTGGCCTTCTGGCTTTATCACCGCTTCGGCACCCAGATCCGCGACCTGTCCGAGTTGCGCGAGGCGCTCGCGGGACTGGGCGCGTGGCGGACCGAACGGCCTTGGCAGATTGCGGGGCTTTTCTTTGTCGCCTATACCGCCGCGACCGCGCTTTCCTTGCCGCTTGCCATCTGGATGACGCTTGGCGCAGGTGCGCTTTTCGGTTTCTGGGGCGGGTTGGTTCTGGTCTCGTTCGCGTCGTCGATCGGGGCGACGCTTGCCTTCCTGGCGGCGCGGTTTTTCCTGAGGGACTGGGTGCTCGACCGGTTTGGCGACCGGACCGCAGCAATCCGCGCGGGCCTTGACCGCGATGGGGCGCTCTACCTTTTCACACTGCGGCTGATCCCGGCGGTTCCCTTCTTCGTGGTCAATCTCCTGATGGGGCTGACCGGACTTCGGGCGTGGACCTTCTACTGGGTCAGCCAGATCGGGATGCTGGCCGCGACCATCGTTTTCGTGAATGCGGGAACACAACTTGCGAGGTTGCGCAGCCCATGGGATATCCTGTCCCCCGGCTTGATCCTGTCGCTGGCCCTGCTGGGGCTTTTCCCGTGGATGGCGCGGTTCGCGACAGGGGTTCTGCAACGGCGCCGGCTTTACGCGCGATGGGTGCGACCGCGGCACTTTGACCGCAACCTCATCGTGATCGGTGGCGGGGCAGCGGGGCTGGTGTCGGCCTACATTGCCGCAGCCGCCAAGGCGAAGGTCACCCTGATCGAGGAGCACAAGCTGGGCGGGGATTGTCTGAACTACGGCTGCGTGCCCTCCAAGGCGCTGATCCGCAGCGCACGCCTTGCCCATCAGATGCGCCATGCGGGCACTTGGGCGCTCACTCCGGCCAAGCCCGAAATTTCGGCAAAAGCCATCTTCGGCCGCATCCATGACGTGATCCGCGCGATCGAACCGCATGATTCGGCCACACGTTACACCGGGCTGGGCGTGGAGGTGGTGCAGGGGCGGGCGCGGCTGATCGACCCCTGGACGGTTGTCATACCGGACCAGGACGGAAGCGAACGCCGCCTGACCAGCCGCGCGATCCTCCTTGCGACGGGCGCATCGCCCGTGGTGCCCGCGCTGCCCGGCCTCGACCAGACAGGCTATCTAACCACCGATACGCTCTGGTCGGTTCTGGCGGACCGTGACCACCTGCCGCGACGGCTGGTCATTCTGGGCGGCGGGCCGGTCGGTTGCGAGCTGGCGCAAGCTTTTGCGCGGCTTGGCGTTAAGGTCAGCCTGATCGAGATCGCACCCCGCCTGCTGGTGCGCGAGGATGAAGAAGTGTCCGCCTTCGTGCGCGGCAGCCTGGAACGGGATGGCGTGCGGGTTCTGGCCGGTCACAAGGCGCTCGGTTGTGGCAAGACGGCGGGCGAGAGCTGGATCGAGGTGGAGGCCGGAGGGGCAATCACCCGCCTGCCTTTCGACGATCTGCTGGTCGCGGTCGGGCGGGCGGCGCGCCTGACAGGCTTCGGGCTTGAGGATCTGGGGATCACGACGGACCGGACCATCGGTACCAACGACTATCTGGAAACGCTCTTTCCCAACATTTTCGCCGCTGGTGATGCGGCCGGTCCCTATCAGTTCACCCACGCCGCCGCGCATCAGGCCTGGTATGCGACGGTCAATGCGCTGTTTGCCCCACTCCGCCGATTTCGCGCCGACTATCGTGTGATGCCGGCCACCACCTTCACCGACCCCGAAATTGCCCGCGTCGGGCTGACCGAGCAGGAGGCCCACAGCCGGGGCGTCGCGTTCGAGGTCACGCGCTATGGCATCGACGGGCTGGACCGCGCGATCACGGACGGCGCTGCGCAGGGGTTCGTCAAGGTGCTGACCGTGCCCGGAAAGGACCGGATCCTGGGTGCCGCGATTGTCGGAGAGCATGCGGGCGACCTGCTGGCCGAGTTCGTGCTGGCCATGAAGCAGGAGATCGGTCTGAATAAGATACTTGGCACGATCCACAGCTATCCGACTTTCGCCGAGGCCAACAAGTTCGCGGCCGGCGAATGGCGCAAGGCGCATGTCAGTCCGGTCGCGCTGCGGCTGCTGACGCGGTTTCACGACTGGCGGAGGGGATAGCGATGATCGACCGCCACCTTCAGCCGATGATGGGCTTTCTGCTTCGCCCCCTCGCCCGCCGCCTGATCAACGCCGGGGTCGGCGCCGATCAGATCACGCTGTGGGGCTTCGGCGCGGGGCTTCTTGGTGCGGCTCTTGTCGCGCTGGACCTGCCGCTGATGGGGCTGGGCTTCATTCTCCTCAACCGGATCCTAGACGGGCTTGACGGGGCCGTCGCCCGGCTGGCGGGTCCGACCGACCGCGGCGCATTCCTCGATATTGCCGCCGACTTCCTTTTCTACGCCCTGGTGCCCTTGGGCTTTGCCGCCGCCGATCCGGGGCGGAACGCGCTGCCTGCCGCGATCCTGATCGCCAGTTTCATGGGCACGGGATCGAGCTTTTTGGCCTTTGCGGTCATCGCCGCGAAACGGGGGCGGCGGGCGGAGGATTTCCCGGCGAAGGGCATCTATTATCTGGGCGGCCTGACGGAGGGCGCGGAAACCATCGCGATCTTCACGCTCATGTGCCTCCGGCCCAACTGGTTCCCGCATCTCGCCCTGGTCTTTGCCACCCTCTGCGCGCTGACGACCGCGATGCGCTGGCACCGGGGCTGGCGGGAATTCGGACCTGGCAAGAACGAAGGATGACAGAATGAAAACACTGCTCGCCGCCGCCCTCTTCGCGCTCTCGGCGCTGCCGGTCGCCGCCGAAAGCTGGGAGGATATTCTGGCCAGGGCGAAAGGCCAGACCGTCTATTGGAACGCCTGGGGCGGAGATGAACGCACGAACGGTTTCATCGCCTGGGCCGATCAGGAGATGGAGGCGCGCTATGGCATCAATGTCGAGCAGGTGAAGCTTTCCGACACAGCCGAGGCCGTCACGCGGGTGCTTGCCGAAAAGACTGCGGGGCAGACCGAAAACGGCTCGGTCGACCTGATCTGGATCAACGGCGCGAACTTCCTGTCGATGAAGGAGCAGGGGCTGCTCTACGGTCCGTTCCTCGATCAGTTGCCGAACGCGCGTTACCTCGATCTGTCGCCGGGGTCGGCGGCTACGGTCGATTTCACCATTCCGACCGACGGCTACGAGGCGCCATGGCGGTTGGCAAAGTTCGTGTTCCTGCACGATAGCGCCCGCGTGCCCGAGCCGCCGCGGTCGATGGCCGCCCTTCTGGACTGGTCACGCGCCAACCCCGGCCGCTTCACCCATCCGGCGGTGCAGAACTTCATGGGCGCGACCTTCCTGAAACAGGCCTTGATCGAGCTGGCACCCGATCGGTCCGCCCTTCAGTCCGAACCCACCGAACAGACCTTTGCCACAGCAACCGCCCCGCTCTGGGACTGGTATGAAGCGCTGCGGCCCAATCTGTGGCGCGCGGGCGAGACCTTCCCCGAAAATGAAAGCCGGCTTCAGCAGATGCTGAATGACGGCGAGGTCGATTTCGGCATGGCTTTCGATCCTGCGGCCGGGGCGGCGGCGGTCGCAAAGGGTCTCCTGCCCGAAAGCGTCCGCACCTATGGGCCGGCGGCGGGGTCGCTGGGCAATATCAGTTTCGTCGCCATCCCGTTCAACGCTGCGCACAAGGAAGGGGCGATGGTGCTGGCCAACTTCCTGCTTGACCCCGCGACGCAGGCCAAGGCGCAGGACATCAACGTTCTGGGAAGTTATTCGGTTCTGGACATGACGCGGCTCGATGCGGCCCAAAAGCAGGCGTTCACCGATCTGCCGTCTTCGCCCGCCCTGCCGGACGAAGCCGCGCTCGGGCCGACGCTGATCGAACCCCACCCGGGCTGGATGACGAAACTGGCGGAGGAATGGGCGCGGCGTTACACGAAATGACCCATTCGGCCGGGCGCTGGATCAGGATGACGGTGCTGGCGGTGGTGCTGGGCGGGCTGGTCGGTCCGATCCTTGCCGGGCTTTGGCACACGACGCTCGCCGCGTTCGGCGGGTTGCAGGGGCCAGCCGGCGCGGCAAACTGGCATAAGCCCTGGCGCGAGCTTGCTGCACTGCCGGGGCTTGCGCACAGTGTCGCGCTCAGCCTCTGGATCGGCCTGGCCGCAACCGGACTTTCGCTTGGCCTGGCCTTCGGGCTTGTCGCACTCTGGCACAGGCACGGCATGGGCGCCCGCGGATTGCAGTTGCTGACGCCGCTCCTGGCGGCACCGCATTCGGCGATGGCGGTCGGGCTGGTGTTTCTGATCGCGCCATCCGGCTGGATCGCCCGGCTCATCAGCCCGTGGGCCACCGGCTGGACCCTGCCGCCCGATCTTGGAACCGTCAACGACCCGCTTGGCCTTGCCCTGATCCTCGGGCTGGTGGCAAAGGAACTGCCGTTTCTCCTCTTGGTGACCGTTGCCGCGCTTGGCCAGATTCCGGTCGGCCATCAGTTCGCAGCGGGGCAGTCGATGGGATATGGCCGGGGGCAGGTGTGGCTCCTGATCCTGCTGCCGGCGATCTACCGGCTGATCCGTCTGCCGGTCTATGTGGTGCTGGCCTTTTCCTTGTCGGTGGTCGACATGGCGATCATCCTCGGCCCATCCAACCCGCCGACCCTGGCGGTGGCCATGACCCGCTGGTTCACCTCTGCCGATCTGGCGCTTTTCGCCCCGGCGTCGGCGGCGGCGCTCTTGCAGGCGGCGCTGGTGGTTTTGGCGGCTGTCATCTGGGCGTCGGGTCTTGCCGGTCTGGGATGGCTCGGCAAGTGGCTGATCCGTCGGGGTGTCCGCCGTGCGATACCGGGGGTCGGGCCGCTGGTCCAATCGGCGGGCCTGCTTCTGCTGGCAATCGGGGGGCTTGCCCTTCTGTCGTCGCTGATCTGGTCGGTGACGCAGCGCTGGAGCTTCCCGAACGCCTTGCCCGAAAGCTGGACCATGGCCGCCTGGATGCAGGCCGGTGCGGGCTGGCAGGCGGCCATGCAGACAACGGCCATCGTCGGGGCAAGCGCCAGCGCCCTGTCGCTCCTTCTCGCGATCCTGTGGCTGGAAGGTGAGACGAGAGGAAATTTCAGCCGCGCTGCCTGGGCCGAAGGGTTGATCTATCTTCCGCTTCTGGTCCCGCAGGTCGCGTTTCTCTTCGGTCTGCATATCGTCTTTCTGCGGCTCGGGATCGGCGGCGATCTTCGGACGGTGATCTGGGTGCATACGATCTTTGTCTTTCCCTATGTGATGCTGGCGCTGTCCGACCCCTGGCGCGCCCTTGACCCGCGCCTGATGCGCACGGCGGCGGCGCTTGGGGCCTCGCCCCTGCGCCAGCTTCTGATGGTGCGCCTGCCCTGCCTGACCGGCCCGGTCCTGACGGCGGTTGCGATCGGGTTTGCCGTGTCGGTGGCGCAGTATCTGCCGACGCTTTTCCTCGGCGCCGGACGGGTCGCCACGCTGACGACCGAAGCCGTCAGCCTGTCCTCCGGCGGCAACCGCCGCATTTCAGGCGTCTTCGCCGTGCTGCAATCGCTGCTGCCGCTGCTCGCCTATGGCCTCGCGGTGCTGGTGCCCGCGCTTTTGTTCCGCAACCGGCGCGGACTGCGCGGGGGGGCTGACTGATGGCGCTTGAACTGATCGATGTCACCCTGTGCCGCGCCGCCGACCAGCGGCGGCTTTTCGCGCCGCTCAGCCTGACGGTCGTGCCGGGTCAGATCGCCACAATCATGGGGCCGTCGGGGGTTGGAAAATCGACCCTTCTGGACTTCATCGGCGGTCATCTGGGGCGGGGCTTTGTGGCACGGGGCCGGATCGTCCTGAACGGGAGCGAGGTCACTTCCCTGCGCGCCGACCTGCGCAAGATCGGCATCCTGTTTCAGGACGCGCTGCTGTTTCCGCACCTGTCGGTGGCCGACAACCTGGCCTTCGGACTGAGCGCGGATGTGCGCGGTCGCGCGGCGCGGCGGGCCGCTGTCGCGGCGGCCCTGGCGCAGGCCGGGATGGCCGGGTTCGGGGGGCGCGACCCCGCCACGCTTTCCGGCGGACAGCGGGCGCGGATTGCGCTGATGCGGGCGCTCCTGGCGAAACCGCAAGCCCTGCTGCTCGACGAACCGTTCTCAAGGTTCGACAGCGCGCTCAGGTCCGATCTGCGGGCTTTCGTGTTGTCGCATGTGCGGCAGCGGGCGGTGCCCGCGATCATGACGACCCATGACGAAGCCGATGCATCAGCCGCGGACGGGCCGATCATCCGCCTTCGCGCGGCCCTTTAGCGGTCGGCCCAGCGCACCGGCGCCTTGCCGGGGGACAGGACATAGCGATCGTCGGCGGCCAGCACCTGCCAATCGCCTTCGGTGCCATCCGGCCAGATGATCCGCACCTCGGCGTTTGCCGCATCGCCCAGACCGAAATGCCACCAGCCGGACTGCCCGCCCGCGTGTCCGCCGCCTGACGTGATCTCGCGCGTCTGAACCCTGTCGCCTGTGCGCAGTTCGATCCAGCCGCCGATCGCGTCACGATTGCTCCCGGCCAGTTGCGGCAGCAGTTGCACCCAGTGGCCGCCCGGCCCGTCGTTCCGCCAGATCTGGGTCGGGACGTTCCGGTTGACCACCACCAGATCGAGCAGCCCGTCCGCGTTGAAATCGGCAAGCGCCGCCCCCCGCGCCGTCGCAAGGCTGGCCACGCCCGCCTTGTCGCCTGCCTCGGCAAAGGTGCCATCGGGGCGCTGGAGGAGCAGGTTGTTTGGATCCTTCATGGCGAAATCCGGCATGGCGCTGACATTGCCCTTGGCTACGAACAGGTCAATGTAGCCGTCGTTGTTCACATCGTCGAACTGGGCGTGCCAGGCGGTGCTGGGCTTGATTTCACCGCCCGTATAGGGCCGATGGGCAGTCACGCCCCGCGCGAAGGCCACGTCCTTGAAGATGGGTTTCGCCTTCGGCCCCGCTTCGGCCAGAACCTGAAGCTTGTTGTCGGCCATGCTGGTCAGGAAATAGTCCGGAAAGCCGTTGCCGTCGATGTCAGCACTGGCAATGCCCATGCCCCAGATCTTGAGCGGCAGCCAGCCTTCCTTGTCAGTGTAACGTTCCGGCGGCGCGCCGGGGGGCAGACGCCACAGCTGCTCCTGCCCGCCTTCGTAATACTCCCTGTCGTTGGAGACCCTGAGCGACGGTGTCCCGGACCTGTTCCAGTCGGTGAAAAGGATGGACAGCGCGCAATAGGAGGGGGTGAGCGGCAAGGGCGGTGCAAAGCCCTGGCCGCCGTCCGGTGCGGGCCGATGGAGCCAGTTGTCGGTGCACGACCCCCAAGGCGAGAATTCTTCGGAGCGGTCGATGTAGTTGCCGATCGCGAGCGTCGGCCAGCTTGCCCCCTTTTCCCAAGTGGCGGAAAAGGCGGTCGACCAGGCGTCGCCGCCATCGAAGGCCCATTTGGCATTCGCATCCTCGAACCGGCAATCGCCAAGGCCGCGCAGGACCATGTTCGCCCCCACGCGCAGGATCACCAGGTCCATCTGCCCGTCGCTGTCGATGTCGAGGGGATAGGCACCGGAGGTCTTGTCAGGGGCTGGTCCGCCCTCGACCGGGGCAAATTTCAACGCCTCCCCCGGAGTGCCGACATTGCGGTAAAGGCGGCTGGGGTTTTCGCCACCGGCGATCAACATGTCCTGCAAGCCGTTTCCATCACAGTCGAACACCGCGACGCCGCCGCCGACCATGAACTCCCACTCGCCGGCGAACGTATGGGAAATGCCCGAGTCCCGGCTCTCCGTGAATGTGGGGACGGAGGGCATTTCGTCGGCCATGACCGGCACGGGCACCAGCGATGAGGCAACCAGCACAGTCGCGAGGACAAGGCGCATCATGATCTCCGGCTTTGCAGGGCGGTTACGAAGCGGGCAATGCATCTGCCCTGTTCCAGTCCGCGTTCGATGGCCGCGCGGAAGTGAATGCCACCATAAAGACGTGAAATGGCCGCCTCTTCTGCGGCGGCCCGGAAGCTCGGGAAGAACCGTGCCTTCATCCCTTCTGACGTCGGGGTGCGATCCTCGAACGCGAAATCCTCGCCAAGAAGGCTCGTCAGGATTTCGGCAGCGGCGGCGGATTGGGTGGAATGGCCGCTGGGGTATTCGGGGAAAGGCGGCGTGTTCAGCAGCGGGGCCCAGGCCGGGTCAATGGTGCGGCGGATGTAGGTGATCGGGCGCAGAAGGTCATATTCAAACTTCGCCTGCCAGCAACCGATGAAGGCATCGGCCAGCCCGATTCCCAATAGCGCCAGAACCTCTGCCCGCCGTGACTGGTCCACCTTCTGCTCATCCAGAACCTGAAGCGCAATCGCGATCCAGTGACCGGGCGGGGTCTTGGACAGCATCGCATCGTCGGACCAGAACCGGGCGATATCCTTCTGCTCGGGCGTCAGGGCGCGGGTCATGTCGTAGACTTCGCGGGCCTGGGCATAGAATTCCGAACCCGCATCCTCGCTGTAGGCCGGCGGCGGCGAAACCGCGCAGCTGGTTCCCGTCGGCATCGCGAAGGGCCGGTTGTTGCCCCAGGCCGGCAGCAGCGGCGTCTGTTGCAGGGCGACCAGGCTGGTCGGAACCCATGCGCCTGCCTTTGTGACATCGGGTGGTTCACCGGAGAAGCCGAGGTTGACGATCTCGGCACCGCCATCGGTTGCCGCCCAGGCCAGGATGTGCGCGCCAACTGTCCGACCGTAAGATGTGCTGCGCGCCACCGTGTCGCCATCCAGCCCTTCGGCAATGGCACCGCCCAGTTTTTCCGTCACCGCACCCAATGCCCGCTGGCCGGTCGGTCCGGTATTCTTGAAAAGTTCCGCGACAATCACCGCAAGGGTGCTGTGCAGCACCAGAGCCTCGTCATAGGTTTCGCCGGGCGTGCGCGCCGGCACTGCCGTCAATCCGTTCAACTGCCCGGCGAGCGACTTCAGCGCAGCGTCACCCGACGCGGCCACTTCGAAGGTTGCAACGCCGACATACCCCAACGCCCGGCTGGCGACCGGCGGAGTGTAGGTTGGCGTACGGCGCACAAGATCGAGCGTCAGGTCATACCAGACCTGTGTGACCCGCTGCGGATCGGGCCGATCAACCTGGGCCAGAGGCGCCAGCGGCCAAAGCGCACAGACGACGGCCATAAGGAAAAAGTGACCGACCCGACCAATCCCGGACATATCCGCGCGCCCCGCTTCCCCAAGAGTTAGCGCAATCTGTAACAGGGTCGGGAAGCGGCGCAAGTCCGCTCGATTTTCGGGTTGGCTTGCGGCCGATCAACGCGGCACCGGGAACAAGACAACAGGTTGGCCCCATTTATTGGATATGTTGTGCCGTCACGCCGGAAACAACTGGACCGCGTTCAGTCTCACTCGAGGCGCGCGGGAAAGCCTTCGGCCCGCAGATCCGTCCGCAACAGGTCTTCCAGCAGCCGGGCGATCATGGGCGATTGCGCGTCGCCACCATAGGCCGCCCGCGCGGCAACATAGGTCTGCTCCGTCGCGCTTGCCAGATCGAGCGGCACGCCGAACTCGCGGCCGAACCGCAGCGCGAAGCCCAGATCCTTGAGCGCGAGGTCGATGTTGAAAGCGATGTCATAGGAGCCGTTGAGGATCAGCGCGCCTTCGGTCTCATGCACGAAGGAATTGCCCGAGGAGGCCCGGATCGCATGCCAGGCCTGTCCAAGATCAAGGCCGCCGCGGCGGGCCAGCATCAGCGCCTCGCTGCAGGCTTTCAGATGGATGAAGGCCAACATGTTGGTGATGACCTTGATGATCGACGCCGCCCCGAGCGGACCCATGTGAAAGATCCGGTTGCCCATCGCCTGAAGCGCGGGCTTGTGCAGATCGAACAGATCGGCGTCGCCCGCCGCCAGCATGGTGATCTCGCCCCGCGCCGCCAGATGCACGCCGCCCGTCACCGGCAGTTCCAGGGTGCGCACACCGCTTTCGGCCGCCAGCGCGCCAAGGCGCAAGACTTCGTCGCGCCCCAGCGTCGAATTCTCGATCCAGGTCGCGCCGGGCCGCATCACTGGCACCATCTGGCGCAGCACCAGTTCCGACACGGCAGGCGACGGCAGGCAGGTGATCACATGATCGACCCGCGCAGCCAGATCGGCCGGGCTGTCGGCCCAGTCTGCGCCCGCCGCCAGATGCCGGTCGGCCAGTGAACGATCCTTGTCATGGACCGTGACCCTGAAACCGTGCCGCAAAAGTGAGGCGGCGAGATGGCCGCCCAGATTTCCAAGCCCGACATAACCGTAGTGCATGGTGCGGCTCACTCCTCGCCGTATCCGACGATCCCCTTGATCTCGCAGAAGTCGTGAATGCCCCAGTCCGCATATTCGCGCCCGTTGCCCGACTGTTTGTAGCCGCCGAACGGGGCGAACGTATCCCACGCGGGATAGTTCAGGTTCACCGTGCCCGCGCGCAGGCGGCGGGCGACAGGTCTGGCATCCTCAACCGGTCCGGCGATATAGGCGGCAAGGCCAAAGGGCGTGTCGTTCGCCTCCTCCACCGCCTGATCCAGCGTGTCGTAGGGGATGATCGACAGGACCGGACCGAAGATTTCCTCCTGCGCGACGGCCATCTTGTTGGTCACATTGCCGAAGATCGTCGGGCGCACGAACCAGCCGCGGTTCACGCCAACGGGCCGCCCCACGCCGCCACAGACGAGCGTCGCGCCTTCGTCGATGCCCTTCTGGATCAGCGCCTGCACCTTGTCGAACTGCAGTTTCGACACGAGCGGGCCCATCGTCGTGGCGCTGTCGCGCGGATCGCCGACGATCACAGCGTCAGCCGCCGCTTTTGCATGGACCAGCGCCTGATCATGCTTGCCGCGTGGCACGAACATGCGGGTCGGCGCGTCGCAGCTCTGGCCGGTATTGCCGAAACAGCCCTCGACACCGCCCTTCACCGCCGCCGCGAGATCGGCGGTCGGCAGGATGATGTTCGGCGACTTGCCGCCCAGCTCCTGCGCCACCCGCTTGACGGTCGGTGCCGCCGCCGCCGCAATCGCGGTGCCCGCACGGGTCGAGCCGGTGAAGGACACCATGTCGACTTCGGGGTGCGAGGACAGGCGCGCCCCAACGTCGGGTCCGGTGCCGTTCACCAGGTTGAAGACACCGGCCGGAATGCCTGCCGCATCACAGACCTCGGCAAACAGCGAACCCGACAGCGGCGCGATCTCCGATGGTTTCAGCACCATCGTGCAGCCCGCGACCAGCGCCGGTGCCACCTTGCAGGCGATCTGGTTCATCGGCCAGTTCCAGGGGGTGATCAGCGCGCAGACGCCAATCCCTTCATGCACGATCCGCGTGGTGCCGCGCATGTATTCCCACCGCATCTCTTCCGCGGCCTTGATCGTCGCTTCGATATGCACCTGACCGGCCCAGGCCTGCGCGCCCCGCGCCCATTCGATCGGCGCCCCCATTTCGGTCGACATGACCTGAGCGAAATCCTCGTAGCGGTCGTTGTAGACCTCAAGGATGCGTTTCACGAGCGCGATGCGGTCCTTGACCGGAACGACGGTCCAGCCGGCAAAAGCCGCCCGCGCCGCCAGAATGGCGCGGTCGGCATCGGCCTCGTTGCCCAGCGCCACCTCGCAGACAATCTCTTCGGTCGCCGGGTTCTCGACCCCCATGCGGTTTTTCGACAAGGGTTCGACCCAGCGGCCGTTGATGTAGAACTTGAGCATGTTTGCCGGGATCATGGTGCCCTCACCTGAAATGAATGTTGTAGGCTTTGCGGATCGCCTGATCGATCTCGGGGTCGATCACGCTGCCCGCCTTGGCCAGGATGGCATTCTTGCGGGCAATCGCGGCGTCAAGCAACAGCGGCTTTCCGGCCTCGTTCCATTCTTTCGGACTCATCCGGTTCCCGACCGCAGGATAGATATATTCCGTCTGCATCAGGGCCAGCGTCTGATCGGACCCGAGATAATGTCCCGGCCCGCCCAGACAGACGGATTTCATTGCCTCGATACTGGTCGAATCCTCGGTCACGTCGATCCCGCGCACCAGCCGCATGGCCTGGCCCAGCAGGTCGTCACCCAGAACCAGGCTCTCCATGCAGAAGCCCAGAAGCGAGGCATGCATGCCCACCGCCTCGTAGCACATGTTCAGCCCGGCAAGACCAGCCAGCGCATTGGTGATCCCCTGCTCCCAGCCCGCCTGCATGTCCGGCAGTTTCGAGTCCGATATGCCCGAAGCCGCCCCCCCCGGCAGATCATAGAACCGGTGCATCTGCGCGCAACCGGCGGTCAAGAGCGCCTGTTCGGCAGACCCGCCCGACATCGCGCCGGTGCGCAGGTCCGACACGAACGGCCAGGTGCCGAAGATCGCCGGGGCGCCCTTCTTGATCGCGTTCACATAGACCACGCCCGCCAGGCATTCCGCCACCGCCTGCACGATGGTCAGCGCGATCGGCGCAGGGGCCGTCGCCCCCGCCTGCCCCGCCGACAGAAGCAGCATCGGCATGCCGCGCCGGATGCAATCCTCCATCGTGATG
>CAZRKU010000092.1:0-12758 GCA_964600685.1 uncultured Frigidibacter sp. | reverse complement strand
GGGCCTGTCTGCCGTCTTCGGCCTCTACATGGTGATCGACTGGTTCAAGATCGACTCGCAATATTCGGAGGAGGTTCTGACCTCGTCCCGCGAGGGCGAACTTGAAGCGATGACCGAAGAACACCATCGGTGAGGGGACAGACATGACACAAGTGGACATCACCTCACAGACGATGGACGGCATGGGGCCGCATGGCACCAAGGTCGGCCTGCTCCGGGTACTCGGGCCCGCGCACGTCTGGGCGCTGGGCGTGGGCATCGTTCTGGTCGGCGAATACATGGGCTGGAACTTCGCGGTCGGCAAGGGCGGGGCCTATGCGGCGCTGATCGCCTGCTGGTTCGCGGGGATCCTTTACACCTGCGTCGCGATGATCGATTCGGAAGTGACTTCGACCGTTGCGGCGGCCGGGGGGCAATATACGCAGGCCAAACATATCGTCGGGCCGCTGATGGCCTTCAACGTCGGTCTCTACCTGACTTTCGCCTATACGATGCTGGAGGCCGCGAATGCGATCACCGCGGGCTATCTGATCTATGTCGTGGCGGGCATGACCGGCTATACGGGCGAACTGGACCAGCGGCCCTTCATCGTGCTGGTCATCCTGTTCCTGGCCTGGCTGAACTACCGCGGGGTTCTGGCGACGCTGACCTTCAACCTCGTCATCACCGCCTTCGCCTTCGTGGCGATCCTGGTGCTGTTCCTGTCGACCTCGGGCGTGCTCGGCGGCGGGATCATGCAGCATGCGGCGCTGATGGAGGGGCATGAACTGCCCTACGGCTGGATCGGGGTGCTGGCGGCGATGCATTTCGGCCTGTGGTACTACCTCGGGATCGAGGGCACGACCCAGGCGGCCGAGGAGGTGCGCTCGCCCGCCCGCGCGCTGCCGTTCGGCACGCTGGCCGGGATCATGACACTGCTGATCGCAGCGACGCTCACCTGGTATGTCTCCACCGGCGTGCTGCCCTGGGAGTTTCTGGGCGACGGGGTAAACGGTTCGGTCGCGCCCCTGTTCGACACGGCGCGCCTGTCGGGGTCGAATGCGCTGGTGTGGTTCCTGGGCTTCGGCACGCTCTTTGCCACGCTCGCTTCGGCCAACGGCTGCATCAATGACGCAAGCCGTGCCTGGTTCGCGATGGGCCGCGACAAGTATCTGCCGGGCTGGTTCGGCGCGGTGCATCCGAAGTTCCGCACGCCCTATCGCTCGATCATCTTCCTTGTTCCCATCGCGCTGATCTTTGCCCTGGGCGCGCCGCTCGATCAGGTGATCACCTTCTCGATCCTGTCGGGGCTTCTGGAATATACGTTCATGCCGCTGAACATCATCCTTTTCCGCCGCAAATGGCCGATGGGGTCGATCAAGCGCGGTTATGAACATCCGTTCCACCCGCTGCCGGCAATCGTGCTTCTGTGCCTGTGCGGGATCACCTTCTTCGCGGTGTTCCTCGGCTATGGCACGCAGCTGGTGGCGATGATCGGCTTCTACGTCGTGGTGTCGCTCTGGTTCCACTTCTGGCGGTACCGCTTCGTCAGCCGGGGGGCGCAGTTCACCATGCCCTGGCCGAAACCGCAGGGCTATTGATCCGAATCTCTGGCCCGCCCTCCAAGGCGGGCCGGTTCCTTTCGAGGGGGGCAGGGCTGGTGACGATCTGGACAGGTTTGGCGGGGGTGGCGCTGCTGACGCTGATCGTTCTGGCATTCGCGCGCATCAGGGCGGCAACAGCCCATCGGATCAGGGCGCGGCTGGCCTATTTCGACGAATGCGCGGGGCTTTTCACCGAACTGCGGCGGGGCCGGGCGGATCATGGCTTCCCGCGTCTGAACGGCTCTTTCGCCGGGCAGCTTTTCGACCTGCAGGTGGTGCCCGATACGCTGACTTTCCGCAAGTTGCCAAGCCTGTGGCTGATGGTGACGGTGCCTTCACCGCAACCCTTGCGCGCCACCACCGATTTCATGATGCGACCCACGGGAAGCGAGGTCTTCTCCCGCTTCGGCGCGCTGCCGGTGCAGCTTGTGACGCCGCCGGGTTTCCCCGCCGATCTGGCGGTCAGGACCGATGACCCCGATGAACTGCCGCAGGGCACCGCGCTTCAAGCCGTTCGGGCGGCCTTCTTCTCGCCGCGCGTGAAAGAGGTCCTGGCCAGCCCGCGCGGCCTGCGCATCGTCTGGCTGGCGGAGGAGGGTGACCGTTCGCGTTATCTGATCTTCCGTGACGCGGAACTGGGCATGGTGCCGCTGGCGCCCGAGGTGCTGCGCCCGCTCCTGTCGCAGTGTCTCGCGATCTCCGCCGCCCTTTCGGCGGAACCCGCCACCGAAGGGGCGGCGGCATGAACAGGGCCAAGCCCATGGCTCCCCTCGTCGTTCTTGCGGCGGCCATCGTTCTTCCCGGAACCGGGCAGGTCATGAACCGTCAGCCGCTGCGCGGTCTGGGGTTCCTGTTCTTCATCCTGCTGCTGGGGGGGTTCACGCTCAAGACCGCCGGGGCCGATGTCTCGGTGGTCGGCAAGCTGTCGGGCGGGATCTTCGTCTGGGCAATGTCGATCTATGACGCCTACAAACAGGCGCGGATCCGGACCGAAGTCTGGACCTGGCAGAACCGCGCCTGAGGCGCGGTCAGTCCGCCTGCGGATAGGAAATCACGCTCAGAAACCGCGCCGGCAGCTTGTTCAGCTTTTCCGGCCCGTGCGGGGCGTCGGCGTCAAAGAAAAGACTGTCGCCCGGCTCCATCAGGAAGGTCTGCTCGCCGTGGCGGTATTCGACCTCGCCCTCCAGCATGTACAGGAGTTCGATCCCGTCATGCTGGAAGGTCGGAAACACGTCCGACGTTTCTGACAGGGTGATCATGTAGGGTTCCACGATCACCCCCGATGCATTGGCCCCGATATGGCCCAGGAGGTTGTATTGATGGCCTGACCGGGTGCCGGCGCGTTCCTGCTCGACCGCCTTTCCGGCTTTCACATGCATGACCTCGCGGCGTTCCTCGTAGCGGCGGAAGAAGGCGGTGATCGGCACGGAAAGGGCATGAGCCAGCGACTGCATCGTGGCGAGCGAGGGCGAGGTGATGCCATTCTCGATTTTCGACAGCATGCCGATGGAAAGCCCGGTCTGTTTGGAGAGGTCCGCAACCGTCATCGCCTTCTGCCGACGGAAGGCCCTGACCGCGCGGCCGATCGCCACTTCGAGGTTCTTTTCGCGCGGCTCGGAGACCCGATGGGGGTCTTGGGTCAAGGCCGCGGCGGCAGCCTTTGATTTTGCGGCGGTTTTCACACTCGTCTGTGTCATGACACTCTCCGGCGGGCGCCATCTGGGCGGCTTGGAAATCGTTACGGATGGCCTAAATCAGAATAGGCAAACCCTGTCGAATATATTATTCCTGACAGTATATGGCTTTTTCCTGCAAGTGTATGCCCCCAACATGCAGAATGCGACGAAACATCTTGGTTTCCTGATCTTTCCCGGTTTTCCGATGGCATGTCTGACTTCGGCCATCGAGCCCCTGCGCGCGGCCAATGAAATCACCGGCCAGCACGCGTTCCGCTGGTCGGTGGTGGGTGAGGACCGGGCGCGGGTGACCTCATCGGCGGAGGTGATGTTCGAACCCTCGCTTGCGCTCACCGACGCGCGCGGCCTCGACTATCTGTTTTTCCTGTCCGGCCCGGCGGGGGATTTCCAGAATCCGAGGAAGGCGCGGGCGGACTGCCGCTGGCTGGCCCGCCGGGGGGTGGTGACCGGCGGCTTTTCCGGCGGGATCTTCCCACTGGCGCGGGCGGGATTGCTGCATGGTCACGCCGCGTCGGTGCATTGGTGTTACGAGGCGGCTTTTGCCGCCGAATTTCCCGACCTTGAGGCGCGCGAGGCGGTGATCACCATCGACCGGAAGCGGATCACGGCGGCGGGCGCGACGGCGGTGTTCGACCTGATGCTGAAGCTGATCGAGGATGATCTGGGGCCGGAGGTGATGACCGAAGTGGCCTGCTGGTTCCAGCACCCGGTCGTGCGCGGGCCTGACGTGATGCAGCGCACACCCGGCTGGAGGGCCGACCGCACGCAGGACACGCTGCCGCGCCCGGTGGCGGCGGCGATCCGGCTCTTTTCCGACCATGTCGAACAGCCCCTGCCGATTGCCGAGGTGGCGCGGCGGGCGGGTCTGTCGGCGCGCCAGTTCGACCGCACTTTCCGCGCGGCGACCGGCCAGCCGCCCCTGCGCTATTACCGGATGATCCGCATGAAGCAGGCCCGCCAGCTGGTGCAGTTTTCCGACATGACGATCACGGCCGTCGCGCTGGCGGTCGGCTTTTCCAGCTCGACGCCGATGGTGCGCCATTACCGCGACGAATTTGGCCTCAGCCCGCAGGAAGATCGCGCCGCCCGCAATCATTTCCGCCAGAAGGGCACCGCCCCGCGCTTTGCCGCGCAGGGCTAGCGGTCATTGCAAGTAAGGCATCGGGTCGACGGAATCGAACCCCTGCCGGACTTCGAAATGCAGGAAAGCCGGGTCGGAGGCGCGGACCTCGGCGATGGGCTGACCACGGCTCACCTTGTCGCCCTTCTTGACGGTGATCGCGTCGATATTGGCATAGACCGTCAGGAGGTTGCCTGCGTGGCGCACCACCAGGATCGGCACGCCCTCGGTGTCCTTGGTGATGGCGGCGACAGTGCCATCACCGGCTGCGGCGACGGCCGTGCCGGCGGCAGCCGCGATTTCGATCCCTTCGTTCTTCTTCTTCTGATAGCCGCGGATGATCTTGCCGGACACCGGCATGGCGAGTTTCGTGGCAGGGGCGCTTGTAGCGAGGTCGGGTGCAGGCGGTGTCGCCACAGGCTCGCTCGCTTTTGCGGGTTTTTCGGCCGGAAGAGGCTTGCTGGCCGAGGGCGGCGTCGGTGTGGGCGAACCTTCGCCCGGTTCGGTCACCACAAGCGCGCTCGGCGGTGGCGCCCCGGCACTGACCGGGATCAAAAGCGTCTGACCTTCGCGGACGGCAAGATCATTGCCCAGCCCGTTCCAGTCGGCCAGCGCCTTGACGTTCACATTGTAAAGCCGGGCGATCGAATAGGCGCTTTCGCCACGTTCGACCTTGTGGCGCAGGGGTTCGGCCCCGGTCGGTGCTGCAGGTTTCGGGCTGGCGGCGGGTTTGGCCGCCGGTGCCGCCGCCGGTTTTCCGGCCTCCGCCCGGTCGATCGCACCCGCGGCGATCGTCGACACGTCGATGCCGCCCGGCCTGCCGGGCGTCGTTGCGGGCAAGGGGCCAGTGGCAAGGCCGGTTGCGGGCAGGGCACCGGCATCGACCCGGCGCGGCAGGGCCAGAACCTCGTCCCGGCGCAGCGGCGCGTTCGGGTCCAGCGCGTTGTAGCTGGCCAGTTCGCCTGCCGGAATGCCCACGCGCGCCGCTATGCTGGCCACCGTGTCCCCCTGCCGCGCCACTGCGACCTGATAGCCGGAATAGGAGATGATGCCGCGCGCATCCGGCGCTGGCCGGTTGGAGGTTGCCTGAAAGACCGCGTCCGACGTATCGAACCCGCCCTGACCCAGATGGCGCAGATCGCCGTCAAACAACCCGTTGCTTTCGCAGGCCGCCAGCGACAGGAGCGAAACCCCCATCGCCGCCCCACGAATGAACCGTCCAGAAATTTTGACCGACATGCTCGTTTCCTCACCGCCATGGGGCCGTTGACCGGACCCTTTTGCTCTCTCAGCCGTGCCGATGGCACGGCCTAATCCTGCACCAGACCCTCGACCAGCGGCACGAAGCGCACCGGCCTCAGTTCGTCATAGTCGAACCCGGTTTCACTGCGCGTCACCTTGATCAGGCTCTGCACCGCGTCCGACTGGCCGACCGGCAGGACCATGATACCGCCGATGCGAAGCTGCGCCAATAGGGGGCCGGGCGGGTCTTCGGCGGCGGCGGTCACGATGATGCGGTCAAAGGGCGCCTGATCGGGCAGGCCGAAGCTGCCATCCGCGGCAAAGGCGGTGATATTGGCCAGATCGAGGCTGCGGAAGATCTGGTCCGCCTCGCGCACCAGCCGCTTGTGCCGGTCGACCGTATAGACCCGGCGGGCGAGCTGCGCGAGGATCGCCGCCTGATAGCCCGAGCCGGTGCCCACCTCCAGCACCTTGTCGCGCGGGCTGATGTCCAGCGCCTGGGTCATCAGCGCCACGACCGAGGGCTGGCTGATCGTCTGGCCGCAGGCGATGGGCAGCGGCATGTCCTCATAGGCACGGTCGGCGAAGATGCCCTTGACGAACAGGCCGCGGTCCACGGCCTCCATCGCGGTCAGCACGCGGGCGTCGGTCACGCCCTTCGAACGCAGGGTGTAAAGGAACCGCATCTTCTGCTCTGCCCGGTCCTGTTCCATCCGCCCCTCACCCCAGTTCTTTGGCCAGCCGTTCGGAAAGTTCGCTCAGCCTGTCATGCGCGGTCAGGTCCGCCCGCATGGGCGTGACCGCGATGTAACCGTCGAGGTTCGCCGTGACATCCGTGCCAGGCGCGGTCGGCCGATGCTGCGGGCCGCCCTTGATCCACAGGAACTTCCGCCCCGAGGGCGACAGGTGCGGTTCCACCGAAAAGCGCGTGTAGGTGCGAAAGCCCTGTGCCGCGACGCGCATGCCCTTGACCTCTGCGGCGGGCAGGGGCGGGAAATTGACGTTGTAGAACAGCCGGTAGTCATTGCCATCCCACAGCCCCTTGTCCAGAAGCGTCCGCACCACCCCGGTGCCAAGTTGCCGCGCCGCCTCGAACGGGTCGTCAAGGGCGTCATTCGCGGCGCCCATGAACTGCGACAGGGCGATGGCGGGGATGCCCTGCAAGGCTGCCTCCATCGCGCCGCCGATGGTGCCGGAGTAAAGCACGTTCTCGCCCGCGTTGTTGCCGCGGTTCACGCCCGACAGAACCAGATCGGGGCGCGTGCCCTGAAGCACGTCATGGATGCCGGCCAGCACGCAATCGGCCGGGCTGCCTTCGGCGGCATGGCGGCGGGGGCCGAGCTTGGCGATCATCATCGGATGGGTGTAGCTGATGCAGTGGCCGACGCCCGACTGCTCGAACGCGGGGGCGACGGTCCAGACCTCGCCGGACGGTCCGGCGATGTCGGTGGCGATGGCCTCCAGGACCTCAAGCCCCGGCGCATTGATCCCGTCGTCGTTGGTGATGAGAATGCGCATGTCCGCCCCGATTGCACTTTTCTGACCTTTAGTCAGAACCGGGCACAAGGTAAAGCGCGCCCGTCCCGAAAGCCGGTCAGAGTTGTGCGATCAGCCTGCGGGCTTCGTCGTGGATGTCGGCCAGAACGGTCCGGTCCTCGCCGGGGAAGAAGCGCGCGCGGGTGGCGGTGGCGGTCGGGGCGGGTTCGAGGATCAGGACGCGCGGCCCGGTCTTGGCGCATTCCGCCTGCCAGCTTCGGACCAGCGCCATCTGGCCGGCCTTCGTCGCCCCGTAGGCGCCGAAGAACTTCTCGCCGCCGCGCGGATCGTCGAGAAACAGCGCGGTGCCCTGACCGGCGCGCAGAAGCGGCTCGATCAGCGGGATCAGCGTCGCGGTGGCGCGCAGGTTGGTCGCGACCGACTTGTCGAAATCCTTGCCGTCGACATGACCGGCCGGGGCGAGCGGGGCGGCATGAACGGCGGCATGGACCCAAAGGCCAAGCTGGCCCCAGCGCGCGGCGATTGACTGGGCCAGATGTTCCATCGCCTTGTCGTCGGTGATGTTCAGGGGCGCGAGCGTTGCCGAGCCGCCCGCACGCTGGATGCGGTCGTCCAGTTCCTCCAGTCCGCCCACGGTGCGGGCGACGGCGAGGACGTGCCAGCCCTGCGCGCCGAGTTCGGAGGCGATGGCAAAGCCAAGGCCGCGCGAGGCGCCGGTCACGAGGGCGAGGGGGCGAGCGGTCGGGATCGGTTCGGTCATGGCGCGGGGTTTGGCATTCCAGGCAGGCGAGCGCAATCGAAAAAAGGCGGGGGCGCGGCACGCCGCCGGTCCGCCCCCGGCACCGTTTCGCTTCGCGAGGGGGTGCCTGGCATGTATATTCGGAGCGTGGCTCAAATGGAGTGCGAAGCATGCCAACCACCTTTGTCTTCGTCCACGGCGGCTTCGGATCGCCGGCGGAACTCGCTCCGACCGTGCCTTACCTCGAGGCCCGCGGGCACCGGGTCGTCAATGTCGATCTGCCCTGCGAGCGCGCCGACGCGACGCTGGACGACTACGCCTCCGCCGTGGTCCGGGCGATGGAGGGAACCGGCCGCCCCCGCGTCCTTGTCGCCCATTCAGTGGGTGGTGCGACGATACCCCTCGTTGCCGCAAGGGTGCCGGCCGACCGCCTGATCTTTGTCGCCGCCGTCGTGCCGGAGCCGGGGCGGTCGATCTACGAGAGCCTCGGCCCGGATGTTCAGGCTGCGATCGGATCGGTCATCGTTGATAACGGCGACGGGACGCGCGCGTTCGACTTCGACCTGCTCGCCTCGCTGGCGCCGCCGGAGGAGCGCGACGCTTACATGGAGTTCCTGCAGGCGACCCAGCGAAAGCAGGGGTGGCTGGCGGTGAACCAGCCCTGGCCGGGCGCCGCGATTCCTGAGATCCCGCGCGCCTACATCCTTTGCACCGAGGATCAGGTCATTCCCCCCGAGCGGCAGCGGGCCTTCGCAGCCATGCTCGGGGTCAGCCCCATCGAGATCTCTTCCGCCCATTCGGCCTTCACCTTCAGGCCGCAGGAACTCGCCGATATCCTCGCTTCCCTCGCCGCCTGACCGGGCCACTTGGCACCTGATCACCTTGCCCCGCAGGGCCGGCCCCGGTGGGTCAGCAGCGCCGCGCGCCGGTAACCGCCGCTCCCTGACGGCAGGTGCCGGTCAGCCCTTGCCAGCGTGCAGCCGGGCGAGGGCCTCCTCGCACATGCCGTAGGGTTCCCATTCACAACCCTTGCAGAGCACCGTCAGGCTGCCGGGGGGCACGTTGGCGCGGATGCGGGTCTGCGCCTCGCCCCAGGTCAGGCGTTCGTGCGGTTCGAGCTTCAGGACGCTGGCGTGGGCGCGGTCCAGCACCTTGATCTGAGGCTGGTTGGTGCAGAGCGTGCCGCGCCGCTTGGGGCAGGGCGCGCAGATGTCGTCGGTCGCGCCCACCACCTCGATCACGGTTTCGTCGCCGCCTTCCGCGCGTAGGCGGCCCATGACGATGGCGGTCATGTTCATGGTGAAGTCTGGCGAATAGCCTTTGCCCTGAAAGCCGAGCGAGCAGAGGAAATGATGCGGGCGGTAGCGGACGGGATCAGCCATGGTTCGGAACTTCCGCCAGACGCCGGAATATGGCCCGGCGCGCCAGCGCCCCCGGCAGAATGTTCCGGATCAGGCCACGCGGATCGGCAGGGGCAGCGCACTGATGCTTGTCCGGAACCGCGGCAAGGCAGGCGTCGACCGGGGCAGGGGCAGTCATGTCAACATGCCCCCGTCCGTTACTCCGCCGCCTTCATCTGGAAGCCCTTGGCAAGCTGATCCGCCGGGGCGACCGGATAGTCGCCGGAGAAGCAGGCATCGCAATAACGCGGATTCTTCGGATCGCGGCCCGCCGCTTCGCCCGCCGCGCGGTAGAGGCCGTCGAGCGAGATGAATTTCAGGCTGTCGACGCCGATCCATTCGCGCATTTGCTCCTCGCTCATCGTGGCGGCGAGAAGCTTGGAGCGTTCGGGCGTATCGACGCCGTAGAAACAGGGCCAGGCGGTGGGCGGCGAGGCGATGCGGAAATGCACCTCGGCCGCGCCGGCATCGAGGATCATGTCCTTGATCTTGCGGCTGGTGGTGCCGCGCACCACCGAATCATCGACGAGGATCACCCGCTTGCCCTTGATCAGCGCGCGGTTGACGTTCAGCTTGAGGCGGACGCCCATGTTGCGGATCGACTCGGTCGGCTCGATGAAGGTGCGGCCCATATACTGATTGCGGATGATGCCCATGCCATAGGGGATGCCGGATTCGTGGGCATAACCGATGGCGGCAGGGGTGCCCGAGTCGGGGACCGGGCAGACCAGATCAGCCTCAACCGGCGCTTCGCGGGCCAGCTCCACCCCGATCTGGCGGCGGGTTTCATAGACCGAACGCCCGCCCAGGATGGAATCGGGGCGCGAGAAATAGACATGTTCGAAGATGCAGAAACGCGGTTTCGCCGGGGGGAAGGGGCGCGAGCTTTCGATCTGGCCCCTGGAGATCACCACCATCTCGCCGGGTTCGACCTCGCGCACGAACTCCGCGCCGATGATGTCGAGCGCGCAGGTTTCCGAGGAAAGCACATAGGCGCCGTCGCCGATGCGGCCCAGGACCAGCGGGCGCACGCCCAGCGGGTCGCGCACCCCGATCAGCTTGGTGCGGGTCATGGCGACGATCGAGAAAGCGCCTTCGACGGCACGGAGCGCATCCTTGATCCGTTCGGACAGGCTTTTCTGGATCGAGCGGGCCATCAGATGGATGATGCATTCCGAATCCGACGAGGACTGGAAGATCGCTCCCCTCTCGATCAGATCGCGGCGCAGGCTGGCGGCATTGGTCAGGTTGCCATTGTGCGCGATGGCGGCGCCGCCCATGGAAAATTCGCCGAAGAAGGGCTGCACGTCGCGGATCGCGGTATGGCCCTTGGAGCCTGCGGTGGAGTAGCGGACATGGCCGATGGCCAGCGCGCCGGGCAGGGTTTCCATCACGTCGGGCTTGGTGAAATTGTCGCGCACATAGCCGAAGCGGCGGACGCTGTTGAAGCCTTCCGCATCGTCATAGGCGACGATGCCGCCGGCTTCCTGCCCGCGATGCTGCAGCGCGTGCAGGCCGAGCGCCACGAAGTTCGCCGCGTCCGTCACGCCGATCACGCCGAAAACGCCGCACTCCTCCTTCAGCTTGTCCCCGTCGTTCCGGGGGTCGAAGGGGTGCGAAAGGAATGGGCGCATGGGCCGGGCTCTCCGATTCCGGGGCAGGTCGTCTTGGCGCTTCCTTAGTCGCTCTTTCCGGCCATGTCACGGGGCGATGACGCAATAGCGGAAGTCAGGGGGTCACGGTTTTGGCACCGGTGGTGTCGGTGCCGGAGGAGGCGCCCGTCTCAGCACCGGTCGCGGCGCCGGGATCGACGGTGACCGCCGCCCCGCAGCCGCCGACGAGATCGTTGTAGCGGTCCGCGATCCAGCCGGGCGCGTCGCTTGGCACCTGTTCGTTCAGCTTGCCCTCAAGCGAGGCGAAGACGGCCGCGGAACGCGAACTGTCGACCATCGGGACGGCGGCATCGGCCATCAGCCGGTTGTAGACGAGGAAGGCGACCGCAACCAGCAAAACGCCGCGCGCCACGCCAAAGAGGAAACCGAGTCCCTGATCGACACCCGACAGCGCGGAGCGCTGGATGATCGCGGCAAAGAGCGGCGTGAAGATCGACACGAGGATCAGGGCGCCGGCAAAGACGGCGAAGAAACCGGCGATGGTCGAGAGTTCGCAATTGTCGCCCAGAAAACCGTCGAGCACCGGAATCTGCTTGATCAGCGGCGCGGCATTGGCGGCGAACATGAAGCCGGCGACACCCGCGGCCACCCAGCCGAGGATGGCGAACACCTCGCGCACCAGGCCGCGGCTGTAGGCCAGGATCGCCGACATCAGCACGATGACCAGAACGCCGGCGTCGACGATGGTGAAGCCTTCCATGGGCAACTTCCTTCCTTAGCCGGCTGCGAACAGCTCGCCGACAAATGTCACAAGGTCCGGCATTTTCCGCACCCGCATTCCCGCGTCGCCTTCGGATTTGGTCCGCTCCGGCGCCACTGCCTGTGAGAAACCAAGTTTTCGGGCTTCTTTCAACCTGTTTTCGGTCTGCGACACCGGGCGCAGTGCCCCCGAGAGCGAGATTTCCCCGAAGACCACCATATCGGGCGGCAAGGCGACGTCTTCGCGCGCCGACAGCAGGGCGGCCGCGACCGCCAGATCGGCGGCGGGTTCGGAGACGCGCATCCCGCCCGCCACGTTCAGGAACACGTCGAGCCCGGCGAAGGGAATGCCGCAGCGCGCCTCAAGCACGGCAAGGATGGTCGAGAGGCGACCGGCATCCAGCCCGACGACGGTGCGGCGCGGGGTGCCGAGGGGGGAGGGCGCGACGAGGGCCTGGATTTCGGTCAGAACCGGCCTTGTGCCTTCGATCCCGGCGAAGACCGCCGAGCCGGGGCTGGCCTGCCCGCGTTCGGAGAGAAAGAGCGCCGAGGGGTTCGACACTTCGCTCAGGCCGGCGCCGGTCATCTCGAAGACGCCGATCTCGTCGGCGGGGCCGAAGCGGTTCTTGACGGCGCGCAGGATGCGGAACTGGTGGCCGCGCTCGCCTTCGAAATAGAGCACCGTGTCGACCATGTGCTCGAGCACGCGTGGTCCGGCGATGGCGCCATCCTTGGTGACGTGGCCGACCAGCAGCACCGCGATGCCGCGGCGCTTGGCGAGTTCGACCAGCGCCTGCGAGGAGGCGCGGACCTGCGTGACGGTGCCTGGCGTGCTGTCGACCGTGTCGAGCCACATGGTCTGGATCGAGTCGATCACCGCGACCTTGGGGGCGTCGGGCCGCTCCAGCGTCGCCACGATGTCGCGCACCGAGGTGGCGGCCGTCAGCTGCACCGGTGCGTCGCCCAGGCCCAGACGCTCGGCGCGCAGCCGGACCTGGTCCAGCGCCTCTTCGCCGGAGATGTAGGCGCAGGCCGTATTCTGGCGCGCCAGCGCCGCGGCCGCCTGCAGCAGGAGTGTCGACTTGCCGATGCCGGGATCGCCGCCGAT
>CAZRKU010000091.1:0-13073 GCA_964600685.1 uncultured Frigidibacter sp. | reverse complement strand
TGGGCCACAAGGCCGAAAAGCAGGTGCGCGACGTGCAGCTGCCGGAAACCATCGTTGTGTCGGAGCTGGCCAACCGCATGGCCGAACGCGCCGCCGATGTGGTCAAGTCGCTGATGAAGATGGGCCTGATGGTCACCATGAACCAGGCCATCGACGCCGACACCGCCGAACTGGTGATCGAGGAGTTCGGCCACAAGGCGGTGCGTGTGTCGGATGCCGACGTGGAACAGGTGATCGACTCGGTCAAGGACCGCGCCGAAGACCTGCAGTCCCGCCCGCCGATCATAACGATCATGGGCCACGTCGACCATGGCAAGACCTCGCTTCTGGATGCCATCCGTCACGCGAACGTGGTGTCGGGCGAAGCCGGCGGCATCACCCAGCATATCGGTGCCTATCAGGTGACAACCGACAATGGTGCGGTTCTGACCTTCCTCGATACGCCCGGCCACGCGGCTTTCACCTCGATGCGCGCCCGGGGCGCGCAGGTGACGGACATCGTGGTGCTGGTGGTTGCGGCCGATGATGCCGTGATGCCCCAGACGATCGAGGCGATTGCCCACGCCAAGGCGGCCAAGGTGCCGATGATCGTGGCGATCAACAAGGTCGACAAATACGACGCCAATCCGCAGAAGGTCCGCACCGATCTTCTGCAGCACGAGGTCGTCGTCGAGGCGCTGTCGGGCGACGTGCTGGACGTCGAGGTTTCCGCCAAGACCGGCCTCGGCCTCGACAAGCTTCTGGAGAACATCGCGCTTCAGGCGGAAATCCTCGAACTGCGCGCCAACCCGGAACGCGCGGCCTCGGGTGCTGTCATCGAAGCCAAGCTCGACGTGGGTCGCGGCCCGGTCGCCACGGTTCTGGTGCAGAATGGCACCCTGCGGCAGGGCGACATCTTCGTCGTCGGCGAACAATGGGGCAAGGTGCGGGCACTCATCAACGACAAGGGCGAGCGGATTGCTGAGGCTGGTCCGTCGGTTCCGGTCGAGGTTCTGGGCCTGAACGGCACGCCCGAAGCGGGTGACGTGCTGAACGTGGTCGAAACCGAAGCCCAGGCGCGCGAAATCGCGACTTACCGCGAGAAGGCGGCCAAGGACAAACGCGCGGCAGCCGGTGCCGCGACGACGCTCGAACAGCTGATGGCCAAGGCCAAGGAAGACAAGAACATCGCCGAACTGCCGATCGTGGTGAAGGCCGATGTGCAGGGCTCCGCCGAGGCGATTGTTCAGGCTATGGAAAAGATCGGCAACGAAGAAGTGCGGGTGCGGGTCTTGCATTACGGTGTGGGCGCCATCACCGAATCAGATATCGGCCTTGCCGAAGCCTCCAATGCCCCGGTCATCGGCTTCAACGTGCGGGCCAATGCGCCGGCCCGCGCCGCCGCCAACCAGAAGGGGGTCGAGATCCGCTATTACTCGATCATCTATGATCTGGTGGATGACATCAAAGCCGCGGCCTCGGGTCTGCTGAAGGCCGAAGTGCGCGAGACCTTCATCGGCTATGCGAAGATCCTTGAAGTCTTCAAGGTGTCGGGTGTCGGCAAGGTCGCGGGCTGCCTGGTCACCGAAGGCGTGGCGCGCCGGTCGGCCGGCGTCCGCCTGCTGCGCGACAACGTGGTGATCCATGAGGGGACGCTGAAAACTCTCAAGCGATTCAAGGACGAAGTCAAAGAAGTCCAGTCCGGGCAGGAATGCGGCATGGCCTTCGAGAACTACGATGATGTCCGTCAGGGCGACGTCATCGAAATCTTCGAGCGTGAAGAGATCGAGCGTACGCTCGCCTAAAAGAAAAGGGGGGCATTCTGCCCCCCGATCATCTTCCGCCGGACACGCCGCCTGTTGTTCAGGCGGCTTTTTTCTGGATCGGATACCCCTCAAACACCCGCTCGCCCACGCGGATACGGATCTTTCCGTTGTCCAGTTCGCGCTCGAACGTGCCCTGTACCTGCACGCAACTGCCGAGAGTGATGGTTCGCAGCATCCCTGTATCCCCTTGTTGGGCTGCCGAATAGGCCAAGACCGCGCCGGTTTCTCCTCCCCAAAGCGGCCTTGTCACGAGGCTGACACAATTCGGCCCGTGTGGAAACAATAAAAGGTGCGCGTTCGCACCGGGTTCCCCCCGGACGTTGCAGATTTGCACTGGTCGGCCCCGGGGCGGATCAGAGCCAGTCGCGCAGGATCGGGATCAGCGGCAGGTCGGCGGGCGGCATCGGATAGTCCTTCAGATCCCGCGCCCGGACCCAGGCCAGCCGCTGCCCCTCGTGCGGCGCAGGCGTACCCTGCCAGCGCCGGCAGGCAAACAAGGGCATCAGCAGATGGAAGTCCGCATAGCTGTGGCTGGCGAAGGTCAGGGGGGCCAGGCAGCTTTTCCAGGTGTCGATGCCAAGCTCCTCCCGCAACTCGCGGATCAGCGCGACCTCCGGCGTCTCGCCCGGTTCGACCTTGCCACCCGGAAACTCCCAGAGGCCCGCAAGTGATTTTCCAGCGGGGCGCTCGGCCAGAAGCACGCGCCCGTCGGCGTCGATCAGGGCAACGGCGGTGACAAGCAAGGTTTTCATCGGGTTTTCCGTCCCGGTCCACCGGGGGCGCTGCCCCCGGACCCCCGGGATACTTGAGGACAGAAAATGAGGAAGCTGAGAGGATCAGGAGCGGTAGTCGGCGTTGATCTCGACATAACGGTTGGTCAGGTCGCAGGTCCAGACCGAGCGCTTGGCGCGCCCGAGGCCAAGGTCGACCCCGATCACCAGTTCGGCCTGTTTCATATAGGCCGCGCCGTCTTCTTCGCGGTAGTCGGGGCAGCGCCAGCCTTTTTCGGCCACCAGAATATCCCCGAAACGGATGGTCAGCCGGTCGCGGTCGGCCTCGGCCCCGGACTTGCCGACAGCGGCGACGATGCGGCCCCAGTTCGGGTCTTCGCCCGCGATCGCGGTCTTGACGAGCGGCGAGTTGGCGATCGCGAAGGCGACCTTCGCCGCATCTTCGTCCGTCGCGGCACCGCTCACCCGGACTTCGACGAATTTCGTTGCCCCCTCGCCATCGCGGATCACCTGATGGGCAAGGCTCGTCATCACGCCCTTGAGCGCCGTCTCGAAGGTCCTGGCCACTTCGCCCTTCACCTCTGCCGCCGGGCTTTGGCCGGTCGCGGCCACCAGAAGCGTGTCGGAGGTCGAGGTGTCGCTGTCGACCGTGATCGAATTGAACGTGGCGCCCACATGGCGCGAGACGATCCTTTGCAGCGCCGACTGCGAAATCTTCGCATCGGTGAAGATATAGACCAGCATCGTTGCCATATCCGGCGCGATCATGCCCGATCCCTTGGCGATACCGCTGATGTGGATCAGTCCGCCCTCGCCCTGAACCGTGGCGGCGGCGCCCTTCGGGAAGGTGTCGGTCGTCATGATCGCCTGGGCGGCCATCTCGATCGCATCGGCGTCGAGATTTCCGGCCAGATCGGGGATCACGGCCGTAATCTTCTCGTAGGGCAGGGGTTCGCCGATCACCCCGGTCGAGGAGGAAAAGACCCGGCTTGCCGGAAACCCGAGGGCCGCAGCGACGCCACTGGTCACAGCCGCCACGGCCTTGTCGCCCAGCTTGCCGGTGAAGGCGTTCGAATTGCCGGAATTGACGATGATCGCCGCGCCGGCACCCTTGGGCACCCTGGCCGCCAGCTTTTCCTGGCAATCCCGAACGCAGCCCGACCGGGTGGAGGACTGGGTGAAGGCCCCGGCGATGCTGGTGCCGGGGGCAAGCCGCACCAGCATCACATCCTTGCGGTTCGGATACTTGATCCCGGCGCCGATGGCGGCGAATTCCGCCCCGGCGATGGTCGGCAGGGCGGGGAAGGTCGCGGGAGCGAGGGAGGAGACAGGTTTGGCGGCCTTTGGCTGCGGGGCAAGCAGGCCCTTCAGCTTCTCAACCTTCAGCTTCAGCTTGCGGACCTTGGATTTCAGCTCCTTGTCGTCCCTGGCCATCTCTTGCCCCCTCCGCTGTCCCGTTCAGTTCGCGATCTGGATCAGCGCGCTGTTTTTCAGCACCGCCGGATCAATGCCTTCGGTCTTCTTCTCGACCTTGGCGGCGTCGGTCAGTTCCTTGACCTTGGCTTCGACCGCCCGTTGGCGCAGTTCGCCGGCCAGCTCTTCCTTCACGTCCTCAAGCTTCGGCGCTTCTGCCAGGCGGGTATCGTTCAGCTTGATGATATGCCAGCCGAAATCGGTCTGGATCGGGTCGGAGATCGCGCCCTTTTCCATGGCGGCCACCGCATCCTCGAACGGCTTCACCATCATGCCCGGCCCGAACCAGCCCAGCGCACCGCCATTCGCGGCCGACCCGCGGTCCTTCGATTTTTCGGTGGCGATGGCGGCAAAATCGCCGCCCTTGTCGAGGTCGGCCTTGATCGCCTTTGCCTCGTCCTCGGTCTCGACCAGGATATGGGCCGCGTCGAATTCCTTGGTCGGCTCGGCCGTGGAATATTTCTCGTCATAGAGCTTTTGCAGCGCCTCGTCGGTCACGACCGCCTCTGCCACCTTGTCCAGCACCACCGCCGAGAGATAGCTGCGTTTCTGATTTTCGATCATCAGGACGTCGGCCTTGTTCTGTTCACCCTCGCCGACCGCGGCCAGTGCGGTCTGCTGGATCAGCTGTTCCAGAACACCGTTGAACAGAACGTCATCGGGCAGGGTCTTGTATTGTTCGGGCAGCGCGTCGCGGGCCGCGATCATGTGGCCGAGGGTGATTTCCGCCCCGTTGACCACCGCAACCACGGTATCGGCCGTCGGTTCTCCGGCACGGACAGGCGCAGCAAGGCTGAGCGCCAGCAAGGCGGCCGAAAGGATATGGGCCGGTTTCATCATTCTCTCAAGCTCCTGAACAGGCTGCAAACCCTTGCAGCGTTGACTATCGGTGGGCAGCCGCTTACATCGCCAGAAGCCTTGACCGGCCCGCCTGCCTGCCCGTACCGCAGCTTATCTAGGCCGCACGCGGTCCGGCGGCAAGGCCGACTTGATCACAGGCTGAAGAGCAACCCGAGCGGAGAAAACATGCTGGGTCTAGGTACAATCGCGCGGAAGGTCTTTGGCACGCACAATGACCGCATCGTCAAATCCGTGCGCCCGCTGGTGGAAAAGATCAACGCGCTCGAAGAGCAGTTCAAGGCGCTGAGCGACGAGGGGCTGAAGGAAAAGACCGCCGAGTTCAAGACGCGGGTTGCAGGCGGCGAAAGCCTGGAGAAGATCCTGCCCGAAGCTTTCGCCAATTGCCGCGAAGGCGCGCGCCGGGCGCTTGGTCTCCGGGCCTTCGACGTGCAGCTGATGGGCGGGATTTTCCTGCATCAGGGCAATATCGCCGAAATGCGCACCGGCGAAGGCAAGACCCTGGTCGCGACCTTCCCCGCCTATCTGAACGCGCTGACCGGCAAGGGCGTCCATGTCGTCACCGTGAACGACTATCTCGCCAAGCGCGACGCCGCCTGGATGGGCAAGGTCTATGCCGCGCTGGGGCTGTCCACCGGAGTGGTCTATCCGTTCCAGCCAGACGCCGAGAAGCGCGAAGCCTACCGGTCCGACATCACCTACGCGACCAACAACGAACTGGGTTTCGACTATCTGCGCGACAACATGAAGGGTTCGCTGGAGGAGATGGCCCAGCGTGGCCATTATTTCGCCATCGTCGACGAGGTCGACAGTATCCTGGTGGACGAGGCGCGCACGCCCCTGATCATTTCCGGCCCCTCGCAGGATCGGTCGGAACTTTACAAGACGCTCGACGCCTATGTTCCCGAACTGACGCCGGAACATTACAAGATCGACGAAAAGACCCGCAATGCCACCTTCACCGAGGATGGCAACGAATATGTCGAGAAACGCCTGCAGGAAGTGGGCATCCTGCCTGCCGGCCAGACGCTTTACGACCCTGAATCAACCACGATCGTCCATCACATCACCCAGGCCTTGCGCGCCCACAAGCTCTTCCAGCGCGATCAGCATTATATCGTGCGTGACGGCGAGGTGATCCTGATCGACGAATTCACCGGCCGGATGATGAAGGGCCGCCGCCTGTCGGACGGCCTGCATCAGGCGATCGAGGCGAAGGAAGGGGTGAAGGTCCAGCCCGAAAACGTCACGCTCGCCTCCGTCACCTTTCAGAACTACTTCCGCCTCTACGAAAAGCTTGCCGGCATGACCGGCACGGCCGCCACCGAGGCCGAGGAATTCATGGAAATCTATCGCTTGGGCGTGGTGGAAGTGCCGACGAACCGGCCGGTGGCGCGCAAGGATGACCATGATCAGGTCTACCGCACGGCGCGCGAGAAATATGAAGCGGTCATCAAGCGCATCAAGAAGGCGAACGAGAAAGGCCAGCCGATCCTGGTCGGCACCACCTCCATCGAAAAGTCCGAGATGCTGAGCGAGATGCTGAAGGGTGAAGGCATCCCCCACAATGTCCTGAACGCGCGCCAGCACGAGCAGGAAGCCAAGATCGTGGCCGAGGCGGGGAAATTCGGCGCCGTGACCATCGCCACCAACATGGCCGGTCGCGGCACCGACATCCAGCTTGGCGGCAATGTCGAGATGAAGGTGATGGAGGCCGTGGTCGCCGACCCCGAGGCGCATCCCGACGAAATCCGTGCCCGGATCGAGGCGGAGCATGCCGAGGAAAAGGCCAAGGTGCTGGAGGCGGGCGGTCTGTTCGTTCTTGCCTCCGAACGCCACGAAAGCCGCCGGATCGACAACCAGCTGCGCGGCCGTTCCGGCCGGCAGGGCGATCCGGGGCGCTCGTCCTTCTACCTGTCGCTGGAAGATGACCTGATGCGCATCTTCGGGTCCGACCGGCTCGACAAGGTTCTGTCGTCGCTCGGCATGAAAGAGGGTGAGGCGATCATCCATCCCTGGGTGAACAAGTCGCTCGAACGGGCGCAGGCCAAGGTCGAAGGCCGCAACTTCGACATCCGCAAGCAGCTTTTGAAGTTCGACGACGTGATGAACGACCAGCGCAAGGCGATCTTCGGCCAGCGTCTGGAAATCATGTCCTCGGTCGATATCGAGGATATCGTGCAGGACATGCGCCAGCAGGTCGTCGACGATCTCGTGGACGAATTCATGCCGCCGAAGTCCTATCCCGATCAGTGGGACACGGAGGCGCTGCATGATGCGGTTGCGCGGCAGATGAACATGGACCTGCCGCTGGCCGCCTGGGCGGGCGAGGAGGGCGTGGATCAGGATACGATCCGCGACCGGATCTATGAGGCGTCCGACAAGCTGGCGGCGGAAAAGGCCGAAGCCTTCGGCGCCGACACGATGCGGCAGGTCGAAAAACAGTTCCTTTTGCAGACCATCGACGCGAAATGGCGCGAACATCTGGTGACGCTGGAACATCTGCGCTCGGTGGTGGGTTTCCGTGGTTATGCCCAGCGCGATCCCCTGTCGGAATACAAGACCGAAGCCTTCCAGCTGTTCGAGAACCTGCTGAACAGCCTCAGGTCCGAGGTCACGCAGAAGCTTGGCCAGGTCCGCCCGATGAGCGCGGAGGAGCAGCAGGCGATGATGCAGCAGTTCCTCGCCCAGCAGCAGGCGGCGGCCCAGCCGTCCGCTGCGGCGCCCGCAAAGACGGCCGCAGCCGCAGCCCCGGTTCTGGCTGGTGCGGCGGCGGGCGAACGGCTTGAGGGCTTTGACGACGCCGATCCCGCCACCTGGGGCAACCCCGGCCGCAACGATCCCTGCCCCTGCGGCTCGGGCGAGCGGTTCAAATCCTGCCACGGCCGTCTCTGACGGCCGGGCGGCTCTGCCATCGCCCCGCCCGGATTGGCGGTTACACTTCGCCGGACACGAATCGGAACCTGCTGATGACCGGAACTGCACGCGGCCTTTGCCTGATCGGACTTGTGACCCTGCTCCTGACAGGGGCCGTCGCCCATGCCGAGCCGGCGGGGACATTGCCGGCCCTGCCGGATCTGCCGCAGACCGAACCCGTCGGCCTTGGCGAAAACGCCGCCTGTGCCGCACCGGCAAGGGTCACGCTGTCGCATCTGCCGCCCGCGCTGGCGCTGTTGGTCCTGTCAGCCCCTTGCCGCGGCGGTGAACCCGTTCGCATCGTCCATGGTCCGCTGGCCTTTTCCGCGATCCTCGATCCGCAGGGCCGGTTTCATGCGACGATCCCGGCGCTGGCCGATCCGGCCGAGTTTTCGGTCGCGGTCGGCGCCGACCTGCCGGTGACGGCCAGGCTGCCGGTGCCGGATCTCGCCACCGTCACCCGCTTCGCGCTCAGCACCCGTGGCGCCCCCGATCTTCACCTGGCGGCCGACCTGCCCAGGGCGGACGGCGGCGGTTCGCGTCAGGTGGACCATCGCACCCCGGGCTTGCCGACACTGGCACAGGGCGGCTTCCTGACCCGTCTCGGCGATCCGGGGCTGCCTGCCCTGCACCTGGCCGAGGTCCTGACCCTGCCTGCGGCTGCCGATGCTGCGCAGCTGGCGGTCATGGCCGACGTCGTGCCCGCGAACTGCGGCCGCGACATGCTGGCGACGCTTGCGCTGACCGCGCCCGGCGCGCCCGCCAAAACCGGGGCGATCAGCCTGTCCATGCCGGCCTGCGACGCTGTGGGCGAACGGCTGGTGATCGCCGACGCGCCCCTGCGCCGTGCCTTGTCGGTAGCGGTTGCCCCCTGAGGCGGGTGGGGGCCCCTGCCCCCGCGCTCCCGGGATATTTCGGAACGGAAGATGAGGCCGGTTCAGAGATAACCCTGCGCACGGAAGCTGAGCACGGCCGCCCTGCCGATGATCAGATGATCATGCACGACGATCCCCATCACCTGCGCCGCATCGACGATCTGGTTCGTCACCAGAACATCGGCCTCCGACGGTGAGGGATCGCCCGACGGGTGGTTGTGGACCAGGATCAGCGCGCTGGCGTTCAGCTCCAGCGCCCGCTTGACCACCTCGCGCGGATAGACCGGCACATGATCGACCGTGCCGCGCGCCTGCTCCTCGTCCGCGATCAGCACATTCTTGCGGTCGAGGTAGAGCAGACGGAACTGTTCGGTCGCCCGATGCCCCATCGCGGCGCGGCAATAGTCCAGAAGCTGATCCCACGATGACAGGACCGGCCGGTTCATCACCCGGGCCCGCGCCAGCCGGTGCGCTGCCGCTTCCACGATTTTCAGTTCCTGGATGACGGCAGGGCCGACGCCCCGGACCTCCTCCAGCCGGTGAAGCGGCGCGGACAGGACTCCGTTGAAGTCGCCGAAAAGGTCGAGCAGCCGCCGGGCCAGCGGTTTCACATCCTGGCGCGGCATGGCGCGGAACAGGACCAGCTCCAGCAATTCATAGTCGGGCATCGCCGCCGCGCCACCGGCCATGAACCGCTCTCTCAGCCGTTGGCGGTGGTCGCGGATGTAGGAGGGCAACCGCCCTTCGGGCAGCGCGGCGTCCGCCGCCTCGTCGGTGGCGAAAAGCGGAAGGGGGGCTTCCTGAAAGGCGGGGCGAGTCGGCATGCCCCGATCGTCGGCGCGCATGGTTTACAAACCATTAACGCCCGTCCGGCCCGGCGCCTCCCTGCCATTTTCTGTCGGCAAGTATCCTCGGGGGAGCGCGAGGGGGCGGAAAGCCCCCGCGTCCTTCTCAGAAATCCAGGTCCGCGTAATGCGGCGGCGGCAGGAAACCCGGGATCTGATCGGCGAGGATCGAGCGGAACGAGGGGCGCGACTTGATCTTCGCATACCAGTCGCGAAGCGTCTGCGACCGGTTCCAGTCCACGTCCGAGATATAGTCCAGGGACGACAGGTGCGCCGCCGCCGTCAGATCGGCCAGCGTCATCTGATCGCCCGCCAGCCAGCGCCGCTGATCCAGAAGCCAGCTCAGATAATCGAGGTGATATTTGATCCGGCTCGCCCCGGATTTCACATTCTTCGAATCCGGATAGCCCTGCCCCATCAGCTTCTTGTTGACCCGCTCATACAGCAGCTTCGACGTCACTTCGTCGTGGAACTTGTCGTCGAACCAGGCGCAGAGGCGGCGCACCTCATAGCGCCCGTCAGGATCGCGCGGCATCAGGCGCGGCTCGGGTACCGTATCCTCCAGAAACTCGCAGATCGCCTGGCTTTCCGACAGCGTCCGGTTGTCGATCTTCAGGACCGGCACCTTGCCCGCGGGATTGCGGCGCAGGAAATCCGATCCCTGTTCCCAGTAACGTTCCTCGACCAGTTCGACCTCGATCTTCTTTTCCGCCAGCGTCAGGCGGACCTTGCGGCAGAAGGGCGAGAGGGGCACGTGATAAAGTCGGGTCATGGGCTGCTTTTTCCGGGGTATGACCGCCCTGATAGCGCCCGCGCCGGGGGCGATCAATCCATGAAACAGTCGGCGCGGCCATCCGCCCGGATCGTTTCGGCCCCTGAGAGGATTTGCGCCGACCGGCGCGCCATGTACCCGGTCTTCTTGGCGGGATTGCGCCCCTTGGGGTCGGGCAGGACGGCGGCGATGCGTGCCGCCTGCGCCGGGCTGAGGTCGGCGGCGGAGACGCCGAAATACTGCTGCGCCGCCGCTTCCACGCCGAACAGGCCGGGGCCGGTTTCCGCGACGTTCAGATAGACCTCCAGAATGCGCCGTTTGGTCCAGACCAGTTCAACGATTGGCGTCATCACCCCTTCGAGCGCCTTCCTGAGCCAGCTTCGCCCCTGCCACAGGAAGACGTTCTTGGTCACCTGCTGCGAGATGGTCGAGGCGCCGCGCCCCGCGCCCTCGTCCAGCGCGGCGCGGATCGCCTTGATGTCGAACCCCCAGTGCGTGCAGAAATTCGCATCCTCCGCCGCGACAAAACTCAGTGCGGCTTCCGGGGCCATGTCCTCGATCGGCACCCAGGTCCGCGCGATTCCGCCCTGCCGGAAGCGTTCGGCGATGACATAGGGCGTCAGGCGCGGGTTGATGAGCGTATAGATCACGACCAGTGCAAGGAAGGCTCCCCCCGCATAAAGCACCGTCCGCGCCGCAAGGTGCAGGGTCACGCGCCCAATCTCGCCCCAGGTGGGAATGTCGTCCGGCACCGGCACTGGTGCGGCCTTGCCTGCGGGTTTTTTCCGGGTTTTTCTTGGCCTGTCGGTCATGGCGCACCATAGCCACGCCAACGGGTCCGGGGTCAAGCCTTCGCCCGCAGCCGTCCGGTGCGCTCGGGGCCGGCCGGCCCCCTGTGCCGCTTGATCGGCGGCACAGGGCGGTTGGATCATTCCGCCGGAACGGCCTTTGCCTCGGTCGTCAGCGGATGGCTCAGGTGCACCAGCATCTCCTTCGGGCAGACCTGGATGAAACGCGCGCGTTCCGTCGCCCAGTCGGCCAGGATCGCCGCGGCCCGGCGGCTGCCCGTCTCGGCCACATGCCGCTCGATCAGCGCCTTCAGGCCCGCCTCCCAGTGCGGATGCGTGACCGGGCAGGTGACGATGCTTTCGCGGTTCAGGAGCTGTGCCGCCTCGCCGTCCTTGTCCCAGACATAGGCCATGCCGCCGGTCATGCCGGCCGCAAAGTTCGCGCCGATCCAGCCGAGGATGACCGCCATGCCGCCGGTCATGTATTCGCAGCCGTTCGACCCGCAGCCTTCGATTACCACCGTCGCACCGGAGTTCCTGACGGCGAACCGTTCCCCCGCCCGGCCCGAGGCGAACAGATAGCCATCCGTCGCGCCGTAAAGCACCGTGTTGCCGATGATCGTGTTTTCCCCGGCATCGAGTGGCGACCCCATCGGCGGGCGCACCACGATGGTGCCGCCCGACAGGCCCTTGCCCACATAGTCGTTGGCATCGCCCGACACTTCGATCTTCAGTCCCGGCGCGGCGAAGGCCCCCAGCGACTGGCCGCAGGATCCGGTCAGCTTCACCGTCAGATGGTCGGGCTGAAGGTTGTTCTTCATCCCGAAGTTCTTCACGATCAGGCTCGACGCCCGCGTGCCGATGGTCCGGTGGGTGTTCCTGACCGCATAGGAAAGCTGCATCTTCTCGCCCTCCTCGAAGAAGCGCGCGCCATCGCGGATGATTTCCGCGTCCAGCGTATCGGGCACCGCGTTCCGGGGTTTCGAGCGGTCATAGACGATCCGGTCGAATCCGTCGACGGTGATCAGCAGCGGGTTGAGGTCGAGGTCGTCCAGATCGGCATGGCCACGCGACACCTGGGTCAGCAGGTCCGCCCGCCCGATCACCTCGTCCAGCGACCGCGCCCCGATCGAGGCGAGGATCTCCCGCACTTCCTGCGCATAGAAGGTGATGAGGTTCACCACCTTGTCCGCCGTCCCGGTGAACTTCGCCCGCAGCGCCTCGTTCTGGGTGCAGACCCCCACCGGGCAGGTGTTCGACTGGCACTGACGCACCATGATGCAGCCCATGGCGATCAGCGACGCCGTGCCGATGCCGAACTCCTCGGCCCCCATCATCGCCGCGATCACGATATCGCGCCCGGTCCTGAGCCCGCCGTCGGTCCTGAGCGTGATGCGGTCGCGCAGCTTGTTCATCGCCAGCACCTGATGCGCCTCGGTCAGGCCCATCTCCCAGGGCAGGCCGGCATATTTGATCGAGGTGCCGGGCGACGCGCCGGTGCCGCCGTTGTGGCCGGAAATCAGGATCACGTCGGCCTTGGCCTTGGCCACGCCCGCCGCGATGGTGCCGACGCCCGACATCGCGACCAGCTTCACCGTCACCTTGGCGCGCGGGTTGATCTGCTTCAGGTCATAGATCAGCTGCGCCAGATCCTCGATCGAGTAGATATCATGGTGCGGCGGCGGCGAGATCAGCGTCACCCCCGGCGTCGAATGCCGCAACCGCGCGATCAGCGCCGTGACCTTCATCCCCGGCAACTGCCCGCCCTCACCCGGCTTCGCCCCCTGCGCGACCTTGATCTCCAGTTCCTCGCAGGCGTTCAGATACTCCGCCGTCACGCCAAACCGGCCCGACGCCACCTGCTTGATCTTGGCACTGGGGTTGTCCCCGTTCGGCTCCGGCGTGAAATGCGCCGGGTCCTCGCCGCCCTCGCCGCTGTCGGACTTGGCGCCGATGCGGTTCATCGCCACGTTCAGCGTCTTGTGCGCCTCGGGGCTGAGCGCGCCCAGC
>CAZRKU010000090.1:9581-13150 GCA_964600685.1 uncultured Frigidibacter sp. | reverse complement strand
GTCGATCTTGAACCAGTCGATCACCATGTAGAGGCCGAAGACGGCAGACAGGCCCCAGGCGAGATATTCCATGTAGTTCCAGGTTTCCATTTCTGCCCCCTTCACTTCCCGCCGAATTTTTCCGCGATGACTTCGCGGTATTCGGATTCGGAGAATTTCAGTATCAGCGCGTAATAGGCGACGACCACGATGATCATCACGATCAGCGCGCCTGCGGTGAAGGAATAGTCGAACCGCGCCAGAATCAGGTCGTGCGCTGCGGCCGGGTCATAGCCCAGGGCCTCGTATTGCGCGGCCTGGGCCGGTGTCTGGCCCAGGGTTTCCCAGGTCGGGTTCTCCACCGGCGTCGTCACGGTTTTGGCTGCGCCGGCCAGTCCCAGCCAGAGCGGCATGAAAAGCGCGCCAACCGAAAGTGCGACGAGGAAGAGCACGTCGATGATCTGGCTGCCCTTGCCCTGCACGGGTGCTACATATTTCGCCATCACGCTCACCTCTTCGCTGCGCGGGATTCATCAAGAAACTTGATGTCGAGCCCGTACATGAAATCACGATCTTCGCGGTAGTGGCGCAGCATCGCCATGATCGCACCGGTGTTGAACACCAGGACGACCACTCCCGCGATCAGCAAAAGCGTCCGCGCCCCCGACGAGGGGGCAAGCGACCAGGTGGCCAGCGCCACGAAGATCACCGCAAGCCAAAGGCCAATCACGAACGCCCATGCAATCTGCACATCGCGTCGGTGCATGGCCTGAATTCTTTGATCGAGATCAGACACGCATTCCTCCCCTTTTTTGACCCTGCTTCACGCGGACCGGCGCCTGGGTCTGGACGCTGCTTTTTCTGTCCGGCAATTTTTTTTTCTGACAGGAAACGCCTGGTGCGACATTCTGTCAAGTTTTCTGTTTTCCTCGCGATAACGGGGACGCTGAAGAAACAGCATGTCACCCGCATTTTTTGCCTAGCAAGAAAAAAACATTCCTGATAGTTCATATGCAGGGCCGATTTTCCTGGCCACCGCGAACAGGAGGACACCATGTGCGGCATTGTCGGGCTGTTTCTGAAAGACAAATCCCTTGAACCCAGACTGGGCGAGCTTCTGACCGAGATGCTCATCACCATGACCGATCGCGGCCCCGACAGCGCGGGCATCGCGATCTATGGCGGGGCGGGCGACGGGCTGGCGAAAATCACCGTTCAGTCCAGCAAGCCTGAGGTCGATTTTGCCACGCTGGATCAAGACCTTAAGGAAGCGATTGGGCAACCGGTCGCCATGCTGGTGAAAAGCACCCACGCGGTGCTGGAAATGCCCGCCACGCAGCTTGACGCGGCCCGCAGCGCGCTCACCCATCTGCGCCCCGGCCTGAAGGTGATGAGCGTCGGCGACAGCCTCGAAATCTACAAGGAAGTGGGTCTGCCCAAAGACGTGGCCAAGCGCTTCGACGTGTCGAAGATGCACGGAACCCACGGCATCGGCCACACGCGAATGGCGACCGAATCGGCCGTCACCACGATGGGCGCGCACCCCTTCTCGACCGGGCCGGATCAGTGCCTGGTCCACAACGGCTCGCTGTCGAACCACAACGGTCTGCGCCGCGAGCTGATCCATGCGGGCATGAGCTTCGAGACGCAGAACGACACCGAGGTCGCCGCCGCCTATGTCAGCCACAAGCTGAAGGAAGGTCTGAACCTTGGTCAGGCGCTTGAGGCCGGTCTGGATGATCTGGACGGCTTCTACACCTTCGTCGTCGGCACCAAGGACGGATTCGGCGTCGTGCGCGACCCGATTGCCTGCAAACCCGCGGTGATGGCCGAGACCGACCAGTATGTCGCCTTCGGGTCCGAATATCGCGCGATGGTCAACCTGCCGGGCATCGAGGATGCCCGCGTCTGGGAACCCGAGCCCGCCACCGTCTATTTCTGGAATCACTGATCATGCAGACATTCGACCTGGCCGCGCGCGGCCTTCGTGAACTGAACCAGACGCTCCACGCGCTGCGCGGCACCACCAACCAGACCGCCTGGGAAGTGGTCAACACCAAGGGCAGCCATTCGATTGCCGTTGGGGTGGACGCACCACTGGACATCACCGTGCATGGCACGACCGGCTATTACTGCGCCGGGATGAACAAGCTGGCGACGATCCGCATCAAGGGAAATGCCGGGCCGGGCGTCGCGGAAAACATGATGTCCGGCGCGGTCATCATCGACGGCAACGCCAGCCAGTATGCCGGCGCAACCGGGCGGGGCGGGCTTCTGGTGATCAAGGGCAACGCCTCCAGCCGTTGCGGCGTGTCGATGAAGGGCATCGACATCGTGGTGCATGGCAACATCGGCCACATGTCGGCCTTCATGGCGCAATCGGGCAATCTGGTGGTGCTCGGCGACGCCGGGGACGCGCTGGGGGATTCCCTCTACGAGGCGCGGCTTTTCGTGCGCGGCAAGGTGAAATCGCTGGGGTCCGACTGTATCGAGAAGGAGATGCGCCCCGAACATCTTGAGGCGCTCGAAGACCTGCTCAGGCGGGGCGAGGCGACGGGCAAGGCGAAACCCGAGGAATTCCGCCGCTATGGTTCGGCCCGTCAGCTTTACAACTTCAACATCGACAATGCGTCGGCCTACTGAGGAAACCACATGTCCGATTTCCCCCATACCCCGCCGCGTTTTTCCGCCACCTTCACTCCCGAGGTGAATGCCGAAATCCGGCGGGCGGCGGCCAGCGGCATCTATGACATCCGTGGCGCAGGCACCAAGCGCCACCTGCCCCACTTCGACGATCTTCTGTTCCTTGGCGCCTCGATCAGCCGCTATCCGCTGGAGGGTTACCGCGAAAAATGCGCGACCGACGTATGGCTGGGGACACGTTTCGCCAGGAAGCCGCTGCACCTTGATATTCCCGTGACCATCGCGGGCATGAGCTTCGGCGCGCTTTCCGGCCCCGCCAAGGAGGCCCTGGGGCGCGGCGCGTCGGCGGCCGGCACCTCGACCACCACCGGCGACGGCGGGATGACAGAGGAGGAGCGGGGCCACTCCAAATACCTGGTCTATCAATATCTTCCCAGCCGCTATGGCATGAATCCCGATGACCTGCGCCGCGCCGACGCGATTGAGGTCGTGGTCGGCCAGGGCGCGAAACCGGGCGGCGGCGGGATGCTGCTGGGCCAGAAGATTTCCGACCGCGTGGCGAAAATGCGCAACCTGCCCAAGGGGATCGACCAGCGGTCCGCCTGCCGCCACCCCGACTGGACCGGACCCGACGATCTGGAAATCAAGATCGCCGAACTGCGCGAAATCACCGACTGGGAAAAACCGATCTACGTCAAGATCGGCGGTGCCCGCCCCTATTACGACACAGCACTTGCGGTCAAGGCGGGTGCGGATGTGGTCGTGCTTGACGGGATGCAGGGCGGCACGGCGGCGACGCAGGATGTGTTCAACGAGGTGTCGCAAAACATCTCGAAATTCGAATCGAACCCCGAGCGCGGATCCTTTCGGGGCTGGCTGTTGAACCTCACGCGCTGGCGCGTGATGGACCGCGCCCGCCAGCAGCAGCGCGTCAACAAATTCCGCGC
>CAZRKU010000090.1:0-9571 GCA_964600685.1 uncultured Frigidibacter sp. | reverse complement strand
GTCGGCATGCCGATCCTCGCCTGTATCCCGCAGGCCGTGAAGGCGCTGCAGGATCTGGGGATGCACCGCAAGGTGCAGCTGATCGTCTCGGGCGGCATCCGCACCGGCGCGGACGTGGCCAAGGCCATGGCGCTTGGCGCCGACGCGGTCGCCATCGGCACCGCCGCGCTGATCGCGCTTGGCGACAATGATCCCGCACTTGAGGCCGAATATCAAAAGCTCGGCACCACCGCCGGCGCTTATGACGACTGGCACGAAGGCCGCGATCCGGCCGGCATCACCACCCAGGATCCCGACCTTTTCAAACGGTTCGATCCGATCCTGGGCGGGCGCAGGCTGAAGAACTACCTCAAGGTGATGACGCTGGAGGCGCAGACCATCGCGCGCGCCTGTGGCAAGAATCACCTGCACAATCTGGAACCGGAAGATCTTGTCGCGCTGACCGTCGAAAGCGCCGCCATGGCCGGCGTGCCGATCGCCGGAACCAGCTGGATACCGGGACGCGGCGGTTACTGAGCCGCGCCCCTCAAAAACACGAAAAAACACAGGGAGTTAAGCGAAATGCCGAAGGATCTGGCCAAATGGGCCAAGGAAAAGGGCGTCAAGTATTTCATGATCTCCTACACCGATCTGTTCGGTGGCCAGCGTGCCAAGCTTGTGCCGGCCCAGGCGATCAATGACATGACCGAAGAGGGTGCGGGTTTTGCCGGTTTTGCCACCTGGCTGGACCTGACGCCCGCCCACCCGGACATGATGGCGGTTCCCGATCCGGAATCGGTCATCCAGCTGCCGTGGAAGAAGGAGGTCGCCTGGCTCGCCTCGAACTGCGTGATGGAGGGCAAACCGGTCAAGCAGGCGCCGCGCAACGTGCTGCGCAACCTGATCGACGAGGCCGCCAAGGAAGGCCTGCGCGTCAAGACCGGGGTGGAGCCGGAGTTCTTCCTGCTGACCCCCGAGGGCGACAAGATCTCCGACCCCTACGACAGCGCCGAAAAGCCCTGCTACGACCAGCAGGCGATCATGCGCCGCTATGACGTGATCGCCGAGGTCTGCGACTACATGCTGGAACTCGGCTGGGAAGCCTACCAGAACGACCACGAGGACGCGACCGGCCAGTTCGAGATGAACTGGAAATACGATGACGTGCTGCAGACCGCCGACAAGCATTCCTTCTTCAAGTTCATGCTGAAGGCGGTTGCCGAAAAGCACGGGATGCGCGCCACCTTCATGCCGAAACCCTTCAAGGGGCTGACCGGTTCGGGCTGCCACGCGCATATCTCGGTCTGGTCGCTGGATGGCAAGAAGAACGCCTTTGCCGACAACAGCAAGGAACTGGGCCTGTCCGATCAGGGCCGCACCTTCCTTGGCGGCATCATGAAACATGCCTCGGCGCTGGCGGCAATCTGCAATCCGACCGTGAACAGCTACAAGCGCATCAACGCGCCGCGCACCTCCTCCGGCGCCACCTGGGCGCCGAATTCGGTCACCTGGACCGGCAACAACCGCACCCACATGGTCCGCGTCCCCGGCCCCGGCCGGTTCGAGCTGCGCCTGCCCGATGCCGCCGCGAACCCCTATCTGATGCAGGCGGTGATCGTCGCCGCCGGGCTTGACGGCGTGCGCACCAAGGCCGACCCCGGCAAGCGCTACGACATCGACATGTATCAGAACGGGCATACGGTGAAAGGCGCGCCGAAGCTGCCGCTGAACCTGCTGGATGCCTTGCGCGAATATGAAAAGGACAAGACGCTCACCTCGATGATGGGTGCGGACTTCTCGTCAGCCTTCCTGAAACTGAAGCGCCGCGAATGGGACAGCTACGTGTCGCATTTCTCCCGCTGGGAGCATGAGAATACCGTCGACATCTGACAGGGCCACACAGACCGAAGGCCGCCCCGTCCGGGGCGGCCTTTTCTGTGCGCGGTTGACAGGCGGACCCGTCCGCGCTTCCCTGCGCGCGACCGATCAGGGCCGGACAAGATGAAACTGAAAGATGCCAGCGCCACCGCGCTCATTGCCGAACAGGGCGTCAGCGCGACGGTGCGGATCGTGGTCGAGACCATCCTGGCCCGCATCAGGTCCGAGGATTACGCCGCCGACGAACGCCTGCCCTCGGAACGGACACTGGCCGGCGAGCTGGGCGTCGCCCGCAACACGGTGCGCGAGGCGCTGGATGTGCTGGAAAGCTCCGGCGTGATCCGTCGCCGCGCCGGGTCGGGAAGTTTCGTGACCGGGGAGCGGGAAAGCGACGATCCCGGCATGGGCGATGTGGCGGCAGAGACAAGCCCGCTCGACCTGCAGGTCATGCGCGGCATCCTCGAGCCCGAAATGGTGCGCCTGGCCATCGTCAACATGGCGCCCCGCCGGATCGAGGCGCTGGGACGAACGCTGTCGGAGATGGAAAACGTCCAGACCGACGCCGGCCGTTTTGCGCGGCTGGAGGACGAGTTTCACCGGCAGTTGGCCGAAGGCACCGGCAACCCGCTTCTGATCGCCTGTCATGACCTGATCCTGCAGGCCCGCCGCCAAAGCTTCCGCGCCGCACTGAACCGCCGCCACCTGACCCCGAACCGCATTCAGGACTATCAGCGCCGCTACAACCGGCTGTTCAACGCCATCGCCGCACGCGACATCGAAACGGCGGGGGAATTCATGAAGCTGCAACTGATCGAGGAACAGAAGATCCTGCTGCAGGAGGATTGAGCCGCCCTACCCCGCCCGGGCCTGCCTTTGGTGCCACATCTGCCCCAGCGCCTGCATCTCGGCCCTGAGAAGGTCGCCATGTCGCACCAGCCAGTCGGGGATCGAACCGAAGGCGACGATCCGCGCCTTGCCGCCCTCGATCCGCACCACCGGCCATTGACCGACCAGTGCATTGTCGATCCCGAAAAGATCCTGCCCCGCCCATACAGCATCGCCGAAAATCGTCTCGACCCGCCCGGCACGTTTCATCGCGGCAAGGACCGACACCGGGGCGACCGTTCCCGCCTGCTCGACCGCGGACTGCCACAGATCCAGCGCCGCGACATATTCCCAGCTCACCGCGCTCCATGCGCCGGGGAAGCGGCGGTTGTATTCGTCATAGAAGGCGGCCGGACGGTTGAAGAAGAACGCCCGGTCGCGCAGCGCCGGATCATCGAAGTCCGGGAACTGGAACAGGAACCCTTCCATGAAGTTCTGCGACGTGCGGGCGATCAGCCGGGGATAGTTGTCCGCCGTGCAGCTGATCACCTGGCCGCGGAACCCCGCCTGGTGCGCCGCCTCGGTCAGCGCATGGACCATGGGCTGATAACTTGTGCACCAGCACAGGATGTCGGGCCGCTCGGCCAGCATCGCGGCCAGGATGGTGTCGGCTTCCCGTTCGCCGGGGGGATAACGAACCTCCTTGACCACTGCGGTCCCGGCGGCCCGGAAGGCCGCGCGGTAAGTCGCAAGCGACGGCAGCCCCACCGCGTCCGTCTGGCTGCACAGGGCAACCCGTCGCAGCTCCGGCCGTTGCCGCGCCAGCCAGTCCACCGCCGTGACATTGTAGAGCGGATGAATTTCCGATGGCGCGATCAGGTAGGGCGTGTCGGGCGACAGATCCGAGGGCAGAAGCGTCGATGTCAGGATCTTCCGCTCCGTCAGATAGCGCGCGACCGGCCGGTATGTATCCCCGCCCAGCATCAGCAGAAGCCGCACGCCATGATCCTGCACCAGCACCCGCGCCCCCGCGACCGAGGCCGCCGCGCCTGATGCACAGTCATGGTCGACCAGCTCGACAGGGTGGCGACGACCGCTCAGCATCAGCCCGCCCGCCGCATTGATCCAGTCCACCCAGATGCGCGCGCCCATCAGGCCGGGCCGTCCCCAGCTTTCCGCCGGACCGCTCAGGGGGGCGAGAAAACCGATGCGGACCGGCTCTGCAGCGCCCACGCCGAATCGCTTCAGCCGCCCGCCGACCGCCAGCGCGAGGGGAAAACTGCCGCCACTCATGCGGGCCGTCCACGAAACCCTGACATTCCAGACACTTCCACCACCCCCGGTCTCGATATTTCCCATGATGCAAAATTATTGACAGGTGGGCAACCAATCCGCTTAACTGGTCCAAACCAGAAGAACCAGTTCTCAAAACTGGTATAGACCAACGGGAGCCTGTCCACATGAAAAAACGCATCGCCGTCATCGGCGCGGGACCGTCGGGCCTGGCGCAACTGCGCGCCTTCCAGTCGGCCAAGGCCAAGGGAACCGAAATTCCCGAGGTCGTCTGCTTTGAAAAGCAGTCGAACTGGGGCGGCCTGTGGAACTACACCTGGCGGACCGGACTTGATGAATATGGCGAGCCGGTCCACTGTTCGATGTATCGCTATCTGTGGTCGAACGGCCCGAAAGAGGGCCTCGAATTCGCCGACTATTCGTTCGAGGAACATTTCGGCAAGCAGATCGCCAGTTACCCGCCCCGCGCCGTCCTGTTCGACTATATCGAGGGCCGGGTGAAGCGGGCCGGCGTGCGCGACTGGATCCGTTTTTCCACCACCTGCCGCAACGTCGCCTACAACGAAAAAACCGGCAAGTTCACAGTGACGGTCCACGACCTGCCCAAGGATCATGTCTACTCCGAAGAATTCGATCATGTGATCATTGCCTCCGGGCACTTCTCGGTGCCGAACGTGCCGGAATATCCGGGCTTCAACCGCTTCAACGGCCGCGTCCTGCACGCCCACGATTTCCGCGACGCGCGCGAGTTCAAGGGCAAGGACCTGCTGCTGCTCGGGTCAAGCTACTCGGCCGAGGACATCGGCTCGCAATGCTGGAAATACGGGGCGAGGTCGATCACCGTCGCCTTCCGCAACGCGCCGATGGGCTTCAACTGGCCCGGCAACTGGAAGGAAGTGCCGAAGCTCGAGCGGGTGGACGAAGATACCGCCTATTTCGCCGACGGCACGTCGAAGAAGGTCGATGCGATCATCCTCTGCACCGGCTACAAGCACCATTTCCCCTTCCTGCCCGATGACCTCAGGCTGAAGACCGCAAACCGGCTGGCGACCGCGGATCTCTATAAGGGCGTCGCCTGGGTCCATAATCCGAAGCTCTTCTACCTCGGCATGCAGGACCAGTGGTTCACCTTCAACATGTTCGACGCGCAGGCCTGGTGGGTGCGCGACGTGATCATGGGCAAGATCGCCATCCCGGCGGACAAGAAGGTGCTGATGAAGGACGTGACGGACCGCGTGGCGGGCGAGGACGCGGGCGAGGATGCCCACGACGCGATCCATTATCAGGGCGAGTACGTCAAGGAACTGATCGCCGAAACCGACTATCCCAGCTTTGATGTCGACGGCGCCTGCGAGGCCTTCTTCGAATGGAAGGACCACAAGAAGGCCGACATCATGGGGTTCCGCAACAACAGCTACGCATCCGTCATAACCGGCACGATGGCCCCCAGGCACCATACGCCATGGAAGGATGCGCTGGATGACAGCATGGTCGCATACCTGAGGAACTGACCCCCAGAACCTGAGGAAAACTGGCGCCGGGCTTGTCCCGGCGTTTTTTTGTGCCCGGACATGCGAAAGGCGCCGGGAGCTACTCGGCGCCTTTCACCTTCCGGGTTCTGTTTGGCCCTGAACGCCGGAAAGGTCTCTTGCCGGTCAGCCGGTCCAGCCCAGCCCTGCCGCGATGCAGTTCATGGATTGCAGAAGCGGCACCATGGCCGCCTCGGTCCGCTTGCCGCGCCGGAGAGTGTCGAGAAGGGCAACCTGAAGCGTGCCGATCCGGTCCAGATGCAGCCGGACACGGTCGAACCTGTCGCGGAACATCGGGAACCGTTCGGCCAGCGCGGTCTGGCCGGTGATGGTCAGAACGGCACTCAGGCTTTGCGCATGTTCACAGCGCACCTTGTCAAAGACCGCCTTGCGCGCGTCATCATCCGTCACCAGCGCGGCATACCGGGCCGCGACCCTGAGGTCAGTCTGATAGAGGGCTTTTTCCACCTCGTCGACGACAAGGCGGAAAAGTTTAGATTTTTCGAACATTTCTTGAAGAAGAATCTGCCCATCTGCCCCTCTGACTTGCAGAAAAGCAGCAACAGCCGCGCCGAAGCCATACCAGCCCGTCAACATGTGCCGGTTCTGCGACCAGGCGAAAACCCAGGGGATGGCGCGCAAGTCGTCCAGCGTCTGCGCGCCCGTCCGCCGCGTCGGGCGCGATCCGATCTTCAGCGCGGACAGTTCCTCGACCGGACTTGACTGCTGGAAGTAACGCACGAAGCCGGGGGTGGCGACCAGTCCCGCATAGGCCGCCTGCGACATGCCGGACAGGGCCTCAAGCGCATTGTCATGCTCGGGGCGGGAAGGGATCGCAGAGCGCGCCGCCAGTTGCGACAGGACCGAGGCCGACAGAAGCTCCAGATGGCTGAGTGCCGTGCCCCGGTTGGCATAGCGGGCCGAGACGACTTCCCCCTGTTCGGTCAGGCGCAGCGATCCGTCGATGGTGCCGGGCGGCTGGGCGGCGATCGCACGCTCCATCGGCGCACCGCCCCGGCTGGCCGATCCGCCGCGACCGTGAAAGAAGCCCGCGACCAGACCAAGACCCGCAAGCCGGGCAGTAATGCGCCGCTGCGCCTGATCAAGTTCCCAGGTCGAGCAGAAGAAACCGCCATCCTTGTTGCTGTCGGAATAGCCCAGCATCACCTCGATCCGGCCCTTGCGGTCGCGGCCGGCGATCCGGGCCGGTGTCGTCGCAAGATAGGTTGCCAGAATGTCGGGCGCGGCGCGAAGATCGCCGATGGTCTCAAACAGCGGCACGACGTTGAGCGGCAAGGCGAACTCCGGCGCGACCCCGGTTCCGGCCAGCGCGTGACGCGCAAGGCAATGGACCGCGAGCAGGTCATCGGCCGAACGGGTCATGGACACGATGAAGGGACCGAACGCCTGCGCATCCTGCCCCGGCACTGGCGTCTGCATCAGCCGCAAAAGCGCCACCAGATCGGCCGACAAGGGCGAAAGCCGCGCCAGATCGACCGGCGGCAGATCCGCCCGCCCGCAATCGGCCAAGAGGCGGTTTTGCCATTCACCCTGGCCCTGGGCGCGGATATCCGCCCGCCAAACCTCCACAAGGGCGGCATTGATCGCCGCGGAATTCTGCCGCACATCCAGCGCATAGGCGCGAAAGCCGAAGACTTCGGCCCGCCAGATCAGCGGTCGCAGATAATGCACCGCCAGCCGGTCGGCCCCGCTGGCAGACAGCGCCTGTTCGACCGCGTTCAGGTCGCGGACCAAGGCATAGGGTTCGGCATAGCCGCCCTGCCCGTCCCGCGTTGCCGCGAGACGTTCGGACACAACCGACAGCGCCTGCCGAAACACCTCGCCGGGATTGCGCTGCGCGAGCACGTCGCGCCCGGCGAGAAGCGGCTGCAACAGGGCCATGGCGCGCGCCGGAACCTGCGCGATCCGCGCCGAGACGGACAGGCGTTGCGCCGCGCCGCGCACGCCGTCGAGATGCGCCTGAAGGGCGGCGGCCCGCCCGGCGGCCAACGCCCGCATCGTCACATCGGCGGTGACATTGGGGTTGCCGTCCCGGTCGCCGCCAATCCAGCTGTGAAAACGGACGAAGGGCCTGACCTCGCCCGCCGCCTCGGGCAGATGCTGCGCGCGGGCTTCGGCCATCTGTTCAAACAGCGGGGGGATAACCTCGAACAGCGAATCGCGGAAGAATTGCAGCCCCCAGGCGATTTCGTCATCAAGGCTCGGCCGCTCCAGGCGCAATTCGCCGGTCAGCCACAGAAGGTCGATCTCATCCCTGAGGCCGTCGATCAGCCGCACCCGTTCGCGCGGGGTCCAGCGCTGGGTCTCCAGTTCCACCAGACGGCGGTAGATGCGCCGGTGAATTTCCAGGATGGTGACGCGTTTGGCCTCGGTCGGATGGGCGGTGATCGTGGGCGCAACACTCAGGCGGGTCAGGGCCGCCTCGGCCTCCTTCCGCCCCGGTTTCGACGCACTCGCCCGGTCGAGCACCATCGCGAATGACCCCGGCACCGCCGATGGTCCGGCTTCGGCCTCTGTCCGGCGGCGCAGACGCATCGCGCCGTTTTCCTCGGCGATCTTCTGAAGCTGGAACCAGATGTTCAGCGCCTGAAGGTATTGGACCGCTTCAGCGCCGGCGGGGATCGGCTCCTCCGCCCCGGTGCGGAGCCAGCGCGCCACGTCGGGGGCGCGGTCAGCCACGACGGCCAGAAACAGGCGAAAGAGACCGCCGCGCAGATCGTCGCCCGGATCGTCGGGGCGGAAACCCGGCCCTGCGCTGTCCGCGGCGAAGGCAGAGGCGGCACGGGCCATCAAAGCCCCCTGCCCGGCAACGTCATCATCACCTGTCGCCTTCTCTATATATATGATGGGGGGGGGAGGCGGGCACCGATGCGCCCGCCCACCTGGCCTGTCAGGCCGCTTTCCTTTGCATTACCCGCGCGATGGTCGCGCCGATGACCGAGGGGTTTTCGGCAACGGTCACACCCGCCGCCGTCAGGATCTCCACCTTCTCGGAGGCACTTTCGCCGAAGGCCGAGATGATTGCCCCAGCATGGCCCATCGTCCGGCCCTTTGGCGCGGTCAGACCGGCGATATAGGCGATGACGGGTTTGCTCATCTGGCTCTGGATATAGGCGGCAGCTTCGGCTTCCTGCGGGCCGCCAATCTCGCCGATCATGCAGATGACATGGGTATCGGGGTCTTTCTCGAATTCTTCGAGAATGTCGCGGAAGCTCGACCCGTTGATCGGATCGCCGCCGATGCCCACCGAGGTCGACACGCCGATCCCCATATCCTTGAGTTGCTGGGCGCATTCATAGCCGAGCGTGCCCGATCGGCCGACGATTCCCACATGGCCCGGCAGGTAGATATGGCCGGGCATGATCCCCAAAAGCGCCTTGCCGGGCGAAATCGTGCCCGCGCAGTTCGGCCCGGTCAGCACCATGCGGCGTTCCTTGGGATAGCGCAGCATGTAGCGCTTCACCTGGATCATGTCCTGCGCGGGGATGCCGTCGGTGATGCAGACGCAGTAGCGGATGCCACCATCCGCGGCTTCCATGATGCTGTCGGCGGCAAAGGGCGGCGGGACGAACACGAGGCTTGCGTTCGCGCCGGTCGCCTCGACCGCCTCTTTCACCGTGTTGAAGACCGGGACGCCAAGGACGCTTTCGCCGCCCTTGCCCGGCACCACGCCGCCCACGACGTTGGTGCCGTAGTCGAGCATTTCCTTGGTGTGGAACTGCGCCATCCGTCCGGTGATACCCTGAACGATGACCTTGGTATCGCGATCGAGATAGATGCTCATTTCAGCGCCCTCAGCTTGGTGTTCTGTGCAACGTCATTCTTCCAGGCGGTCACGGCGCGCTCGGCCGCCTCCATCAGGCTGGTCGCCCGGATGATCGGCAGGCCGGACTTGGCGAGGATCTTCAGCCCCTCCTCGACATTGGTGCCCGCCAGCCGCACCACGACCGGCACATCGACCGGCTCGGCCTTCAGCGCCTGAACAACCCCTTCGGCCACCCAGTCGCAGCGGTTGATGCCGGCGAAGATGTTCACGAGGATCGCCT
>CAZRKU010000089.1:0-13301 GCA_964600685.1 uncultured Frigidibacter sp. | reverse complement strand
CCGTCGATCATCGGGAAGTCGTGCTTCAGGGGCGAGACGGAATTGATGTTGGTGAACATGCGCGGATGCGCGCTGAATTCCTCGTGCGTCAGGCCCCCGGCGATACGCACCATCTCCATCGCATCCTCGACCCGTTCGCGGCCCAGGGAATAGGCGTGAACCACCTTGTCGGTCAGCGTCAGCTTTTCATAAAGACAATCCAGGTGGCGAACCGAGGGGTGGATTTCCACCGGTTCGACCGGATAGCCTCCGGCGAAATGGATGCAGTTGAAATACTGCGTCAGCTTGATGAAACTGCGGAACCCCTCCATGAAGCCCGAAACCTTGCCGCGCTCCAGATCCCAGTAGTTCGGCGGGGAGGACACGTTTCCGAACAATATCGCCTTGCCACCGAAGGGCAGCGCGCGGGCCGGATTACGCGGCGTCACGGTGAATTCCGAAGGGGCACGTCCGACCATCTCCATGACGAAATCTTCGTCCATGAACACCGTCTGGTCGACGACACGGCAACCCGCATCCGCAAAGATGGACAAAGCCTCATCGTTCAGGAAGCGAATTCCGATATCACGCAAGATGCGCATGGCGCCCTTGTGGATCGCAGTGACCCCCGCTTCGTCCAAAGGCTCGGTCGGCCGGTCGTGGTTTTGCGGAATGCGCCAGGGCATCTGGTCAATCGCCCGATGTCCCGCCCGGTCGGCATGGCCCGTCCGCCCGCCCGCCCGTTTGCGCTTCAGATCGTCGGCCATGGAAGCTCCTTGCATTAGCTGCTGCAAGAATTGGCCCATGGACTGATGAGTTCGCGAATTTTTGCGACCAAAACATGTCGCATTTCGCATTTCACCTAGGCTGAGACGATCTGCGCCTCGACCCAGCCGGGCAACTCGCCGATTGTATTCAGCACAATGTCGGCGTGGGGCGCAAGGGCGTCGGCTCCGGCGATTCCCGTCAGGACCGCGACAGTGCGCATTCCGGCAGCCCGACCGGCATCCAGGTCATGCAGGCTGTCACCCACCATCGCCACTTGGTCGGCCGCGAGTCCGGTCGCCTGCAGGAAGGCCCGCATCTGACCCGCGGCGGGCTTGCCGCCCCAGCCGCTGTCGAAACCCGCGACAAAATCAAAACAATCGTCGATTGCCGCGCGCCTCAGATGGGTGCGCGCCGGTGTTTCCGCATCGTTCGTCGCCAGTCCGATCTTCAGTCCCATCGTGCGAAACCGGCGGAAAAGCGGAACCAGCGCCACCGCCTCGACCATCTCGTTGTCGGCGGCCATCTGGTTCAGCCGGCCCAGCAGCGCGTCCGCATCCCGTGGCGGCAGCGCACCAAGCAGCATGTCCCGGATCTCACCGGTGGTATGGGCGATCACCGCACTGTCGAGCGCGAAATCGCCGGTGGACAGGTTGTAGCCCAGCAGAGCCTCAAGCCGGGCGGCCTGCGCCGCCGAACCATCGGCCAATTCGGCGATCACCCGGCGCGTCCAGCCGCCCCAGGTGGCGCGGAAGTCGAACAATGTTCCGTCCTTGTCGAACAGCAAACCCCGGACAGCGGCCATGGTCGTCCCCCTTGTTGCGGCGGCGCGACATTTGACGATTTGTCCGGCTGACGCAATGGCCCTCAGGTCCAGTGCAGCGCTTCACCGCCGGGAAGCGCCATGCGTGCCGCCGATGGTTGTTCGTAGCCAAGACGCGCGCTGTCGCAAAACTCCCGCACCCAGCCGTCATCCATCAGGATGAAGTCGAGAACCGCACCAAGAAATTCCGCCTCGCCCGCCCGCGCGGCAAGTTCGGAGGCATCCAGCCCGCTGGCCGCCAGGAACTGCGGCAAAAGCTCGGAATTGCCCGCGAGCCAGCCGAGCGCCCGCAGCGCGATTGTTTCGGCAAACTCCCGCCCAACGGTCATATTCCCGGCCCTTCCGGCGTTCTTCCCCAACTTTGGTTCATATTTGGCAATCCTTTGTTAACCATTGCAAACGAATGATGAGGCTACCGCGTGCCAGTATCGTGTCAGGGAGCGCTCTTCGTGGGAGGAAAAATCCTCATCGTTGATGACGTTGCGACGAATCGCATCGTGCTGAAGGTGAAACTCGCCTCGGCCTACTATGACACGATCCAGGCGGCGACCGCGACCGATGCGCTTGGTCTTGCCCAAACCGAACTTCCCGACCTGATTCTTCTCGCCCAGGCTTTGCCCGACATGTCGGGGGTCGATCTCTGCCGCAAACTCAAGGCGCGGCCCGCCACCGCGGACATTCCGGTCGTGATGCTCTCGGCCGTCAACCAGCAGCCGGAGCGGCTGCAGGGGCTGCGTGCGGGGGCAGCGGACGTCTACGCCAAGCCGATCGACGAACTCGTGCTTCTGGCCCGGATCCGAAGTCTGCTGCGCGCCCGCGAAACGCGGGAGCAACTCGGGCTGCGCGACAACACCTGCAAGGAACTCGGCCTTTCCGAGCCGCCGGCGATCTTCTCCCGGCCGGGTCTGATCGGGTTGGTCGCCCGCCAGGTCGAGGTAGCATTGCACTGGAAGCGCCAGCTTCAGCCGCATCTCCAGGACCGGCTGCTGGTTCTTGACCGTGACGCCGCCCTTGGCGAGCAGGACGGCGCCGAAGTCCCCGACGTCTTTCTGGTGGCGGGTGATATCGGCCGACCCGGCGACGGGTTGCGGTTCCTGTCCGAACTCCGGTCGCGTCAGGTGACGCGCCATGCCGGCCTCTGCCTCGTCCTGCCGGCGGACGCGCGCGAAAATGCCGCGACCGCGCTCGATCTGGGTGCGGGTGACGTCATCTGCGACAGTGCGGACCCGGAGGAAATGGCCCTGCGCCTGTCGGCAGCGCTTCGGGCAAAGCGGCAGGCCGACGGCCTGCGGTCGACGGTTGCCGACGGCCTGCGCCTTGCGGTGATCGACCCGCTCACGGGCCTGTACAACCGCAGGTATGGCTTGCCCCACATGGCGCGCATCGCCGACCGCGCCATCGCTGCAGGGCGCAGTTTTGCCGTGCTCCTCGTCGATATAGACCGCTTCAAGTCGGTCAATGACACCTGCGGACATACGGCGGGCGATCAGGTTCTGGCCGAGGTTGCCCGGCGGCTGCAGACCAACGTCCGGCCCTCCGACATGGTGGCCCGGATCGGGGGGGAGGAGTTTCTGATCGCTCTGGCCGACTGCACCTTCGAGATCGCGCATGCGACGGCCGAGCGGCTGCGCCGGATTGTTGGCGAAAATCCGGTGCGGATCGGTGAAGGAGCGGGTCTGCGCGTCACCATTTCGATCGGTCTGGCGATGGGCGACGGTGCCGCGGGCACCGCGCTGAAAGTCGACGACATCGTCGCGCGCGCCGACCACGCGCTTCTTGCCGCCAAGGCGGAGGGGCGCAATCAGGTGACCGTCCATCGCAGCGCGGCATGAAGGGTCAGGGTTTGACACCCCTTCCGGCGATCGCCTCCGCCAGCCGTGCCGCCAGCGCCTGGCGCGTCGCAGGCAAAAGCGTGTCGAGATAATCGAGGAAGACCTTCTGCCCTTCGCGCAACCGTTCTGCCGTCCGGGTGCCGTTTCGCGCGAGGATGGCTTCCGCCGCCGCCCTGTCCCATTCCGGCGCTTTCAGCACCTCGGCCAGCGCAAGGAAGTCGTCGCGCATTGCCGAACGTTCGGCGCGGAAATCCGGGCGCAGCGCCTCATATCGTTCGCGCAGCGCCCGCCGGTCCTCATGCGAAAGTCCCGCCGTCAGCGGCCCGAAGCCGGCGTCGCCCCCGATCATGCCGTGCCGCCCCGCCTGACCACGCGCCACCGCACCCGCGATCAGCCCGATCAGCAGCAGGTTCAACACCAGCGACAGGGCAAGCGCCACCGTGACCCCGCGTCCGCCCGACTGCCCGGCAGGTTTCCGTTCATTCCCATCGGGGGACTGTTTGTCCGTCGTCATATCAACCCTCGTCCGCCAGACCCGCAAAAACTTCTTCGGTGCCGGGCATCAGTTCCACACTGTCGGCGCCACCAAGCTGCCCCAGCAGCCCCGACGGATCGCTCAGCCCCAGCCAGAACCCCAGAAGCATCGCCGCCGAAAGCCCGCCGGTCGCGCGCCAGCCGCCCAACGTCTGCCAGACCTCCTGCCAGAAGCCCGGCCCGGGCGTCGGGCGTCCGGACGTCATCATGGGCGCCGGGGCGGCAGGAAGGGGCTGCATCGCGGTCGCCACCGCAAGAACCCGCTCCCGAAGATCGGCCGATGGCGCGTCCTGTCGCCGCGCCGCCGCGAACAGAAGATCGAGATCGTCATCATCCGCCATGTCAGCCCTCCTCATATCCCAGTGCCGCCTTTTGACCTGCCAAAGCCTGCGCCAGCGCACGCTTGCCGCGCGCCGTCAGACTTTCCACCGCCTCGGTCCCTATGTCCATGATCGCCGCAATCTCGGGATTGCCGAGTCCTTCGAGATGGCGCAGCACGACTGCCAGCCTTTGCCGTTCCGGCAGATCCGACAGGGCCAGCGCCAAAGCGTCCGACCGGGCCTTGTCGGTCAGCCGATCCTCGGGTGCCGCCCCGGCATCTGCCACCTCAGGCGCCTCGTCCAGAGGTTCGGGACGGCGCTGGCGCAGCCGGTCGGTGCACAGATTGGCGGTGACCCGGTAGAGCCAGCTTGTCACCCGCGCGCCGCCCGGTTGCCAGCCCGGCGCAGCGCGAAACAGGCGGATCAGGGCCTCCTGCGTCACATCCTCGGCCTCGGTCCGGTCGGCCAACATCCGCACGGCCAGCCGGAAGGCCGGCGCGGTAAACCGATCCGTCATGGCACGGGGCGCCGACGGATCGCCCGCCGCATAGGCGACCAGCAACCGATCATCGCTGTCGGGCGGACGTTGCCGCGCCTCATCCAGGGTCATGAGCAGGAACCATAGCGTAACGTCGCACCCACGCAATGCCGCAGCAGCACATGCCGCAGTTTCCGGCCCGCCGTGTATACGCACGGCGGGCCGGGGACATTGCCTTATTCCGTCTCGGCCTCGTCGTCACCAAAGGGCCAGAACGGGCCGCCCATTCCGCCGCCATGGCCGCGCGCCCAGCCGCCGTGCTTGCCCGCCTTGCCGCCCTGACGCTCCTGCATCTGCGCATGCATCGTGTCGACCTCCTCCTGGCTCAGCGCCCCGTCGCCGTCGGCATCGGCGCGCGCCATCAGCTTGTCGAGGCCCTTGCCCGCGCCCATTTCGGCCAGGCTGACCTTGCCGTCGCCATCCTCGTCCTGTTCGACAATCGCATAACGCGCCATCTTTCCGATCCGGTCCTGCATGCGCGCCATCATGTGCGCGGCCATTTCCTCGGCCGATATGAACCCGTCCTTGTCGGCATCAACCTCGGCAGCACGGGCCGCCTGGAAGGCATCCAGTTCCGCCTGAGTGATCTGGCCGTTCTTGTCGACATCCACCGCGGCAAAGTCTAACCCGGCCCCGCCGCCGAACGCCTGCGCCGGACGCGCCACGCTCAACAGGCTCAGCGCGGTTGCGGCGGCGGTGAAGTAAAGCGCCGGCTGGCGCAGAATGGTCGAAGTCATGCATCTCTCCTTTGGCATGCGGGCGGCACTGACCGCCCTTCATGCCTGTCAAACGCACCAGCCGAGGCTTTCCGTCGCAGGCATCGCAAAAATCCGCACGAGCATTTCCCCGGCGACCTTTCCCTGATATGCCGCCGGGCAGAACGCGAGGGAACCATGATCACCGACGTGCTGCCCCAGGAAGCGCAAGACCGCCCGCTGAAGCCTGCCCTGTGGCGCGGCTGGAAACGCCGCTGCCCGGCCTGCGGCAAAGGAGAGATGCTTGAGGGCTATCTCAAGGTCCGCCCCGCCTGCCCCGCCTGTGGCGAAGTCCTGTCCCACCACCGGGCCGACGACGGCCCCGCCTATCTGACCATCCTGATCGTGGGGCATCTGATGGCGCCCCTGCTGATGTGGGCCTTCGTCGAATACCGCCCCTCGCCGGTGACGCTGGCGGCGGTATTCGCCACCGGCAGCGTCAGCCTGTCGCTTTATCTGCTGCCGCGTCTGAAGGGCGGCATGGTGGCATTCCAGTGGGCAAAGCGGATGCATGGGTTCGGAACCGGCGATGGCTACTGAGAATCCGGCGCCCGACCAGCCGCGCGCCGCGGCGACCATCATACTTGTCAGGCGCGGTCCGGACGGACCTGCGGTTCTCATGGGACAGCGCGGGGCGCAGGCGGCCTTCATGCCGTCGAAATATGTCTTTCCGGGCGGCGGGCTGGATGCCGCCGATACGGAAACCAGGCTGGCCGACGGACTTGGCGCCGTCTGCCGGGCACGGATCGACCAGCCGGGCGAACCGGCGCTTGCCCATGCTCTCTCGGTCGCAGCGATCCGCGAACTGTGGGAGGAAACGGGCCTCGCCCTTGCCGTCGCAGGCCCGACGACGCCGGACTGGGCTGGTTTTTCGGCGATCAGCCTGACCCCGTCGGCTGCGGGTCTTCGGTTCTTCTTCCGGGCTATCACGCCGCCGGGGCGGTCGCGCCGCTTCGATGCGCGGTTCTTTCTGGCGGACGCAGGCGCACTGGCGGGCGATCCTGACGATTTCAGCCATGCCTCGGATGAACTGTCGCACCTGCATTGGGTGCCGGTCGCGGAGGCGCGCCGGCTGAACCTGCCCTTCATCACCGAGGTCGTCATGGCGGAACTGGGCGCGTTCCTCGCGACGCTCGCGCAGGATGCGCCGTTGCCGGTCCCGGCCTCCGTGCCCTTTTTCGACAATTCCGGCCCGGTGCCGACCTTCCGGCGGATCTACTGACCTTCGGGCCGGAGCGGGTGGGGAACGGGATCCTTCGCGCGCAGGAAGTAACGGCGGAAGACCTCGCTGTAGGAGGCATAGGTATAACCGTCATTGCGGCGCAGGAACTCTTCCTTGCGGGCGCGGTAGAGCGCCGGCAGCCGGTACCAGGCAAGGCCGGGCTTCGCATGATGAACGGCGTGCAGATTGTTGTTCAGAAACAGAAAAGGCAAAATCCGCCCGCCTTCTATGATGACGGTACGGCAGCGCGCGATTTCATGGGCGCGGTGTTCCAGAAAGGTGCGTATCTTCAGGATCGACAGGCCCGTGTAGGCAGACAGGACATAGGCCCACGCCGGGATGGAGGACCACTGCAGCAGCCAGACGAGGCACACAAGGCCGGCCAGATGCCAAAGCCAGTCACGCAGGATTGCGCGGTCGCCGCGCCAGATCGCGCGCAGATCGCCGCTGATGAAGCAGACCCCGCCGACCAGCGGACCGACGAGCATCCGCCCCGCGAGGCTGTTGTTGAACAGAAGCAGCGCGCGATGAGCCGGGGACAGCCCGGCCCAGACCAGCGGATCCTCAAAGTTCGACTCCGGGTCATCATAGGGATCGGTCAGGAATTCGTCGCGGTGATGCGCAAGGTGCGTGTCGCGAAACCGGCCATAGGGAAACAAAAGCCCCAGCGGCAGGAAGACGAACATTTCGTTCAGCCGACGGTAGTCTGTCGGATGACCGTGCAGAACCTCGTGCTGAAGCGAGGAATGAAGCGTCACGGACAACGCCGTTGCCACTATGCCAAGGGGCAGCCACAGCACTGAGAGCCATCCGACCCCAAGCCACCAGCCAGCATAGCAGGCCAGGATCAAGAGCAGTGTCGGCCAGTCCACCGTTCCGCGTTCAGAGATTTCGGCCCCAGTGGATCCGAGACCAGACCCGTTCGTAGATGACATAACAGATGAACCCTATGATCGTGTTTGCCGCAGCCAGTCCGCCCCCGACCGCCAGTGATCCGGTGGCGGCATAACCGATGCCCGCCATGCTCAGCAACCCCAGCACATTCCACAGAATTGCCTTTGTTATCGTTCGCTTGGCCGTTTCCATTCCCACGCCTTCCCCACGATCAGTAAAGCAAATCCTGCACATATCGCGTAGGCGGAATGTGATTAACAATTTTCATCAACTGTGATATTTATCATCAAATGAGTGGAAAAATCGACAAACGCGACCGTGCGACACTGTTTCGCGCGCGCCTGCAGCAGGGCCTGGCGGAACGGCATCTGTCGCAAAGCGGCCTGGCGCGGGCGGTCGGGGTCGACCGTTCGACCATATCGCAGCTTCTGACGGAGGCGGGTGCCCGGTTGCCCAATGCCCAGGTCGTTGCCGAATGCGCCAGTGCGCTCGGCGTGTCGGCCGACTGGCTTCTTGGCCTGACCGACCGGCCCGAGCGCTTGGCCGATCTGCTCGCAGCCTCCATGTCGATCACCGAGGCGCCACGCGCCCTGATTGACGAAACGATCTTTGGCTGGCACCGCGAAGCGGCGGGTTACAAGATCCGTCATGTCCCCGCGACCCTGCCCGACCTGCTGAAGACCCGGGCGTTGATGCGCTGGGAATATGAGCCTCAGCTTGGGCGCACCGTCGATCAGGCGATCGGCGCTTCGGAGGACCGGCTGGGCTGGATGCGACAGGCGCGATCGGATTATGAAATCGCACTCCCGCTGCATGAAATCGAGGCAATGGCGCACGGCGAGGGCTACTATCGCGGTCTGCCAGCCGCGATCCGGCTGGAACAGGTCGAACGATTGGTCAGCCTTTACGATCAGCTCTACCCCTCGCTTCGGCTTTACTGCTTTGACGCCCGACGGCTCTATTCCGCGCCCGTCACGATCTTCGGGCCGCTGCTCGCCGTCCTCTATCTGGGGCGCAACTACATCGCCTTCCGCGACCGGGAAAGGATCGACGCGGTGACAGCGCATTTCGATGCGCTGGTCCGGCAAGCCGACCTGGGCGCGCGCGACTTTCCGGCGCTTCTGGCCCGGCTTCGCTCGGATATCGGAAAAGTGTAAGGAACGGCTCTCATCGAAGCACGATCAGCCTCGAAACATCGTATCCGTTAAAGTCCATGATCTCGCGTGCGGCGATGATCAGATCGGCGCGCGCCTGCCCGGGGCGGACGAGTATGCGCCCGAACCCGCCCGACGGGGTGCCGAGCGCCGCAATCCGGTAGTCGGCATCCACCCACAGGACCCAGATTTCCTCAGTTCCGTCGCGCATCTCGCGGGTGATGCGGCCCGGACCGACCGGCCGCGCCCGGGTTGCGTATCCGGTTTTGCCGGTCGGCCCGCATCGCGTGCCCCGGACAGCAAAACCGCCCGCATCGGCCTGCCAGCGCTCCTGCAAGGCGCCACATCCAGCCTCGGCGCCAAATGCGGCCACCACCTGCCAGTCGCCCTGAAATCGTGCGCCATCGAAGAGTGCGGCCGACGATATGGGCAGCGCGGGATTTCGGTAGATGGTGGTGGCGGCAGGTTGTCCCGCACAGGCCGACAGCGCCAGGCCGACAAGAAGCGGCCCGGTCATTGGACGCATTGACGCACCGCCATGCCGTTTTCCGTCAACACGGCTTCGCACCCCAGAAGCGGCTTCACCGGCGCACAGGTGCCTGACCGCGCAAGGCAGGCGCTTTCGCAGTCGCTGGCCTTTTCGCAGCGGTTTCCCGCGTCCGCTGGGACACTCATGCAGACGAATGCTCCACCGCTGGGCATGAACGACCCGCCCGACCTGATGCATTCGGCATGAACTTCGTCCAGCCGATCCTGTCCGACTGCGGGTAATGCCCCACCCCCCGCCCCCGATCCGGGCGGCTTGCAGGCCGCAACTGCAGCCACGATCAGTAACCCGCCGCCGATCCTGCGTATGTGTTGAGCGAACATGCCTGCCTCCGGTTGGCCCGGTTTATACGGCACAATCGGCGGTTCCGCGGGGCGACGCAAGGGCATCTTCGTTGCCCGGCATGTTTTGACAGTATACGAAAGAGTTGATGAAACCCGAAAGCACGCTTTTCACCACCGACCCCCGGCCGCTCTCGGTCGGGGTTCTTGTCATGGCCGAAGCCAACGCCTTTTCGCTGGCCGCCTGCGTCGACCCGATGCGGGCAGCAAACCGGCGGGCCGGAAGGGCGCTGTTTCACTGGTCGTTCCTGTCGCCCGCCGGCGGGGCCGTTACCCTGACCGCCGGGTTCGACGTCGCCACCACCCCCCTGCCCGACCGGGCCTCCTTCGACCTCCTGTTCATCGTTGCCGGGTTCCGGCTTGAGGAACAGGTGACACCCGAACTTCTCGGCCGCCTGCGCCGCCTGGCCCCGCAGGTGCGGGCCATGGGCGGGGTGGATGGCGGAAGCTGGTTTCTGGCACGCGCAGGCCTGCTCGATGGCCATGCGGCCACCACGCACTGGGAGGATCTTGAAGCTTTCGCCAGCCGCTTCCCCGCGATCGAGGTGCGCCGCGACCGCTATGTCATCTCGGGCAACATGGTCACGACAGGCGGCGCGGCACCCTGCCTTGACATGATGCTGCACCTGATCGGCGTGCGCTGGGGCAAGGAACTGGCACTGCGGGTCGCCGGCGCATTTCTCTATGAGCCGCTTCATGCGCCGACCGCGCCGCAGCAAGCCCTGCCCGCAGCCCGCCTCGCCCGCGGCGATCCCGCACTCGCCCGGGCCATCGCGCTGATGGAGGACGGGATCGAGCATCCCCCGAGCATTTCCGACATCGCCGAACGCCTCGCCCTGTCGCAGCGGCGGCTGGAGATGCTGTTCGCCGAACGTCTGGGCACCAGCCCCGGCCGGTTCTTTCTGGACCTGCGGCTGGACGAAGCCCGCCGGATGGTCACCGATACGCGCCTGCCCTTGCAGGAAATCGCGCTGCGTTGCGGGTTTGCAAGCCAGATGGCCTTTTCGCGGGCTTTCCGCGCCCGCTTCGGCGGCACGGCCAGCGCGCTCAGGGCGGTGCAGCTTCAGTAAGGCAGGGGGTGGGCCTTGTGCGCGGCCTCGATCGCGGCCAGCACATCGGGCGGCAAACGCAGATCGGCCGCCCCCAGCGCCAGGTCCAGTTGCGCGGCCGTCGTCGCGCCGATGATCGGCAGGCTTTGCACCGGACGGGTCAGCACCCAGGCATTGGCCATCTGCGCCGGATCAAGCCCCGCCTCACCCGCGATCTTCAAATAGGCCGCGACCGCACCCCAGACACGCGGGGTGATCCGCCCCGAAAGCGTTGGATTCAGGCTGCGCCGCGATCCGGGCGGGATCACGTCTCCCTGATACTTGCCGCTCAAAAGCCCGGTCGCGAGCGGAGAGAATGCCAGCAACGCCATCCCTTCATTGTGGGCCAGTTCTGCCAGATCGAGATCCCACACCCGACAGAGCAGCGAATATTCGTTCTGATGCGACACCGGGCGCGGCAGGCCCATCTGGTCCGCCAGCCTGAGCCATTGCGCCGCGCCCCAGGTCGTTTCGTTCGACAGGCCCCAGTGGCGGACCTTGCCCGCCGCCATCGCGCGCGCCAGCGCCGCCAGCGTGTCTGCCATATTGGCGAGGATCGCCGTCCGGTCATGGCTTCTGGGGTCGAAGCGCCAACCCTGGCGAAAATGATAGACATCACGGTTCGGCCAGTGAAGCTGATAGAGGTCGACGTAATCGGTGCCGAGGCGCCTTAGTGACCCTTCGAGCGCCCGGCCCGCCGCGTCGCCGGTGATCGGCTCGTTCCCGCGCGCCTGCCCGCCTTCGCCGGTGATCTTGGTCGCGATGATCCAGTCGCCGCGCCGCCCGGTGCGCCGGATCCAGTTGCCGATGATCTCCTCTGTCCGGCCCACGCTTTCGGCGCGCACCGGATTGACCGGATACATCTCGGCAGTGTCGAGAAAATTCACACCCGCAGCCAGCGCCTGATCCATCTGGGCATGACCGTCGGCCTCGGTGTTCTGGGTGCCCCAGGTCATCGTGCCCAGGCAGATCACCGACACCTCCAGATCGCTCCGCCCCAGCCTGACCCTGCGCATGTGCCCGCCTCCGTTCGCCCGGCGCAACCTTGCCTCGCCCGACGACGGAACCGCAAGCCCCGTCGCCCGCGCCGATCACAAGGCTATGGGCGGCGAGTGACGGGGCGAGGATCGACAGGCGCATCACGATCCGGGGTGCGACCCGTCCGATCACCTCCATCCCCGGATTTTCCGCCCCAAGGGCTGCGCCGCAGGCAGCCGCGAGGCGCTGACCATCCGCCTGACCGGCGCGATCAGCCGCAAGGGCTTCGGCGCGACGGGTTTCGCCGACATGGTGGGCGCCGTGTGACGCTTGACATCAAGGCCCCTATCCAACTGATCCACTGCGGCCCCGGCCCTCTGGCCCTTCGGGCCGCTTGGCGCTAAGGAAACGCCGAACGGAACGGATGGATCATATGGCGCGGATTCTCATCACCTCGGCTATTCCCTACATCAACGGGATCAAGCATCTGGGCAATCTGGTCGGCTCGCAATTGCCGGCCGATCTTTTCGCCCGCTACATGCGCGCCCGCGGGCACGAGGTCATGTTCATCTGCGCCACCGACGAACATGGAACGCCCGCCGAACTGGCCGCCGCCAAGGCCGGTCAGCCGGTCGAGGAATACTGCACCGAAATGCACAAGGTGCAGGCCGAACTGGCCAAGGGCTTCCGCCTGTCCTTCGACCATTTCGGCCGGTCGTCCAGCCAGCGGAACCACAAGTTGACCCAGCATTTCGCGGGCAAGCTGGCCGAGAACGGCCTGATCCGCGAAGTGACCGAAAAGCAGGTCTATTCCCTTGACGATGGCCGCTTCCTGCCCGACCGCTATATCGAAGGCACCTGCCCGAACTGCGGCTACGACAGCGCGCGGGGCGACCAGTGCGACAATTGCACCAAGCAGCTCGACCCGACCGACCTGATCAACCCGCATTCGACCATTTCGGGTTCGACCAATCTGGAAGTGCGGGAAACCAAACACCTTTACCTGATGCAGCGGTCGCTGAAGGACAGGATCGCGGCCTGGATCGACGGCAAGAAGGACTGGCCGATCCTGACCACCTCCATCGCCCGGAAATGGCTCAATGACGGCGACGGGTTGCAGGACCGGGGCATCACCCGCGATCTTTACTGGGGCATTCCGGTGAAGAAGGGCGATCAGCCCTGGCCGGGGATGGAGGGCAAGGTCTTCTATGTCTGGTTCGATGCACCGATCGAATATATCGCCGGCACCGCCGAATGGGCGGATGCGAACGGTCGGCCGGACGCGGACTGGGAACGCTGGTGGCGCACCGACAAGGGCGCGGCGGACGTGACCTATTATCAGTTCATGGGCAAGGACAACGTGCCCTTCCACACGCTCTCCTTCCCCGCCACGATCCTCGGTTCGGGCGAGCCGTGGAAGATGGTCGACTACCTCAAGTCCTTCAACTACCTCAACTATGACGGCGGCCAGTTCTCGACCTCGCAGGGTCGCGGCGTCTTCATGGATCAGGCCCTGTCGATCCTGCCCGCC
>CAZRKU010000088.1:0-13355 GCA_964600685.1 uncultured Frigidibacter sp. | reverse complement strand
GGCGAAGGTCATCTGGAAGATCACGAAGGCATATTCCGGGATATAGACGTTGTTCGAGAAGGTCGCGGCATAGGTGCCGGTGTTGACGCCTTGCAGGAAGATCTTGCTCAGCCCGCCGAAATAGGCGTTGCCCCCGGTGAAGGCGAGGCTGTAGCCGTAGACGACCCAGATCACCGCCACCATCGACACGATCATGAAGACCTGCATCAGCATGCTGAGCATGTTCTTGGTGCGCACGAGGCCGCCGTAGAACAGCGCGAGCGCCGGGATCGACATCAGGAGAACGAGGGCCGAACTGACCAGAAGCCAGGTCGTGTCGCCCTTGTCGACCATGCCCGCCATCGCGGCGGCGTCGGGTGCCTTGATCGGCCCCGCGGCCTCCTGCGCCCAAGCGGGCAGGGTTGCCAGCATCGCTGCCGCCCCGAGCGCACCGCCGAAGAGTCTGTTTCCGTGTTCCATGTTCATCTTCCCCTTGTCCCGTGCTCAGAGCGCGTCGTCGCCGGTTTCCCCGGTGCGCACACGCAACGCCTGTTCGAGGTCCAGCACGAAAATCTTGCCGTCACCGATCTTGTCGGTGCGCGCGGTGCGCGCGATCGTGTCGACCACCTCTTCGGCGAGGCTGTCGGCGACCGCGATTTCCAGCTTCATCTTCGGGACGAAGCTCACGGTATATTCCGCGCCCCGGTAGATCTCGGTATGGCCGGACTGGGCGCCGAAGCCCTTGATTTCCGATACCATCATGCCCCTGACGCCGATGGCCACCAGCGCTTCGCGCACCTCGTCCAGCTTGTAGGGCTTGATCGCCGCAATGATCAGTTTCACGCCGCTCTCCTTTGTCCGCTTGCTCCGGTTCGCCCGGACTACGGTAGGGATTGGCGATGCTGCGGTGCGGCAAGGCAAGGAATCGGCGGCGATGCGCGCATCCAGGGCGGCAGAATCCTGTTTTTTAGGCAGATGGGGGGCTGACTGCCTGATCTTTCATCCTTCGGGGGACGATCAGAGTGGCGTCATGCCCTCCACATTCCCCGCCGAACCGGCTAAGGTTGCCGCAAAGCAAGAAGAACGACACCGGAACAAGAGGCACATGGCAGGCTCGGGCGACAGGAACAGGCCGCTGGTCGCGGACAGGCGTTATGCGCCGGAACGGGCAAGGAAGCCCGAACCGAAACCCGCGCCCAAACCCAAGGCAAAACCTGCCCGCGCGCGTCGGCCGGCGCGCGGCGGGTCGGGGAGCGGCGGGTCGGGGAGCGGCGGGAACATTTTCTTTCGCCTGATCGCGGGGATCGTGCGGCTGGTCTGGCGGTTGGTCTGGGGAATCGGCTGGCGGGTCGGGTTTTTCGCCGCGCTCGGCCTTTTCGGCATCACCTATTATTATTATGCCCAGCTTCCCGACTATGCGGCGCTGATCGACGTGCGGGCGCGCGGCTCGGTCACGCTTCTGGACCGCGAAGGCAAGGTCTTTGCCTGGCGCGGCGAGACCTTCGGCGGGAAGATCGACGTCGATACCGTGTCGCCCTATCTGCGTGATGCGGTGATCGCGACCGAGGACAAGCGGTTCTATGGGCATTTCGGCATCAGCCCGCGCGGCATCGCCAGCGCGATCCGCATCAACATGGCCGAAGGCCGCGGCCCGTTCGAAGGGAACGGCGGGTCGACCATTACCCAGCAGCTTGCAAAACTTCTGTGTCTTGGTGTGGCCTATGACCCCAAGCAATGGAAGTCCGAAGCGGATTACGAGGAAGATTGCCGTGGCGGCGGCATCAGGCGCAAGCTGAAGGAAATCCCCTTCTCCATGGCGCTTGAGGCCAAATACGGCAAGGCGGGCGTCCTGTCGCTGTACTTCAACCGCGCCTATCTGGGGGCGGGCGCGCGCGGGTTCGAGGCCGCCGCGCAGCGGTATTTCGGCAAATCGGCCGCCAATGTCAGCCCGGCCGAGGCGGCGATGCTGGCGGGGCTGCTGAAGGCGCCGTCCTATTACGCGCCGACCAGCGATCTGGACCGCTCGCGCGACCGGGCGGCGGTGATCCTGAGCCTGATGTACGAGCAGGGTTTTCTGACCGACGCGGAATATCGGGACGCGCAGGACAATCCCGCGCAACTGTCCAAGGCGGCGGGGCAGAAGGCGGGGGGATATTTCGCCGACTGGGTGATGGAGACCGGCCCGGCCTTCCTGACCAAGGACACGACCGAGGATGTGATCATCGAAACGACGCTGGATCAGGCGATCCAGAAGGACGCGGAAGAGGCCTTGAACACGATCTTTTCGACCAAGCTCAAGCCCGGAGCGAAGACGCAGGCGGCGATTGTCGTGATGTCGGCCGATGGCGCGGTGCGTGCCATGGTCGGCGGGCGCGACATCCAGGGGCCGGGCTCCTTCAACCGCGCGACGCAGGCGCTGCGCCAGACCGGATCGACCTTCAAGCCCTTCGTCTATGCGGCGGCGCTCGACCTTGGTTACAACATGAACACGGTCGTCGATGATGCGCCGGTCTGCATCTATGTCGCAGGGTCGGGGAACTGGTGCCCGAAGAATTACGACCCGGATTTTCGGGGCCCCATGCCGATGTATGTGGCGCTGACCAATTCCATCAACACCGCCACCGTGCGCGTGTCGCAGATGGTGGGTCTGGATGCCGTCCGGCAGGTCGCAAGCCAGTTCGGCTTCGCCTCCAAGCTCGCCGAAGGGCCGGCAATGGCGCTGGGCGTGTCGGAATCCACTCTGGTGGAGATGACCGGAGCCTATGCGGGCATTCTGAACGGCGGCTCGGCGGTCAAGCCCTACGGGCTGATCGAGCTGCGTTTTCAGGGCGAGAGCGAGCCCTTCCTCGATCAGGAAGGCGGCATCGGCGAGCGGGTGATCTCGGAGGAGGCGGCCCGGCAGTTGACCTACATGATGACCCAGGTGGTCGAACAGGGCACCGGCCGTCGGGCGCGCCTTGACGGCTGGCAGGTGGCGGGCAAGACCGGCACGACCCAGGCCGCGCGCGACGCCTGGTTCATCGGCTTCACCGCGGATTATGTCGTGGGCGTCTGGATGGGCAACGACAATAACGAGCCACTGGCCGGCGTGACCGGCGGCGGACTTCCGGCAGAGATCTGGCACGAGGTCATGGTGCGCGTGACCGACGGGATGGAACCGCGCCCCTTGTCCGTCATCCGCCCCGAGGATCTTCCCGCGGCGCAGCAGATGGTGGCGGGCCAGGCGGGCGAACCGGCCCCGACCGCGCCCAGCTATCCCGGCCAGATCTTCGATGCGACCGGCGGCGCAGCGGCAGAGCCGCCCCGGCGGGAGTCGCAGACCATCGGGGACATCCTGCGCGGCATTCTCGGCGGAAACTGAAAGGCGGGCCAAGGCCCGCCTTTCGTCGCATCGTCAACCGAAATGCCGATCAGCCGGTGGCTTTCAGGGCCGCGATCAGCTTGTCGATGTCGCCGCCCTGCTTGTCGAGCATCGCGCCGATCTCCGTCCGCTCGGAGGCCAGCATGTTCACGCCTTCGATGATGATGTTGAAGAAGCGGGTCTTGCCGGACTTGTCGAACACCTGCCAGCGCACCTCGAACGGGCTTTGTCCCTGAAGCTTGGCCACGGACTTCACTTCGAAGAAGTTCTTCAGAGGCCTGGCGTCCGTCACCTCGATCGCGCCACCGATGATTTCGCGGAAGCGCTTGCCGTATTTCACCGCGAGATAGCGCTTGAAGGCCGCGACGAAGGCTTGCTTCTGTCCGGCGCTGGCCTTGCGCCCTGCCGGTCCGAGCGCCGAGAGGGCGATGTAGTTCTCGTCCGCGTAGCGCGCGAAGATCGTCTCGAAACTCTTGAACATCGCACTTTCGGACGTGCCGGAATTGATCACGCTGTTGATCTCACCGATCAGCTTGTCGATCAGCGCGCGGGCTTCGTCGACGTTCAGGGCCAGCGCGCCCTTGGGCAGCAGTGCCAGGGCGGCACCGGCGGTGCCGAGAAGGGTGAAGCTGCGACGGGTGAGGTTACTCTGCATAGGGATCCTCGTAGGGGTCGAACGTTTCCTCTTCGATCCCCAGCTCGTAGCGCCGGTTCTGAAGATAGAACAGCCGCGCCTGGGCATAGCTGTCGGCACTTTCATAAAGGATCGACTCGTAGGTATCGGCGAACCGTTGCCGGTTGCCGACCTTCGCGGTCAGGCGCCCGACGGTGATATAGGCGGCCTCGCGGGTGTTTACCACCGTGTTGACCGGGTCGATCGCCATGTCGATGAGGGTTCCGGCAAGATCCCGCCCGGTCGAAGGGCCGAGGAACGGCACCTCCAGGTAGGCACCTTCGCCCACGCCCCAGACATGCAGGGTTTCGCCGAAGTCAGCCGGATCGGCCGGGATGCCGATGGCGGTCGCGGGGTCGAAAAGCCCGCCGATGCCGACCGTGGAATTCACGGCGAAGCGCAGGGTATTTTGCAGCGCAGGGCCGGGCCTGGCCTGGAGGATGCTGTTCAGGACCGCACTCGGCATCCCGAGGTTCGAGGCGAAGTTGCTGAAGCCGACCGTGACCGGACGGGGGATCGGCGGAAGGATACCCTTGCTGGTGCCATCCCCGAAAAACGTGCGGTCCACCGCCACGTTGAAACGGTGCACCACGCGGTTGCCGTTTTCATAGGGATCATTGATCTCGGCCCCCGGTGTCGGACGGCTGCATCCGCTGGCGAGGACGGCGGCCATGACCAGCACCGCGGCCCGCGCCGCCCGCCTGTCAGATCGCACCAACGAAAAATTAAGCATATCGGCCATATCCCTGGTCACAGGGGCTCAAGGAGTTTGCCCAGCCTTAGAAGGCGGGGCGCGCGGTTGCAAGACGGCGACGGCGAAAGCGGGGCCGGCCGGGGGAATTCTGCTGCTGAAGGACGAGATTGGGATGGCGGAAGAAGCAAAAGGGCAACAGTGCGCGCTTGGGTCGGCCTGGCGGTCCTGTCGGCCGCTTCTTCTTCATGCGGCTTTGTTTTCGGCGGTGATCAATCTTCTGATGCTGACCGGGCCGCTTTTCATGCTGCAGGTCTATGACCGGGTTCTGACCAGCCGTTCGATGCCGACGCTGCTCGCGCTCTTTCTGCTCGTGACCTTCCTTTTTGCGCTGCTCATGGGCCTTGACATGGTGCGGGGGCGGGTTCTGCTGGGCGCGGCGCGCCAGTTGCGCGACCGGCTGGACCAGCAGGCCTTCGGCGCGGGATTTGCCGGTCCTGCCGCTGCGGCAGGGACGGGACAGGCGCTGCGCGAGCTTGACGCGGTCGAACGTGCCCTGTCCGCGCCGGTGGCCATCGCGGTGATGGATCTGCCGTGGGTTCCGCTGTTCCTGCTGGCGATCTTCGCGCTGCATCCCGTGCTGGGCGGGTTCGCGCTGGCGGGGGCGGCGGCGCTGGTCGCCCTTTCCGCCGCCCAGGGGCACCGGACGGCGGTGGCGGCCCAGGCCGCGGCCGCGGCCTCGGTTCTGGCCGAGAGGACGGCGCGGGAGCTTGTCGGTGGCCATGCCGTGATCACGCCGCTTGGCATGCGCGGCGCGGCGCTGGCGCGCTGGTCCGTCGCGCAGTCGGCCGCGCGGGGTGCCGCCGGACGGCTGGCCGCCGACACCGCCGGTTTCGCGGCGGCCGGGCGGGCGGCACGGCTTTGGTTGCAGTCGGCCCTGCTGGCGGCCGGGGCCTGGCTCTGCATCAAGGGAGAGCTGACGGGCGGCGGGATGGTGGCGGCTTCGGTCCTGTTCGGGCGGCTTCTCGCCCCGGTCGAAGGGCTGATTGCCGGATGGGCCACGGCAGTGCGCGGCCTTCAGGCCCGCCGCTGGCTGGAAGGATTTTTCGCACGCAACCCCGGCCTGCCCGTCCGGCTGGCGCTTCCGGCGCCGACCGGGACGCTGACCCTGCGCAATGTCAGCCTGCGCCGCGAAGGGGAAGAGGAACCGGTCCTGCACCAGATAACGCTGTCGGTCGCTGCGGGGCGGATCGTCGGCCTTGCCGGGCCATCCGGGTCGGGAAAATCGACGCTGCTCGATGTCCTGTCCGGGGTCTTGACGCCACAGGAGGGGGAGGTGCGGCTGGATGGGGCGACGCCTGGCCAGTATGCGTCCGATGGGTTGGGGGCGGCTCTCGGGTATTTGCCGCAGGAACCCCTGCTGTTTGCGGCGACGGTCGCCGAAAACATCGCGCGCCTTGCCCTGACGCCCGATCCGGCGGCGGTGTTCGAGGCGGCGCGGAAGGCGGGCGCACATGACATGATCCTCGCCCTGCCGCAGGGCTACGATACGCGCATCGGTCCCGGCGGGCGCAGCCTGTCGGGCGGGCAGGCCCGCCGCATCGCTTTCGCCCGCGCCCTGTTCGGCGGGCCGGCAATCCTGGTGCTCGATGAACCGGACGGCGGGCAGGATGGTGAGGCGATTGAAGCGATCACGCGGGCGATCACCGGCCATCGGGCCACAGGCGGTGCCGTGGTTCTGGCCTCGCACCGGGTGCGGATGCTGGGGCTTTGCGACGAGATTCTCGTGCTCGAACATGGGCGCATCATCCGGGCGGGCGCGCGGGAGGTGGTGCTGCCCGCCCTGTCGGGCACGGGCCGGCCCTCGGTCTGGCAGCGGGGGGTCGCATGATGGCCGGGGCCGTCCGACCCGTTGTTGCGGGTTATCTTCTGATCCTGATCTTCGTTGCCGGCGTTGGCGGCTGGGCGGCGCTGACCCCCATCGCCGGTGCGGTCATCGCCCCCGGGGCGCTTGCCCCTGAGAGCGGCCAGCGGGCGATCCAGCATCCCGAAGGCGGCCGGATCGCCGAGGTTCGGGTGGCGGAAGGGGCCGTGGTCGCCGAGGGCGCGTTGCTGGTCCGGCTCGACAGCGGCGAAACCGGGTCCGAACTTGCCCGCCTTGAAGGGCGGCTGGTTCAGGTGTCTATCGAAGCCGCACGGCTCTTGGCCGAACGTGACGGAGCCGACCGCATCACCTTTGCCCCGGATATCGGCGACCCGGCGGCGCAGCTTCGGCGGGATGCCCAGGTCCGGCTCTTCGATGAACGGCGGGCAACACATCGCGCCGAGCTGGAGCAGATCGCGCGGCGGACCGATCAGATCGAGGATCAGATTGCGGGACTTGCCGCAGGTCTCGCCTCCAGCCGCCGCCAGATCACCCTGCTCGAGGCGGCGCGCGACCGCGAGGCCGACCTCGTGGCGCGCGGCCTGCTGCCCCTTGCCCGGTTTGAGGAGACGGAACGCGAGCTGGCGCGCCTTGAAGGGCAGCTTGGCAGCCAGATCGCCGCCCGGGCCGAGGCGGAAAGCCGCATCGCCGAAGCCGAACTCGAAACATTGCGGCTGCAGGCGGCGCGGCGCGAAAGTGCCGCGGCCGATCTGCGGGAGACCCTTGCCGAAGAAGCCGACCTGCGTGCGCGGCTGGACGGGCTCCGGGCGCGGCTGCGCGCGCTTGAGCTGCGCGCGCCGGTGGCCGGAACGGTGCTCGGGCTCAGGTCGGCGGCCAGCGTGCTCCGCCCCGGCGAGCCGGCACTGTTCCTCGTCCCCAAGGCCGGGCCGCTGATTGTGGAGGCGCGGATCGCCCTGACCGACCGCGACGATGTGGAGGTCGGCCAGTCCGTCCGCCTGCGTCTTGCCGCTTTCGATCTGCGCAGGCAGCCGGAGGTTCCGGCGCGGCTTACCATGATCTCGGCGGCACCGCTGCCCGGCGCGGAGGGGCAGGGCGCCCACTACACCGCGCGCATCGAAGTCGCGCCCGGCGATATCGATGCCCTGACCGCGGACCGGCTGGTGACGGGCATGCCGGTCGAGGTGATGGTCACGACACGGACGCGCACCGCGCTTTCCTACCTGACCGAACCGCTGATCGGCTATTTCCGCCGGGCTTTCCGCGAGGGCTGAGGCGCTGCCCCCTTCCCCCGGCGCGACGCCCCCGCTAGGTTGCCCGCCAACCGATGCGAGGAGAAAAACATGAGCGGAAAGATCGAAACGCGCCTCAGGGAGCTTGGCCTGACCCTGCCCGACGCGCCCGCCCCCGCCGCCAACTACGTGCCCTTTGTTCAGGTCGGCGATCTGGTCTTCGTCGCCGGCCAGGTCAGCCAGGGTCCGGAGGGGCTGATCAAGGGCCGGCTGGGCGATACCATGGACGTGGCCGCGGGCATCGAGGCCGCCCGCCGTTGTGCCCTCAGCCTGCTGGCGCAGGCCCGCGTCGCCTGTGGCGGTGATCTCGACCGGATCGCGCGGGTCGTCAAGCTGACCGGCTTCGTCAATTCAACCGCTGATTTCACCGACCAGCCGAAGGTGATCAACGGCTGCTCCGACCTGATGGTCGAGGTTCTGGGCGAGGCGGGGCGCCATGCCCGCGCCGCCGTCTCGGCCCCGGCGCTGCCGCTTGGCGTCGCGGTCGAGATCGACGCGATCTTTCAGGTGAAGGGATGACCGACCGCATCGCCCTGCCCGAAGTTTTCCTGACCCGGCCCATCGCCCATCGCGCGCTGCACGACCGGGCGGCGCGGCGGCCGGAAAATTCACGCGCGGCGATCCGGGCGGCAATCGCGGCGGGCTATGCGATCGAGATCGACATCCAGCCTTCGGCCGATGGCGTGCCCATGGTGTTTCACGACTATGACCTGCGCCGCCTGACCGGCGTTTCGGGCCGCATCCGCGGCCTGGCGGCAACCGAACTCGGCGCGCTGCCGCTTCTCGATGCCGACGAGGGCATTCCGACCTTGGCCGAGGTGCTGGAAATCGTCGCGGGCCGGGCACCCCTGCTGATCGAGATCAAGGATCAGGACGGGGCGATGGGTCCGGCGGTGGGCGCGTTGGAGGAGGCCGTCGCGCGTGACCTTGCCGGTTATGCGGGTCCGGTCGCGCTCATGTCCTTCAACCCCCATTCGGTGGCCGCGCTGGCCAGGGCTGCGCCCCGTTTGGCGCGCGGCCTGACCACGAGCGGCTATCGGGCCGAGGACTGGCCGCTCCTGCCCGCCGCCATGCGCGACCATCTGCGCGACATCCCCGATCTGACGCGCACCGGATCGAGCTTCATCTCGCACGAGGCCGCCGATCTTGACCGGCCGCTGATTTCGACGCTGAAGCGGGATGGGATTGCGGTCCTGTGCTGGACGGTCCGCTCGCCCGCCGCCGAGGCTGCGGCCCGGCGCGTGGCGCAGAATGTGACGTTCGAAGGTTACGCCGCCCCCTTTGCCGCATGAGCGATCTGTCGGTCGAACGCCTGGCGGCGCTTTCGGAGATTCCCGCCGCCGAGTGGGATGCCTGCGCCAACCCCGATGGCGGCGCCCGCCCGCCGGACCCGTTCACCACCCACCGCTTCCTCTCCGCGCTCGAACGGTCCGGCTCGGTCGGCAGGGGCACGGGCTGGACGCCGTGCCATCTGGTCGCGCGGGAGGGCGGCAGGGTGATGGCGGTGATGCCGCTTTACCTGAAATCGCACAGCCAGGGCGAATATATCTTCGACCACAACTGGGCCGAGGCCTATGAGCGGGCGGGGGGCCGCTATTATCCCAAGCTGCAGGGCGCGGTGCCCTTCACCCCGGTCACCGGCCGCCGCCTGCTGGCGCGGCCAGACGCACCATCCGGTCTTCGCGCCGCCCTTCTCGCCGCCGCGGTCACCCTTGCCGAACGCGCGGGCCTGTCGTCGCTGCATGTCACCTTCTGCACCGCCGAGGAGGCGGCGGTTGGCGTGGCGTCGGGCCTGCTGCCCCGTCTGACCCAGCAGTTCCACTGGCAGAACCGCGGTTACACCAGCTTCGGGCAATTCCTTGCCGACCTGTCCTCGCGCAAACGCAAGGCCATCCGCAAGGAACGCCAGATCGCCCAAAGTTTCGGCGGCACCATCCGCCGCCTGACCGGCGATCAGATCCGGCCCGACCATTGGGATGCCTTCTGGGACTTCTATCAGGACACGGGTGCCCGCAAATGGGGCCATCCCTACCTGACGCGCGGCTTCTTCGACGAACTTCAGGCAACGATGCGCCAGGACATCATGCTGGTTCTGGCCGAAAGGGCAGGTCGCCCGGTGGCCGGCGCGCTCAATTTCATCGGGCGCGACAGTCTTTATGGCCGTTACTGGGGCGCGATCGAGGATCACCCGAGCCTGCATTTCGAATGCTGCTATCATCAGGCGATCGACCATGCGATCGAACAGGGCCTGGCGCGGGTCGAGGCCGGGGCGCAGGGCGAACACAAACGCGCGCGCGGCTATCTGCCCGCGCCGACCCATTCGCTGCACTGGATCGCCGATCCGGGCTTGCGCAAGGCGGTCGCCCGATATCTTGACGCCGAACGTGCCGCCGTGGGCGAGGAGATCGAAGTGCTGACCGACCATGGCCCCTTCCGCAAGGCTCCGGAAGGCGGACAGAGGGATTGAAACTTTCCGCCTCCGGCGGGAGTATTCGGACAAGGAAGAATCCCCCAAGCCCAGGAGTGTCGCCATGTCCGCCCCGCTGACAGACCAGGAACGCACCCGTGATCTGCCCGCGCTGGGCGACAACGGCTGGCGCGCCGTGACCGGGCGCGACGCGATCCGCAAGATCTGGAAGTTCAAGAGTTTTTCGGAAGCCTGGGGCTTCATGGCCCGTGCCGCGCTGGCGGCGGAAAAGCTGAACCATCATCCCGAATGGTCGAACGTCTACAATATCGTCGACGTGACGCTGACCACCCATGACGCGCCCGGCCTCTCGGCGCTCGACATCACGCTGGCCCAAAGGCTCGACCGGCTCGCCGGTCCGGTCGAGGTGGTGAGCGATCATTCCGAACCCATCGCCTGCCTCTGCGAGGAGAAGGCGCGGGCGAGGGGGGGCGCGAAGGCCCCCTGACCCGCTTCAAAGCGTGGCAAGAAACGCCTCGCCCTGCGAGATGTTGCATTCGCCGGGCTTGTCGAGGCTCAGATGCGTGATCACCCCATCCTCCACCAGCGCCGCATAGCGGTTCGACCGGCCGATCAGCCCCAGATGCGGCGCGCTGAAATCGAGCCCGAGCCCCCTGGTCATCGACCCGTCCGCGTCGCCCAGATGGGTGATGCCGGCCTTGGTGGCGCCCGTGGCCTCCCCCCAGGCTTTCAGGGTGAAAGGGTCGTTGACGGAAATGCAGATGATTTCTTCCACGCCCTTGGCACGGAACTGCTCGGCCGTGCGGATGAAGCTCGGGACATGCGCGGTCGAACAGGGCCCGGTGAAGGCGCCGGGCAGGGCGAAGACGACGACCTTGCGCCCCTTCAGCCGCGCGCCGAGCCGCACCGTCTCCGGCCCGGTCGCGCCCATCGTCACCAGACTGGCCTCGGGCATGCGCCCGCCCACTGAAAGTGCCATGACCTTCTCCTCTCGCGTTGTGTTTTCCTGCCCTGACGATATAGGGTCCGTGCCGCAGGGGGCCAGAGGGGATTCAGCGAATGTCAGGGATTGTCATCGTCGGTGCGGGGCAGGCGGGTGCGGCGCTTGCGGCGAAACTCCGCGCCCTTGGTTATCAGGGCGCGCTGACGATGATCGGCGAGGAGCCCGTCCCGCCCTATCAGCGGCCCCCGCTTTCCAAGGCCTATCTGCTGGGCGAGATGGAGCTGGAGCGGCTTTACCTGCGTGCGCCCTCCTTCTGGGCTGATCACGATGTCGACCTGCGCCTTGATGCGCGGGTCACGGCCATCGACCCGCAGGCCAAGACCCTGACCGTCGACGGCCAGCCGCTCGCCTACGGCCAGCTTGCGCTCACCACCGGCGCGCGGCCGCGCGTCCTCCCGGCAGCGGCGGGCGGCGATCTGGAAAATGTCTTCACCGTCCGCACCCTGGCCGATATCGACCGGATGGCGCCGCTCATGCGCGCGGGCGCGCAGGCGCTCATCGTCGGCGGCGGTTACATCGGGCTGGAGGCGGCCGCGGTGGCATCCAAGCTCGGCCTCAACGTGACGGTGATCGAAGCCGCGCCGCGCATCCTGCAACGGGTCGCCGCGCCGGAAACCAGCGCCTATTTCCGCAAGCTGCATGGTGATCACGGGGTGACGGTCCTTGAAGGCGCCGGGCTTGACCGGCTGCTGGGCGGCCCCGCCGTCAGCGGCGCGCGGCTTGCCGATGGGCGCGAACTGGCGGCAGACGTCGTGATCGTCGGCATCGGCATCCAGCCCAACACCGAACTGGCGGAGGCGGCGGGTCTTGCCGTCGAAAACGGCATCCGCACGGATGATCAGGGCCGCACCTCCGATCCCGCCATCTGGGCGGCGGGCGACTGCGCCTCCTTCCCGCACCAGGATGGCCGCCTGCGTCTGGAAAGCGTGGGCAATGCCATCGACCAGGCCGAATGCGTGGCCGAAAACCTGCTGGGCGCCGGCAAGGCCTATGAGGCGAAGCCCTGGTTCTGGTCGGATCAGTATGACACCAAACTCCAGATCGCGGGCCTCAACAGCGGCTATGACCGGATTGTCACCCGCGCGGGCGACGCGGGGGCGGTGTCCTACTGGTATTATCGGGGCGACCGGCTTCTGGCGGTGGACGCGATGAACGACAGCCGCGCCTACATGATCGGCAAGCGCCTGATCGAAGGCGGCAAATCCCCCGCCCCCGCCGTGATCACCGATCCGGCGACCGACCTCAAGGCGCTGCTGAAGGCGTGAGGATCGTCGGCGGCGCCAGACGCGGCCTGAGGCTCGCCGATGTGGGCGCGGGCGATCCGGCGGCGCATCTGCGCCCGACGTCGGACCGGGTGCGCGAGGCGATCTTCAACCTTCTCCTCAACGGCCCCTACGGCAATCCGGTGCAGGGCGCGCGGATTCTCGATCTTTTCGCGGGCACCGGCGCGCTCGGGCTTGAGGCGCTGTCGCGCGGCGCGGCGCGCGTGACCTTCGTGGACGATGGCGCGACCGCCCGCGGGCTGCTCAGGCGCAATATCGACCTCATGCAGGCTGCCGGCACCACCGACGTCTGGCGCCGCGACGCCACCAGCCTGGGGCCGAACCGCGGCCCGGCCTTTGACCTGGTCTTCCTCGATCCGCCCTACGGCAAGGGTCTCGGCGACCGCGCGCTTGCCTCCTGTCGGGCGGGCGGCTGGCTCGCCCCTGGCGCGCTCATCCTCTGGGAAGAAAATACCCCTCCCGCCGTGCCCGACGGCCTTGACCGGCTCGATCAGCGCAAATACGGCGAGACGGTCATCACCATCCTGCGCAATCCCGCCTGATCATTTTCTGTCTCCAAATATCCCGGGGGTGCGGGGGTGGAACCCCCGGCGGATCGGCGCCGCAGGCGCCGACATCACCAGGTCGGGTGAAACTTGCCGCCGGGTGACAGGGTGAACAGTTCGCAGCCGTTGGCCGTGACGCCCACCGAATGTTCGAACTGCGCCGACAGCGACTTGTCGCGCGTCACCGCCGTCCAGTCGTCGGCCAGCACCTTGGTCTC
>CAZRKU010000087.1:0-13814 GCA_964600685.1 uncultured Frigidibacter sp. | reverse complement strand
TTGAAGACTTCCTTTTCGATGACCTGGCCGTCCTCGCCCACGAACTTGATGGTGAGCGTGCCCTTGCCCGGAAACATGAAGTCGGTGGCGCGGTACTGGTCGCCGAAGGCATGGCGGCCGATGATGATCGGCTTGGTCCAGCCGGGGACGAGACGGGGCACGTTTTTGCAGATAATCGGCTCGCGGAACACGACGCCGCCGAGGATGTTGCGGATGGTGCCGTTCGGCGACTTCCACATTTCCTTGAGGTTGAACTCCTCGACCCGGGCCTCGTCGGGGGTGATCGTGGCGCATTTCACGCCCACGCCGTGTTTCTTGATGGCATGCGCTGCGTCGATGGTGATCTGGTCGTTGGTCGCGTCCCGGCTTTCGATGCCCAGGTCGTAGTAGTGCAGGTCCACATCGAGATAGGGCAGGACCAGTTTCTTCTTGATGAAGTCCCAGATGATCCGGGTCATCTCGTCGCCGTCAAGTTCGACGACGGGATTGGCGACTTTGATCTTGCTCATGGATGGCTCCCTCGGGCGCGTGACGTGTTCGGGCTGTCCATAGCGGATAACGGGCGGCGGGGAAAGATGGTATGCAAAGGTATACCGAGACGCGCTTTGGCCTGCTAGTAGCAGCGCATGATACCGATCGGGTCGGTGCTACAAGTTGTGCCGTCGCTACCGCGAGTTATGCCGAGCGAGTCAGTGCTCCAACTATTTCCGCGGTGTCTCGTGTGATCCCGATTGAGTCTGTGCTGTAGGTGCTGCCGTCACTGCAACGTGTGATGCCAATGCTATCGGTTGAACACGAAAGGTTCTGCGCGAGTGCGCCCGTGCCCAAGAATGACACGATTGCAACTTGCACGAAAAGGGTCTGCACGGACAAAGCCTCGCAATAGAACTCCAAATATTCAGGACCGCAGATGAACTTCAATCCCTGGCTGCGGTCAACATCCAGGAAAAAACTGGCGCGCCTTTTCCCTTACATGGCCCCACAACCTCGGCGCGCCACGCGCGACCTTGCGGCCGACGCGCTCCTCCAACTGGTCGAACGTGACATTGTAGTCGATCCAGGAACCGCCGCCGGAGGCGATATTGTGCAAGAGCGGCTGCACCCGGTCGAGAGACTTGGCGAACACCGCATCGGGCGTCTCGGCGGCCTCGAACTCTTGCCAGAGCGCGCGGAGCGGCTGGCCGACATCGGCGGGAAGAAGGCCGAAAATGCGGTCGGCGGCGCGGGCTTCGGCCTCGCTCACGGCGGTGGACCCGTGCGCCTCGCCGTTCTGGGAATGGATCGGCACGTCGCCCGTGTCGATCTCGACCAGATCATGCAGGATCAGCATGCGGATGACACGGTTGAGGTCGACGCCCGGCCCGGCGTGATCGGCCAGCACCAGCGCATAGAGTGTCAGGTGCCAGCTGTGTTCGCCGGAATTTTCGCGCCGCGACCCGTCGGCCAACGTGGTGGCGCGCAGAACCTGCTTCAGCCGGTCGGCCTCCAGCAGGAAGGCGAACTGCCGGTCGAGCCTTTCGGTCATCTGATCCTCGCGGTTGGGCCGGTCAGTGGGCGGAGGTGTCGCGCGGTGCTTCGGGGGCCTTGCCGCCCTCGCGCTTGGCGCGGAGCGTGTCTTCCAGGAACTTGTGCCCGCGTGCGGCCGCCAGACGGATCCGAACCGCCGTCAGGAAAGCTTCCTGCAGCGTGGGCGACGAAGCGCCGACGATGCGCGCCACCTCGCTGTAGAAGCGGTCGTTGTTCAGTTCGTCCATGGCTTTGAGTGTCTCGACCGCGAGCGCGTCGCCCAGATCCTCGACCACGCCCATGGCTTACCTCGTCACTTCGCCCAGACGGCGGCGAACATAGTCCTGAACGGTGGTGATCATCGGCAGCATATGGGCTTCCTCGTCTTCGAAGAAATGGCCGGCCCCCTCGATCTTCTCATGGGTGATGGTGATGCCCTTCTGGTCACGGAGCTTGCCGACCAGCGAGGCCGTATCCTTCGGCGGGGCCACGCGGTCGGCCGAGCCGTTGATGATCAGGCCCGAGGAGGGGCAGGGCGCGAGGAAGGAGAAGTCATACATGTTGGCGGGCGGCGCGACCGAGATGAAACCGGTGATTTCCGGGCGGCGCATCAAGAGCTGCATGCCGATCCAGGCCCCGAAGGAAAAGCCCGCGACCCAGCAATGTTTGGAGTTGGGGTTCATCGCCTGCAGATAGTCGAGCGCCGAGGCGGCATCGGAAAGTTCGCCGATCCCCTGGTCATATTCGCCCTGGCTGCGGCCGACGCCGCGGAAGTTGAAACGCAGGACGGTGAAGCCCAGTTCATAGAAGGCATAATGCAGCCGATGCACCACACGGTTGTTCATCGTGCCGCCGAACTGCGGATGGGGGTGCAGAACGATCGCGATCGGGGCGTCGAGGGCTTTTTGCGGGTGATAGCGGCCTTCGAGGCGTCCGTCGGGGCCGGGGAAAATGACTTCAGGCATGGCCTCTCATCAGTCTTTCTGTCGGGCGGGTGCTCAGGCGGATCAAAAAGGCCGGGGCATTCTTGACGATTTTGCTCAAGTTCCCTAGAATTGTTCTAAGTGCCGGATACAGTCCGGCTGACCGGGTGGGATGGAGTTAAGCGGCCTCTTGTCCGGCGTCAATGCTTTAAGGGGCGCGTGCCGTCATGAAACTGTCGACCAAAGGCCGTTATGCGATGGTGGCGCTGACCGATCTGGCCACGGCGGGGCCAGATATGCTCACCTCGCTGGCGGAAATTTCCAGGCGCCAGGACATCTCGTTGCCTTATCTGGAACAGCTGTTCGTCAAGCTGCGGCGCGCGGGGCTGGTGGAATCGGCGCGGGGCCCCGGCGGCGGCTACAAGCTGGCAAGGCCGCCGGCCGAGATCCGGGCGAGTGACGTCCTGGGCGCGGTCGACGAGACGGTGAGCGCGCTGCACACCGGCGCCGGCGCGACCGGCGGCGTTTCCGGAAGCCGGGCGCAGAGCCTGACCAACCGGTTGTGGGAAGGCCTGTCGGCGCATGTCTACGTGTTCCTGCATCAGACGACCTTGGCCGATGTGATCCACAACGGGCTGAAGCCCTGCCCGGCGGTGCCGGCGCTTTTCCTGCTGGTGGACGAATGACCGGAGCTTTTCAGAAGGCGGCGCGTGCCGCGCCATTCCTTTCCTGTCGCCGCCGCCCGGGGGCGGTCGGCTCCGTGTGCCTCCGGCGGGGATATTTGCGGACAGAAAATGGGGGGCGGTCGTGAGCGGGCGGGTCTATCTCGACTGGAACGCGACGGCGCCGCTCAGGCCCGAGGCGCGGGCGGCGATGGTTGCGGCGCTGGATGTGGCGGGCAACCCGTCCTCGGTTCATGCCGAGGGGCGGGCGGCGAAGATGCTGGTGGAGCGGGCGCGGGAAGATGTGGCGACGGCGGTCGGTTGTCGTCCCGCGGAGGTGATCTTCACCTCGGGCGCGACCGAGGCGGCGGGCGTTCTGGCGGGCTTTGCCGATGTGGAGGTGGAGCCTGTCGCGCATGATTGCGTCCTTGCCCATGCGCGCGGCGCGGGCGGGATCAGGGCGCTGGGACTGGCCAACAGCGAGACCGGCGTTCTGTCGGAGGTGCCTGCCGGTGGCGGTGTCTTTCTGGACGTGGTGCAGGCGGTGGGGCGGGTACCCTTTGCCTTTGGCTGGTCGGGGGCGGATTTCGCCATTCTTTCGGCGCACAAGCTGGGCGGGCCGAAGGGAGTGGGCGCCCTGATCGTGCGGGATGGCGTCGAGATGCCGACCCTGCGCCCCGGCGGCGGGCAGGAGAAGGGGCGGCGGTCGGGGACCGAGAACGTGGCGGCGATTGCGGGCTTTGGCGCCGCGATCACGGCGGCGCAGAGGGATCTGGAGGCGGGTGTCTGGGACGGGGTGCGGGCCTTGCGCGACGGGTTGGAGGCGCGTCTGCTGGCGGCCTCGCCCGAAAGTGCGGTCGCGGGGGCGGGCGGGCCGCGTCTGCCCAACACCACCTGCCTCGTCACGCCGGGCTGGAAGGGCGAGACGCAGGTGATGAAGATGGATCTGGCGGGTTTTGCCGTCTCGGCCGGATCGGCCTGTTCGTCGGGCAAGGTCCGGGCCAGCCGGGTTCTGAGGGCGATGGGTTTTGACGATCTGGCGGCGGCATCGGCGATCCGGATTTCGCTCGGCCCCACGACGGCCGAAGGGGACGTGCGGCGCTTTGCCGATATTTGGTGTGAACATCAGGCCCGGTTCCGGGCGCGGGCTGCGTGAAGAGCGTGGCACATGACTTTGAAAAGGAATACACAATGTCGCTTGTAGATGACGTGAAGGCCGTGGAGGTGCGCGACGGCGTCGACCGCGAGACGGTCGAGACCGTGCAGAACATGGGCGCCTACAAATACGGCTGGAACACCGAGATCGAGATGGAATATGCGCCGATCGGCGTGAATGAGGATATCGTCCGGCTGATCTCGGCCAAGAACGGCGAGCCGGAGTGGATGACCGACTGGCGGCTGGCCGCCTTCCGCCGCTGGCAGGGCATGGAAGAGCCGAAATGGGCGATGCTCCATTACCCCGAGATCGACTATCAGGGGCAGTATTATTACGCCAAGCCGAAGAGCATGGCGGAAAAGCCGAAATCGCTGGACGAGGTCGATCCGAAACTGCTGGCCACTTACGAAAAGCTTGGCATCCCGCTGAAGGAACAGATGATTCTGGCTGGCGTCGAGGGCGCCGAAGGTGCGCCGGCGGAGGGCCGCAAGGTGGCGGTGGATGCGGTGTTTGACTCCGTCTCGCTGGGCACGACCTTCAAGGCCGAGCTCGCCAAGGTGGGGGTGATCTTCTGCGCGATCTCGGAGGCGATCCGCGAACATCCCGAACTGGTGCGGAAATACCTCGGTTCGGTCGTGCCGCAGTCGGACAATTTCTTTGCCACGCTCAACAGCGCGGTCTTTTCCGATGGCTCCTTCGTCTATATCCCGCCGGGGGTGCGCTGCCCGATGGAGCTTTCGACCTATTTCCGCATCAACGCCGAAAACACCGGCCAGTTCGAGCGCACCCTGATCATCGCCGACAAGGGGTCATACGTCAGCTACCTGGAGGGTTGCACGGCGCCGAAGCGCGACATCGCGCAGCTGCATGCGGCGGTTGTGGAAATCGTCATCCTCGAAGAGGCCGAGGTCAAATATTCGACGGTGCAGAACTGGTATCCGGGCGACGAGGAAGGCCGGGGCGGCATCTACAATTTCGTCACCAAGCGCGCCGACTGCCGCGAGGCGCGGGCCAAGGTGATGTGGACGCAGGTGGAAACCGGATCGGCGATCACCTGGAAATACCCCTCCTGCATCCTGCGCGGCGACGAGGCGCAGGGCGAGTTCTATTCGATCGCCATCGCCAACAATTACCAGCAGGCCGATACCGGGACCAAGATGATCCATCTTGGCAAGAACACCCGTTCGCGCATTGTATCGAAAGGGATTTCTGCGGGAAGGGCCCAGAACACCTATCGCGGGCTGGTGTCAATGCACCCCAAGGCGAAGAACAGCCGCAACTATACCCAGTGTGACAGCCTGCTGATCGGCGACAAGTGCGGCGCGCACACCGTGCCCTATATCGAGGTCAAGAACAATTCGTCGCGCGTCGAGCATGAGGCGACGACGTCGAAGGTCGATGACGACCAGCTCTTCTATTGCCGGTCGCGCGGCATGGACGAGGAGGAGGCGGTGGCGCTGGTGGTGAACGGCTTCTGCCGCGAAGTGCTGCAGGCGCTGCCGATGGAATTCGCCATGGAGGCGCAGAGCCTGGTGGCGATCAGCCTGGAAGGCAGTGTCGGATGATCGTCACCACCACCCCATCCGTCGAAGGCCCGCGCATCACCCGCTACCACGGGATCGTCACTGGCGAGGCGATCCTCGGCGCGAACATCTTCCGCGATCTTTTCGCGCAGGTCCGTGACATCGTCGGCGGCCGGTCCGCCGCCTATGAGGCGGAACTGGCGCGGGCGCGCGAAACGGCGCTGGCCGAGATGGAGGAGAGGGCGCGCGAACCGGGGGCCGAGGCGGTTGTGGGGGTCGATCTCGACTATGAAGTCATCAACAACATGCTGATGGTCAGTGCCTCCGGCACGGCTGTCAGCCTGTCGGGGCAGTAACCATATGCAGGCGCCGGTCAGAATGTGGCGAAACCACCCTGATCTTGTCACAAAGATTGGCCGGGTCGCTCCTTATTTCCGCCCGGTTGTCGCGCGAGAGTGCCGGCATTCAAGGGCGGTGAGGCGGCGGGATTATGGCTACGCTGACGGATCATCAGAAGTCGGCCTTCGCGGAGCGACTTGCACGCATCAACGCGGGCAAGCAGTTCGAGCATGCCGATCTGGTGGGGCATCAGACGCAGGCCGCCTACCAGCGCAAGTTTGGCGAGAAGAACAAGAAGCCGAAGCGCTCCCTTCTGGACCGGATGATGGTGTTGATCGCGTTCCTCAGTGGCGCGAGTTCCGTCCTTGTCGGCAAGCTGGCCTACTTCTACCTGTCGAAGCTGACCGGGCTGCCCGAGGCCTTCTACGATCTGCAGGGGCGCGGCATGGCACTGATGGCGCTGATCCTGGCACTGGTGCTGACCGTCAGCTTCCAGCTTTTCACCCGTGGCCGGCTGCAATCGCTGGCGCTCGGCTGCGCGCTGATGTATTTCGGCGAGGCAGCCGTCGCCTCGACCGCGCCGCAGTTCTATGCGGAGATCTTTTCGGCCGACTATGTGGCGACCGTGGCGGGCAGCGCCGACGGGATTGCCGAGGGCTGAACCCACTTACATCGAAATCTCCTGCGGTCCGGGCCACTGGCCCCTGGGCCGCCTCAGCTATTTGAACGAGGAAAAAATGCTGGAAATCAAGAACCTGCACGTCAAGCTTGAAGCCGAGGACAAGCCGATCCTGAAAGGGGTCGACCTTTCGATCCGCGCGGGCGAAGTCCACGCGATCATGGGTCCGAACGGGTCGGGCAAATCGACGCTGTCCTATGTCCTTTCTGGCCGCGACGGTTATGCGGTGACGGAAGGGTCGGCGACCCTTCTGGGCGAGGAACTTCTGGAAATGGAGCCGGAGGAACGTGCGGCGGCGGGCCTGTTCCTCGCCTTCCAGTATCCGGTCGAAATCCCGGGCGTCGGCAACATGACCTTCCTGCGCACCGCGATGAACGCGCAAAGGAAGGCGCGCGGCGAGGAGGAACTGAGCGCGGGCGATTTCCTGAAGCTGGTGCGCGAGAAGGCCAAGGCCCTGCAGATCGACGCCGAAATGCTGAAGCGCCCGGTGAACGTCGGCTTTTCCGGCGGCGAGAAGAAACGCAACGAGATCCTGCAGATGGCGATGCTGGAACCGAAGATGTGCATCCTCGACGAGACGGATTCGGGCCTCGATGTCGATGCGATGAAGCTGGTGGCCGACGGCGTGAACGCGCTCAGGGATGCCGGGCGGTCGTTTCTGGTGATCACCCACTATCAGCGGCTTCTGGACCATATCAGGCCCGATGTCGTGCATATCATGGCCAATGGCCGGATCATCAAGTCGGGTGGCCCGGAACTGGCGCTTGAGGTTGAGAACAACGGCTATGCCGATCTTATGGCCGAGGTGAACTGATGGCGATCCTCGCACGAAAGGATGCCGCGCGTGACGCGGCGACGACGGCGCGGCTTTCCGCGCTCGATCTGCCGAGGGGGGGATTCACCGGCCCGGGCCGCGCACAGGCGCTGGCACGGTTGACTGCCATGGGCCTGCCGACGAAGCGTGACGAATACTGGCGCTACACCGACCCCGCGACCCTGACCGCTCCGGACACGCCCGAGGCCGCGCTTTTCGCGGTCAAGGACGAAGCGCCCCTGTTCGCGGACCGCGACCGGCTGGTCATCGCCTTCGTGGATGGGGTGTTCGATCCGGCGCGCTCGTCGTCCGACCTCGTGCTCGCCGGTGTTGAAGTCGCCCGCCTGGCCGAGGCCGACCGCGCCGACATTCATTGGGCGCGCGAGCTTTATGGCGTGCTGGAGGCCGAGGGCCAGAACCCGGTGGCCCGGCCACTTGCCGCGCTGAACACGGCGGCGGCGACCGACGGCATCCTGATCCGGGTGACGGGGCAGGTGGCAAAACCCGTTCATCTGGTTTACCACCACGAAGACACCACCTCGGACGCGGTCCTGCATCATTGCATCCGGGTCGAGGCGGGGGCGGAGATCACCCTGCTCGAGAGCGGCCCCGCGGCGGCGCGTCTGAACAAGGTGATGGAGGTTGATGTGGCCGAAGGCGGCCGCTTCCACCACGTGCGGGCGCAAGGCCGCGATCATGCCCGCCGCGCGGTGACGCATGTCTTCACCCGGCTGGGCAAGGGGGCGCTGTTCAAGAGTTTCACCCTCACCTTCAATGGTGCCTTGACCCGCAATGAATGCGTGATCGACATCCGGGGCGACGGGGCGGTGGCGCATGTGGCGGGGGCGGCGCTGGGGGACGGGGCAACGGGGCCGTTCCACCACGATGACACCGTGTTCGTGACGCATGATGCCGTCGGCTGCGAAAGCCGGCAGGTCTTCAAGAAAGTCCTGAAGAACGGCGCGACCGGGGTGTTCCAAGGCAAGATCCTGGTCAGGCCCGGGGCACAGAAGACCGACGGCTATCAGATCAGCCAGGCCCTGCTTCTGGATGACGACAGCCAGTTTCTGGCCAAGCCCGAACTCGAGATCTACGCCGACGATGTGAAATGCTCGCACGGCTCGACGACCGGCGCCATCGACGAAACTGCGCTTTTCTATCTGCGGTCACGCGGCGTATCGCGCGAAGATGCGACGGCGCTTCTGGTTCTCTCCTTCCTCGCCGATGCGATTGCCGAGATCGAGGACGAAGGGTTGCAGGCCGAAATCGTCGCGCGGCTGGAAAACTGGCTGGCGCGCAGGAGGAAGGGATGAGTGTGGTCGGCGAAATTCTGGCGACCTGGCGCAACCCCGCGGGTCCGGTGGGGCGGCTCTTGTCCGCCGGCCCGCGCGAGGATCGCGCACTGGTCATGGTCATCGCCGCCTCGGCCCTGATGTTCGTCGCCCGCATGCCGGATCTTGCGCGCAAGGCCGCGCTTGATGCGGCGGTGCCGCTGGAAGCCGCGCTCGGGATCAACCTGTTCGTGATGCTCTTCCTGGTGCCGCCTCTCGCCTATGCGCTGGCGTTCGCCAGCCACCTGATCCTGCGCGCGATCGGTCGCGAGGGGGCGGCTTTTGGCGGGCGCGTCGCGCTCTTCTGGGCGATGCTGGCGATCGTGCCGGGCACGCTGGCGCAGGGGCTGGTCGCCGGTCTGATCGGACCGGACAGTCTGGCGGCGCGGATCGTCGGTCTGGTGGTGTTCGGCGCGTTCCTGTGGTTCTGGGGCCGGGGCCTGATGCTGGCCTATCCGGCTCGGAAGGCGGCAAGATGACCGGGCAGGATTTGAAGCTTCTCGTCGGCGAAACCCTGCGTGACCCGCAGGCCGCCGCGCGGCGCATCCTTGCGATCGGGCTTCCCGCGCAGGCGGGATGGCTGGGGCTGGCGCTCGTCTCGGTGCTGGCGCTTCTGATGCTGCGGGTGACGCTTCTGGCGTTCGGCGGCGGCGACGAGATGCTCAACCCGGCGGGGTCGGCCATGCGGCATCCGGTCGGGGGAGCGCTGATCCAGGCGGGCATCGTCCTTCTGACGGCAATCGTCATGGCCTGGGCGGGGCGCCTGTTCGGCGGCCGCGGCCGGTTTCAGGATGCCCTGTTCCTTGTCGTCTGGTTGCAGTTGGTCCTGGTCCTCGTGTCGGTCATCCAGTTTACCGCGCTTCTGGTCCTGCCGCCGGTCGGGGGGATCATCGCGCTTTTGTCCATCCCGCTGTTCCTGTGGCTTCTGGTCAGTTTCACGGCGGCGCTGCACGGGTTTTCCAACCTGTTCCTTGTGCTCCTGGGGCTGATCGGCGCCTTCCTCGCCACCGCGATCCTGCTCGCGATCCTTCTGACGCTGGCGGGGATCGACCCGCAGATGTTTGCCCCGGTGTGATCCATGTATGACGTCGATGAAATCCGTTCCGACTTTCCGATCCTGTCGCGGCAGGTGAACGGGCGACCGCTCGTCTATCTGGACAATGGCGCGTCGGCGCAAAAGCCGCGGGTGGTGATCGACGCGATGACCCATGCCTATGCGCAGGAATATGCCAACGTCCACCGGGGTCTGCATTTCCTGTCGAACCTTGCGACCGAGAAATATGAAGCGGCCCGCTCGATCATCGCCCGCTTCCTGAATGCGCCGGACCCGGAGGAGGTGGTTTTCACCACCGGCACGACCGAGGGGATCAACCTTGTCTCCTACGCCTGGGCGGCGCCCCGGATGCAGGCGGGCGACGAGATCGTCCTGTCGGTCCTGGAGCATCACGCCAATATCGTGCCCTGGCATTTCCTGCGCGAACGGCAGGGCGTTGTGCTGAAATGGGTGGAGCCGGAGGCGAACGGCGATCTGGACCCGCAGAAGGTGATCGACGCGATCGGCCCGCGCACAAGGCTGGTCGCCGTCACGCAGATGTCGAATGTGACCGGGACGCGGGTGAATGTGGCCGCGATCTGCAAGGGAGCGCGGGCGAAGGGCGTGCCGGTCCTGGTCGACGGATCGCAGGGTGCGGTGCATGCGCCGGTGTCGGTCCGCGACATCGGCTGCGATTTCTATGCGATCACCGGCCACAAGCTTTACGGCCCTTCCGGATCGGGCGCGATCTGGATCGCGAAGGAAAGGATGGCGGAGATGCGCCCCTTCCTCGGCGGCGGCGACATGATCCGCGAGGTGACGCGGAATACCGTCACCTACGCCGACCCGCCGATGCGGTTCGAGGCCGGAACGCCGGGCATCGTCCAGCAGATCGGCCTTGGCGTCGCGCTCGACTATCTGATGGCGCTGGGGATGGAGAATGTGGCGGCGCACGAAGCCGCCCTGCGCGACTATGCACAGGCGCGGCTTTCGGGGCTGAACTGGCTGAACCTGCAGGGGACCGCGCCGGGCAAGGGGGCGATCTTTTCCTTCACGCTTCAGGGGGCCGCGCACGCGCATGACATTTCGACGGTTCTTGACAAGAAGGGGATCGCGGTGCGGGCGGGCACCCATTGCGCCATGCCGCTGCTGCAGTATTTCGGTGTGACCGCCACCTGCCGCGCCTCCTTTGGCCTGTATAACACCAGGGCCGAGGTCGACGCGCTGGTCGAGGCGCTGGAATTCTGCCACGAGCTTTTTGGCTGACCTGAACGGGCAGGGGTTGGCAGGGCGGATGTCACTGCCCCGCCAGCCTCCTCAGAACGCGAAACTGATCGCCAGCACCGCGCCCGTATCCCGCTCTCCCGTGCGGTTGCCGTAGTTTTCCGCATGGACCAGCTTGGCCAGGAGTTCGGTATTCTCCGACAGCGGCGTCTGGTAGGTCAGCGAAATGTCGGTCTGGCGGTCGCTGGGCGACAGGTCGATGCCGACAGGCGTGAAGCTTGCCGCACCAAGGCTGTTGGCCACCGGCAAGATGGCCTGCGCCTGCCCCCCCGTGACCGCCACCGGCAGCCCGACGCCAAGCGCCAGCCGGTCGCCCCTGACGAAGGCGTCATGCCGGCCGAGCTCGAGGTTGAAACTGTCGAAGCTGGCCGAGGAAACGGAGGTGATCATCGCCTGATCGCCCAGATCGGCCAGCCCCATCTCGCCGGCGAGCGAGAAGAAGCCTCGTGTGCCAAGTTCCTGCGTCACGCCGAGTTGCAGCGAAGCCATGTTGGTGGCCGCCGCACCGGAGGCACCGAACCCCATCACGTTGCCGGAATCGCGGGCAAACTTCACGCCCACCTCCAGCCGGGTCGGGCCTTCGGTCAGCGCGCGTTTCAGGTTGACCCCGAAATTCTCGCCCGCGTCGGAGAGGAGAACCGAGGCGCCCAGATCGCCGGACGGGGCCATGACCGAATAGGTCTGCCCGTTGAACGACCCGAACGGATCGTTCAGCCCGCTTTCCTGCAGCGTCCGGACCGAAGCCAGGTTGGTGCCGAGCGATTTGATCAAGAGGGTCCGCGACAGCGGTGTCGGCGTGACGGTAGCGGCCAGCGCCCTGCCCGGCATGGTGAAGGGCGCGTCCAGCACGTCGGTCACGACCACGTCGATATTCGCAAGGCTGAGCGCGACCGCATCGCCCATTGCCGCGCCCGTCACCAGAACCGGCTGATCGGTCGCCTGAACCGCGCCGCCCGGCAGGCTCATCTGGGTCGGGCCGATGGGCAGAAGCGCGGCCTCGATATCAAGGAAGCCCAGGCCGTATTTGTAGGAATAGCCCTTGTTGAACCCGGTCGCGAGTTGGACCGAGGCATCGGGGGTGAAGAACTGATTGTCGGCCGCCGCGAGAAGACGGACGCGCAGGTCATGCGGGGTCAGGGTCGGGAAAGCCTCCGACAGAAGGGCCAGCGCGCCCGATACCTGCGGCGCGGCGAAGGACGACCCCGTGCCGAAGTCATAGGACGTGTTGGAGGGTATGGTGGTATTGGGGAAATAGGTCGTCGGCCCTTCCCACGCCCCATCCGCCAGGATGCACCAGCGCGCCGCCTCCATGCAGTCGGCCGAAAGCATCTGCACCGAAGTCACAGTGCCGCCAGCCATCGTCGGCACCGCGTTGCCCACCGCGATCCAGCCGGCTTCGAGCGAGGGGCGCACATAGGGCAGGGCGTCCATCAGCGTCGCATTGGTGCGGGTGTCGTTGTTCGAGACGGCAAAGACCACCACGCCACTGGCCGCATATTGATCCAGCGCGTTCAGATAGGCCTGACCGCCGAACGAGGAAAACTCCGCCTGGAAGGCGCCGGTGCTGATCGGGGTGCTGTCGAAGCCCCAGGAATTGTTGTAGGCGACCGCGCCCGAAATCCTGGCCTGATCGGTCAGCGCGGTCAGGGTCGAATAGTCGGCGAAAGTGCCGAACAGAAGGTTCGCCCCCGGCGCCACGCCGATGAAGCTGGACGATTGCCCGCCGATGATCCCGGCCACGGTCGTTCCGTGATCGTCGAAACCGGGAGAGCCGGGAGTGAGGCCGCTGTTGCTGATGACGGCCAGTCCGCCCGAGGGCTTGCCGGAGAACACTTCGTGCGTGGCATTGATCCGCGTGTCCGAAATTGCCACGGTCCGGCCCGCGCCGGTCAGCCCGGCCGCATGGGCGAAGGCCGCGCCCGAGGACCGCAGCGGATAGGAGTTCAACCCGGTCAGCACCTGCCCGCTCGACAGCGGCATGCTCCAGCTCGGGGTCTGTTGCCGGGTATAACGCGGGTCGCTGGCCAGTAGCCCGGCGGCGATGCCGGCCACGAGCGGATTCTGCGCCGGCAGGTAGGCCAGCCTCATGAGGCTGGCCGGCAGGGCCGCCGGCGGCGCATAGGGCGAGCCATAGTTGAAGCTGATCCCCCCGGCCCCGGTTCCGCTCTTGCAGGCCGCGAGAAGCGCCAGCAGAACCAGGGCCGACCCGGTCCGCGCGAGTTTGGCCGCCGCCGCGCGCTGCCGTTGCGAAACGAGCTGCCTCATCACATCCCTCCGGGAAAAATGAATACGAACCGGCAGGTTCGGCGGCGGACACGCAAAAATGGAATCGCCTGAAATGATCTAAGGTTGTCCCTCGCGAACGGTCAACGGATTCGTGATCGTCGCGGCTGGGCGGCGCGATTTCGGCACGCCTTGCCCCGGCGGCAGATTTTTCGACAAGCGGCGTTGAAACCGGCCCGCGCTCCCGCTATAGACCCTTGCAGGCACCCGTAGCTCAGCTGGATAGAGTGCTGCCCTCCGAAGGCAGAGGTCACAGGTTCGAATCCTGTCGGGTGCGCCAT
>CAZRKU010000086.1:0-13937 GCA_964600685.1 uncultured Frigidibacter sp. | reverse complement strand
CGTCCGCCAGATCGCCTTCTACGACTTCGAATGCAAGCTGCATGCGGCGCGTGCGGCCGGCGAACTGACGCCGGAGGATATCAGCGCCCTCTGGATGTCGGTTCAAGGTGAAAGCCTCGGCCCGATCTTCGACTTCATGCCGGGGTATGAGACGTTCTGGGCCTATATCCCGCACTTCATCCATTCGCCCTTCTATGTCTACGCCTATGCCTTCGGCGACGGTCTGGTGAACGCGCTCTATGCGGCCTACGAAGAGGGCCTGCCCGACTTCCAGTCGAAATACTTCACCCTGCTGAAGGCCGGTGGTTCGATGCATCACAAGGCGCTTCTCGCCCCGTTCGGCCTCGACGCGTCTGACCCGCGTTTCTGGGACAAGGGCCTGTCGATGATCAGCGCCATGATCGACGAATTGGAGAGGCTCGGCTGACAAAAACAACCGCCGGTCGAAGACCGTGGCGACCTTGCGCCAGCCTGGCAGAAAAATTCCCTGCGGCAGCGGCAATAGGCAAGATTATTTAGATTTTCGCCTTCATAACGGTTAGTGAGCAATACCACCGGTTGGATACGGCCGGTCGCCGCGAACGAATTTTGGCGTCTTTTGTGACATGGTAACGAGTATGGACAAGGCACAAGTGGACGCCGCCCCCGTGAGGCTTTCCGCAATGACACAAAACCCTGGGCGACCTGTTCCCGGCCGGCATTGGCTTGCCTGACCAAGACGGGCTGACGGAACATGGCAACCCTTATCGGCACATCGGGCAATGACACGACGCTGACCGGCACTGGCAGCGCCGACGTCGCGTCCCTGTACGGCGGCAACGATACGCTGAACGCCGGCGGTGGCGCCGATACTGTTCTGGGCGGATCGGGCAATGACACGATCCTTGGGGCGGCGGGCAACGACTCCCTTCTCGGCCAGGAAGGCAACGACAGCCTCGACGGCGGCACCAACAACGACTTTCTGGGCGGCGGCGGCGGCAATGATACGCTGCTCGGCGGGGCCGGACTGGACACGATCCTGGGCGGCGACGGCAACGATTCGGTTGATGCCGGGGATGGCAACGACCAGGTGGACGCCGGCGCGGGCACCGACACGGTCCTCGGCGGGATCGGTGACGATTCCATCCTCGGCGGCGGCGGCAACGATTCGGTCAGCGGCGGCGACGGCAATGACACGCTCCGCGGCGACTATGCCACCGCGGCGACCTCCACGAACGAAAGCCTGCGCTGGAGTGCCGCCGGTGCCGACGAGACCAGCATCACCAACGGTTTTGTCCAGGACACCGGGCTCATGGATGTCCGGGTCAGCTTCCAGACGACCGCCCGGACCTCCGGTCTGAGCATCGAGTCGACCGACACGATCTATGTCGGAACCGGCGAGCCGATGAGCACGACATCCAGCCTGAGCCTGGCCGGGTCCGGCGGGGTCGGCGTCACGACGACCGCCAACTTCGATTTCTCCGCCCAGCAGGGAACAGGGGTCACGGACGCGGTCGGCAACGTCCAGTTCCGCATCAACGACGTCGACACCGGTGGATGGCAGGACATCATCACCGTCAACGCCTATGACGCCAACGGCAATCTGGTCACGGTCACGATGACGCCCAGCGGCAACGACACCGTGTCGGGCAATACGATCACCGCGGGACCGGGGGGCGACGCCGCTTCCTCGGCAAACGGCTCGGTCCTCGTGCAGATCCCAGGTCCGGTCTCGCGGATCGAGGTCATCTATGCCAATGGCGGCGCGGGCGGCCAGTCGCTTTGGGTAAGCGATGTCCACTTCACCACCATCCCGCAAGTGGCGGGCGACGACACGCTCAGCGGCGGCATTGGCAACGATTCCGTCTTTGGCGACGGTGGCAACGATTCCCTGCTGGGCAATGCCGGCAACGACTCACTTTTCGGCGGCGACGGCAATGACACGCTGGTCGGTGGTGATACGCTCGATACGCTGGCGGGAACCGACGACGATGTGCTGACCGGCGGTCTGGGATCAGACCGGTTCACCGGCGTCGGCGTGGGCGATGTGGTCGACGGCGCGGAGGACGCCCCCTCGACCGAGACCGACATCCTCGATTTGGCAGCCTCGGGCTGGACCTGGTCCACGACCGAGATCATCTACGGCGGCGGCAACAACGAAGCAGGCACCGTCCAGTTCTTCGACAATCTGGGCAACCTGCTCGGCACGATGAGCTTCTCGAACATCGAGCAGATCATCCCCTGCTTCACCCCCGGCACCCTGATCGACACCGCCTGCGGCCCTCTCCCGGTCGAGGAGATCGTGGCGGGCGACCTCGTCCTGACCCGCGACAGCGGCTATCGCCCGGTGCGCTGGGTCGGGCGGCGCGACCTGAGTGTGGCCGATCTGGTTGCCCGCCCGGAGTTCCGGCCGATCCGCATCTCCAGGGGCGCACTCGGTACCGACTGCCCTGAGCGCGACATGCTTGTCTCACCCCAGCACCGGATGCTGGTGACGGGGGCCCGTGCCGAACTGGTCGCGGGCGAGGCAGAGGTGCTGGTCGCGGCCCTGCACCTGACCTGCCGGCCCGGCATCATGCGCGCGGCGGCGGGGGCGGTCAGCTACATCCACCTGATGTTCGACGAGCACGAGATCGTCCGTGCCGACGGGGCCTGGAGCGAAAGCTTTCAGCCGGGACAGGCCAGCCTCGACGGGCTGGGTGCGGACCAGCGGAACGAAATCCTGGCGCTTTTCCCGGAACTGACCCGCCGGACCGGATTGACCGAGGCCTATCCCGCCGCGCGGCTCAGCCTGAAATCCCACGAGGCGCGGGCAATCCTCGCCGCCTGACACTGCCTGCCTGTTGCGTGCCACCCACCCGCCCAGATCGCTGTTTGATCCGTGGCTTGGATGGTCCATTCTTGGCCATTGGAGGGAGGGCGGCACTGAGGGCCAGATACTGCATGGGAGCACCCCGACGACGGAGGCGGTCCGACGAACGATACAGCGGCGATACGGCTTGATCACCTCTCGCATGGCTCAGATTTCGACGCAGGCGGTGGAAACCACGTTCGACATGTCCGAACTCGCGGCACTGACCCAGGCCCTGATCGATGAAGGCCTGAGTGACGCGACATTCGCCAAGGTCATGGGCGGCAACATGGCGCGTTTCCTGCAGGGCGCGCTGCCGGAAAGCCGGCGCCCACTGGCAGGTCAGAGCGCCATTTCGCCAGCGAACACCCGGTCGATCATCGCCTGGGTGCCGCGCGCATCTTCCAGTTGCCAGGGGTAGTCGGCCCCGGTCCGCACCGTGTGACAGAAGGCTTCAACCTGGTTGCGATATTGGCGCACGCCGGGAAAACGTTCGATGTGATCCGCCTCTCCCGCCCGCAAAAGATGCAACTGCGCCTCGCCGAACAGGCCGGCATTGAAAGGTGCCGTCAGACGCAGCACGCCCTTTTCGCCCTGAAAGACCACTTCCTGCCGGTTGGCGAGCCGCATGGAGGTCATGGCGCCATAGGTGAAGCGCCCGCCCGGCCCTTCCATGTCCGCCCAGACCTGGGTGAAGACATCGACGCCCGCTTCGCGGTGGATGCGCGAGCGGAGCGCGACAGGCTCCGCCCCCGTCACCCAGCGGACCGACCCATAGGCATAGACGCCGATGTCGGGCACCGATCCACCGCCGGTTTCCGGGCGGTTGCGGATATTGGCCCCGTCCTGCAGGTTGAAGGAAAAGGCGGCATCCGCGTGCAGCACAGGCCCGATCGCGCCCGATCGCACCAGCGCCCGCGCCCGCTGCCATTGCGGATGGTGGACGATCATGTAGGCTTCGGCGGCAAAGAGGCCGCTTTGATCACGCGCCGCGATCAGCCCGTCGATTTCCTCGGCCCGCAGCGCGATGGGCTTTTCGGTCAGGACGTGCTTGCCCGCCGCCAGCGCCTTCTTCGTCCATTCGACATGCAGGTGATTGGGCAGCGGAATGTAGACCGCCTCGACCTCCGGGTCGGCGAGAAGCGCCGCATAGCTGCCATGCAGCTTCACATCGGGCGCGAAGGCGCGGAACGGACCGGCCTTGGCGGCATCGGACGTGGCCAGTGCGAAAAACCGCGCGCCCTGTGCTTCGTGGATTGCGCGGGCCATATGTTCGCGCGCAAATTTCGCGGCGCCCAGCACCCCCCAGTTGACCGTTTTCATCGCCGTCCCCCTTTCGCCTGTCGGCAAAGACTAGGACGGCACAGGAGTTGGCGCAATCAGCCTGCCTTGCGCAGAACGAGGAAAGTCATCATGCCGAAGGGCGGCGAAGACCGGTTCTCTGCCAGGCTGAGGCAGGGCTGTCCCAGAACCCGCGCCATGGCGAAGTCGGAATGCCAGCCGAGTGCGCCATGCAGCGGGGCGGTCAGCCGTTCAAGCTTCGCCAGGCTCCCGGTGTCACGGGCAAAGTGATTGACGATCACCGCCTCGCCGCCCGGCCGCAGCACCCGCGCGATCTCGGCCATCACGCGTTCGGGTTCCGGCACCACCGACAGGACATGCATCGCCGCGACGGTGTCGAAGCTTTCATCGGCGAAATCGAGCTGGCGGGCGTCCATCCGGCGCAAGGCGCGGACTTGACTGAGGCCCTGCGCGCGGACCTTTTCACGCGCCTTGTCCAGCATCTCGGCGCTGAAATCTATGCCGGTCACGGCGACGGTCTTTTCATAGTCGACCAGCGACAGGCCGGTGCCCACGCCAAGCTCCAGCACCTCCCCGCCGCGCACATTGATGTAACGCGCGGCCCGGCGGCGGCCATGGCGGGTCAGCCAGCCGAAGGTCGCATCATAGACCGGCGCCCAGCGGGCATAGGTGCGGCTGACGGCAGCAATATCCATGGCTCATCCTTTCTGCGGGGCACTGCGGGCATGAAGGACCGCGAAGGGGATCGTTGCGAGGTAGGCCAGAACCATGACCAGCAGCGTGGCCCAGGGCCAGAAGATCAGTGCGGCGCCCCCAAGGGCAATCGCCAGCAGAACCACACGCCCGAACCGGCGCGGAATTCGGGTCTTGAGCGACCAGGTGGGCAGGCGGCTGACCATGAGAAGACCGCTGAGCACCATCCAGACCGCCGAAGCCCAGGCGGGATGGATGGCTTGCGGAAAGGCATGGGTCAGGAACAGCGGCGCAAGGGCCAGAAGCGCCCCGGCGGGCGAGGGAACGCCGGTGAAGAACCGCTTGTCCGGGTGGCCGGTCTTGGCCCCGGCGTTGAACCGCGCCAGACGAAGCGTGCAGCAGATGATGTAGATGAGCGCCGCGACCCAGCCGATGGTCGGATCCTGCCAGAGCGTCCAGAAATAGAGGATGATTGCCGGGGCCACCCCGAAGTTCACCACATCGGCCAGTGAATCCAGTTCCGCGCCGATCAGGCTTTCGCTTTTCAGGGCCCGCGCCACACTGCCGTCCAGCCCGTCAAGAAGCGCCGCCAGGACCAGAAGTCCCACGGCGCGGTCAAAATCGCCCCCCATCGCCATGCGCATCGCGGTGACGCCCGCGCAGATCGCGCCAAGGGTCATGGCATTGGGCAAAAGCTGCACCAGGGCAATGTCGCGGCGCACGGGGTCCACCGGCCTAGTCCCGCCGTGCGGACATGGCGTTGTCACCACCGCCGAGATCGGCCAGCACCGTTTCACCCGCCACCATCGTCTGGCCGAGCGTGACCTTGGGCTGAACGCCCGGCGGCAGGTAGATGTCGAGCCTTGAGCCGAAGCGGATCAGGCCGAAGCGTTCCCCCACCCTCAGCCAGGCCCCGGGTTCGACGAAACAGACGATCCGGCGCGCGACCAGTCCCGCAATCTGCACGACCGCGATCTGGCGGCCATCCGCGAGATCGAGGCGGACCGCGTTGCGCTCGTTGTCCTCGCTGGCCTTGTCGAGCGAGGCATTCAGGAACTTGCCGGGTCGGTAATCGACCGCGCCCACACGCCCCTCGCAGACCGCGCGGTTCACGTGGCAGTTGAAGACGCTCATGAAGACCGAAATACGCGTCAGCGGCACACGGTCCATCCCCAGCCCCTCGGGCGGGACCGCAGGCCCGATGAGGGAGACGACCCCATCCGCCGGGCTGACGATCAACCCTTCGGCCAACGGAACGGAGCGGACCGGATCACGGAAGAAATAGTAGCACCAGATGGTCAGTCCGGCGCCGAGCAGCCCCAGGGGATGCCAGATCAGAAGAAGCAGGAGACTGACGCCCGCGAAGATCGCGACGAAGCGCCGCCCTTCGGGATGCATCGGCGGCAGAAACGTGTCGAGCAGCGTCATCATCGGTTCCTTCGCCTGTTCGGCGTGGGGGTAAAGCCTCGGGCCGGGCACCGCAAGAAAAATTTCCGTGTCGTTTTAATGGTTTGACTGATCAATCAAAAATTGAGCGGCACCGGCACATGCCATCCGATGAAATCGAGCCGGTTTCATCGCACAATCGAGGGCCGCCCGGACGGGGCGGCCAGACCGTTCCGGCGGTAGACCCCGGGGATCAGGCGGGGATCAGCATACCCTTGTCTCGCGCCAGTTCGCGCATCCGCGCCTGAAGCTTTTCAAAGGCCCGCACTTCGATCTGGCGGATGCGTTCGCGGCTGACGTCATACCGCGCGGACAATTCTTCCAGTGTGACCGGTTCGTCCTGCAAGCGGCGGTGGACCAGGATGTCTTTTTCCCGCTCGTTCAGCGTGTCCATCGCCCGCATCAGCATGGCCCGGCGGGCGTCCAGCTCCTCGCTTTCGGCATAGGCGGTGGCCTGATCGGCATCCTCATCCTCAAGCCAGTCCTGCCATTGGCTGGTGCTGTCGCCGTCCGATCCGACCGTTGCATTCAGCGACGCATCGCCTCCCGACAGCCGGCGGTTCATGTCGATCACTTCCTGTTCGGTCACGTTCAGGTCGCGGGCGATCTGCGCGAGATTCTCGGGGCGAAGATCGCCTTCCTCCAGCGCGCCGATCTTCGACTTGGCTTTCCGCAGGTTGAAGAACAGCTTCTTCTGGGCCGAGGTCGTGCCAAGCTTCACCAGCGACCAGGAGCGCAGGATGTATTCCTGGATCGACGCGCGAATCCACCACATCGCATAGGTGGCAAGGCGGAAGCCCCGTTCGGGGTCGAACCGCTTGACCGCCTGCATCAGGCCCACGTTTGCTTCCGAGATCACTTCGGCCTGGGGCAGGCCATAGCCGCGATAACCCATGGCGATCTTCGCCGCGAGCCGCAGGTGCGAGGTGACAAGCTGATGCGCGGCAACCGGATCCTCATGGTCGGCCCAACGCTTCGCCAGCATATATTCCTGTTCCGGCTCCAGCAGCGGAAACTTGCGGATTTCCTGCAGATAGCGGTTCAGCCCCTGTTCCGGGCTCGGCGCGGGAAGATTGGCATAACTCGTCATCATCGACCCTTTCTCGGGGTTGGGACCGCGCAATCTATGTCTGCGACGGGCCCCGTGCAAGTCCCCGGCCGCGCGGCGGGCAGTCCTTTGCCGATCCTTTCCCACGCAGCCGTCAAGAGAAGATGAATCTTTTGCTCAGGAATTACCAGCCCTGTGTCAATGGTTCACGCTCTTGTCAGCGCCCCGGCGCAGCGCCTGCAGAAGTTGTGCGAAATCGCCGGGCAAGGGGCTTTCGAAGGACAGCCCCTCGCCCGTCACCGGATGGCGGAAGCCAAGCGTCGCCGCATGGAGCGCCTGGCGGGGGAAAGCGGCAGCCGCCTCCGCCGCCGTCCCGCCCACCGCCTTTGGCGACAGCTTGCGGCGACCGCCATAGGTCGGATCGCCGATCAGCCCATGGCCCGCGTGGGCCATATGCACACGAATCTGATGGGTCCGCCCGGTTTCCAGCCAGCACTCCACCAGGCTGGCGACCGGCGGCGCGCCAAGACTTTCCAGCACCCGCACCCGCGTCACCGCATGGCGCCCGCCATGGAACAGAACCGCCTGCCGCTGCCGGTCGGTCTTGTGGCGCGCAAGCTGGGTGGTGATCTTCAGGATGCCGCCCGCCTCGAAACTCGTGCCCTTGACCCCGTGCAGGCGCGGGTCGTTCGCATCCGGCAAGCCGTTCACCAGCGCCAGATAACGACGGTTGACCGTGTGCCTTTCGAACTGCGCCGCCAATCCGTGATGGGCGCGGTCGGATTTGGCCACCACCAGCAGACCGCTGGTATCCTTGTCGATCCGGTGGACGATGCCGGGGCGCTTTTCCCCGCCGATCCCTGAAAGCGTATCGCCGCAATGATGCAAAAGCGCATTCACCAGCGTGCCCGACCAGGATCCCGGCGCCGGGTGAACCACCATGCCGGCGGGCTTGTCGATCACGATCAGATCGTCATCCTCCCAGACGACCGAAAGCGCAATCGCCTCTGGCTGTGCGTCGACGTCTTCGGCCGGGCCGAGAAGAAGGTCGAACAGATCGCCCTCCGCCACCCGCGCCTTCGGGTCGGTGACGGCCACCCCGGCGCGGCTCACCGCCCCCTCGGCGAGCAATTTCGCGATGCGCGAGCGCGAAAGCGACGCTTCTTCTGGCACATCGCGCGCCAGCGCCTTATCAAGCCGGTCAGGCGGATTTGCCCCGATCACCACACGCAAGGACTGGCCCCCGATGCCCGACATGACTTCTTCTCCGGCCCCGGACGGGGACCAGCCCCCGCCCAACCTGCGTTTTCTGAAAATGCTCGTCACGATCCTTGCCGGGACCATGATCGCAGGCCTCATAACCATCATCGCCCTGCTTGTCATCCGTTTCCCGACGGCCACGACGGCCCGCCCCGCCCTGCCCGACCGGATCGCCCTGCCTGCCGGCGCGCGGGCCGAAGCGGTGACGCTGGGGCGCGGCTGGTATGCGGTGGTGACCGATCAGGACCAGATCCTGATCTTCGACGCCGCGACCGGCGCCCTGCGCCAGACCGTCACCATCGCGCCCGGAACCTAATGAGGAAAGCGCGGCTTTTCGCGCTTGCAATGGCGGGCGCGGGCCGCTAAATGCCCCTGACGGACCCGTAGCTCAGCTGGATAGAGCATCAGACTACGAATCTGAGGGTCGGGCGTTCGAATCGCTCCGGGTCCGCCATTTTTCTAAACAAAAACAAAATCTTACCCAGCATCAACGACGAGGCGCGCCTTCCTGCCCGCGCTGTGCTAGCGATATGCTAGCGGCTCCTCACGGCATCACCACAGGCGATTCCAGCCGATGCCAAGCCTCCCGAAACTCGTCACGGTCGTAGTCCCTCACCTCAAGCCACCATGCGGCACCGTTCTTGTTCGGATTTTCGCTTGCGCATCTGGGCCAGAGCGAGGGGCGGACGTCTATTCGCTCACAAAGGGCTACTTGATGAGCTCATTTTCCCGGGTGTCGCGGCTTGGGCATAGGCCCATGGCATCAGGGCGTCGATGTCCTTGGCCGGGTGACCGTTGGCGATGCTGGTGAAGAGATCGCGCAGATAACGCGCGTTTCGCTCAGCCTGATCAGGATCATAGGCTTTGATCAATCCTGCAACGAGCGCGTCCCGGATGATCCGTGAAGCCGTCGAGGCGATGTGTTCCTCAATTCCAATCCGTTCACGCAGCGATGTATTGGTCATCCACTGATCGCAAGGCTCTCCAATCGCCGAAGAGGCCATCGGCCGGATCGCGCAACTCTACGCCGTCGAGAAGGAGGCCAGAAGGTCGCCACCTGATCGTCGCGCCGTACTCCGCCAAGGCCGCCGCCATCGCCTACACGCTGATCGAAACTGCCAAGCTCAACGGCGTCGATCCAAACGCCTGGCTCGCCAACACCCTCGCGCGCATCCCAGACTACAAGATCGCCAAAGTCGACGACCGGCTGCCATGGCGCTGGAACGGGAACGGGCAGCGGTCAAACCGGATGCTTACAATGCCGGGAAGCCCCGGCGATGCGAAGCCGCTCAGTCCAGGTCTTTTTGCCGGAAATGATGGACCCGCGCCGGTGGCAGGTTGGCCCAGACATGGGCCGCCTCCGTTGCCGTCAGTCCAAGATCGGCGATGATCTCGGGCGGGACGGAAGGTTTCGTCCCATAGGTGAACTGGATGTAGGGCGCGCCGGGGCGCAGGATGTCGAAGGCCGCCGCCATGATCGCGGCCCGGACCGGATGCGGCATCGACAGAAGCGGCAGGCCGGAAATTACCGCACCCGCGGTTTCCGGCCCGACATGATCCGCCGCGCGGTCGGCGGGGGCGAGCAGCACCCGGACGCCGGTGAAGCGCGCGCGCAAGAGCGTGACAAACTCGGGATCAAGCTCAAAGAGCGTCAGGTTTTCGGGCCGGACACCACGGGCCAGGATCGCCTGCGTCAGACTGCCAGTGCCGGGGCCGAACTCCACCACCGGACCGGTTTCGGGACCAAGCCCGGCAGTCATGGCCCTTGCGAGAAACCGGGACGAAGGGGCGAGTGCTGACACCTGACGCGGGTTCGTCAGCAGACGGCGAAAGAAGAGCGCGCTTGCAGAGGTCAAGGCCTGGGTTCCGTCCGCCGCCGGTCTACTTGCGCCATTTGTCAAGGCTGACCACCTCGGCCTCTTTCTTCGGCGCGCCATCGGGTTCGACGTCGCTGTCCATCGGCGCCCCGTCGTCTTCGTCCTCATCATCCTCGGCATCGTGCGTCTCGAACCTGAGGCCGAACTCGACGGCCGGATCGACGAAAGTGCGGATCGCGTCGAACGGAATATAGAGCGGCTCGGGCTGATCGCCGAAATTGAGCGTGATGGCAAAACCCGCAGGGTCGACCTTCAGCCCGTCGAACCAGTGCTGCATCACCACGGTCATGTCCTCGGGGTAGCGGTCGCGCAGCCAGTCGGCCATCTGCGCATCGGGATGGCTTGTGTCGAAGGTGATGAAGAAATGATGCTCGCCCGGCAGTCCGTTTGCTTCGACATCGCGCAGAACATCGGTGATAAGGCCGCGCATGGCGCGGTGCATCAGGTTGCCATAGTCGATCTTGCGGGCCATGCGCCGTCTACTCCCTCGTTAGGCGAGAGCATAGGGGCGGGGCAGACGGAAGGGAAGGGGTTCCCCAGGCTCTGATGATGTGAACTGGTCTGAGGTCAGGGCGCGGTCTTGTCCGACGGCAATCCCCATTCCCGCAGGTCGTTCACCAGGATCATCGCCACCCGCCGGAAGGCCATGCGCATCCGCTCGACATGCGGGCCGGTGTGGCCCTCGTCGGCAATCGCCTGATCCATCAGCGTGAGCCAGCTTTCGGCATCCTCAAGCGCGATCGGCACATGGGCGTGCATCAGCCGCACCTCCATGCTGCCGTGCTTTTCCTCGTAGTAGCGCCGCCCGCCCAGGAAGCCCGACAGGAAGGCGAACTGTTCTTCCCGCACATGGGCAAGACCATGGCCGCGAAAATGCAGCCGCATCAGGTTCGCACCGCGCGGATCGGTTTCCACCAGATCATAGAAGCGGTTCACCAGCCGCCTGAGCGCGGGCTCGCCGCCCAACTGATCCAGAATGCTTTCAGCCATGTCGCCCCTCAGGATTGCGGACGGGTCTTTTTCGGGTCGTAATGGGCAAATCCTACGATCTTTGCGGGCAGCCGTTTTTGATGTCCGTCAAGTTTGCCCACTTCAACCTCGGTTCCGACCTCGGCATGGGCGACATCCACGCGGGCCAGCGCGATATTCTGGCCCAGGAACGGTGAACGCATGGCGGAAGTCACTTCCCCAACCTGCGCGCGGCCCACGTGCAGGCAATCGCCATGGCCAACCTGGACGTTGCCTTCGACCACCAGCCCGACCAGCTTGCGCGAAGGATGTTCCTTGCGCCGCAGAAGCGCCTCGCGCCCGATGAAATCGTCGGCCTTGGTCTTGAGCGGCACGGTGAAACCGATCCCGGCCTCGAACGGATCGGTCTGGTCGGAAAAATCGTAGCCCGCGAAGATCAGACCCGCCTCGATCCGCACCATGTCGAGCGCCTGGAGACCCATCGGCTTGATCCCATGATCCTGTCCGGCGGCCCAGATCGCGTCAAAGACCTCGCCACCATGTTTCGGGTGGCACCAGACCTCATAGCCAAGCTCGCCCGTATAGCCGGTGCGCGACACAACGACGGGAATGCCGTCCTGCGCGCCGATGCGGCCCACGGTGAAGCGGAACCAGCCCAGTTCCCCGATCGTCGGCTGATGGGCCGGCGTCCAGATGACCTTTTGCAGAAGCGCGCGGCTTTCCGGCCCCTGCACCGCCAGATTGTGCAACTGGTCGGTGGAGGACCGCACAAGCACCTTCAGCCCCAGCTTCTCGGCCTGTTCCCTCAGCCAGATGCCGGAATAATCGTCGCCGCCCACCCAGCGGAAATTGTCCTGGCCCAGACGGAAGGCCGTGCCATCGTCGATCATGCCGCCGTGCGGGTAACACATGGCCGAATAGACGATCTGGCCAACCGCCAGCTTCTTCATGTCGCGCGTCAGGCAATATTGCATCAGCGCCTCGGAATCCGGTCCGGTCACTTCCCATTTGCGCAGCGCGGACAGGTCCATCACGATGCACTTCTCGCGGCAGGCCCAATATTCGTCGATCGGCCCGTTGGCCGCATAGGCATTGGCCAGCCAGTAGCCGCGATATTCGACGAAATTGCGCGTCAGTTTCGACAGACGGTCGTGGAAGCCGGTTTCCTTGGTCATCTTGGCCTCTGAATCCTTGGTGGGGCGGATCGCCACCGCACGTTTGAAGGTTTCCGCGCCCGAATAGGTGCGCACGTGAATGTCGGTCGGGTTCCAGCCGTTGGCGGCGGTCGTATCGTCCGGGCAGGCGGAGGAGACGCAGACCAGATCGGTCAGAGCCTTGACGAGGACATAGTCGCCGGGCCGCGACCAGGGTTCGTCGGCGTACATCACGCCATGCCCGTCAACCCCGGTGTTGAAGAAGAAATTCGCCGCCATCCAGCCGCCGCGCGGGGCCACGCCGTATCCGCCGAGCGCATGGTTGAAGTTCTCGGTGCAGTTGGCATGGCCGGGATAGCCGATGTCGTCGTAATACTTGGCCGTGCAGGCCAGACCGAACGTGTCGTGCCGCCCGCAGGTATCCTGGATCACCTCGATCAGCGGCAAGAAATCCTGATCGAAATATTTCGAATGCAGCCCCGGCATCGGATAGACATGGCCCATCGCGCTGCGCGTCGCGGTCACGTCCAGCGCATGTTCGATGCCCCTGTCGAGCTTGCGGGCCGAGAAACACTGGAAATCGGTGCATTGGCGGCCATCGACGTCGATGATCTGCAGATAGTCGCCCGCCTTGACGAAATAGGCCCCGGCGGTGGCCGAGCGCACACGCAGATCGAGGATCGGGTCCGCCAAAGGGTCGGGCAGTTCGAACCGGGCCTGCGACCGGGGTTTGGCCAGCGTCAGGTGGACGGTGAGCGGGGTCGCGGTGTCCTGCGCCTCGGGCGCCATTCCGCCCCCAGGGGCAGCGATGATCAGCGTGGCATCGCCCGCCAGGGTGAATGTCTCCTCGGCCCGTGCCGGCGTATCGCCTCCGAACAGGCGGATGGCGCCCGCCCTGGCCAGGTTGATCCCCTGCCCGGCCAGCGTCTGACGCATCCGCGCAAGGCTCGCCTCGCCCGAGGCGAGCAGCGCCTGCAGCCCGGCGGCCTCCGAATTGCTTCCCTGCCCCAGCAGCTCGGCGCGGATGTGCCCGCCGGCATCTGCCGCGACGATCTCGCAGGGCTGGCCGCCCTCGTCGTTGACGATGCGCAGCTGGTCGCCGGCACGCGCCCGGATCAGGATCGCGCCGCCGCCTTCGACGGCATACCGCTCCTCCGTCGCGGGGCGGTGCAGGCCAAAGGGTTCGATGCTGCGGCTTGCGCTCGGCGGGCCGGGGGTGAAGGGCGGGCGGATCAGAATCGACATGGTGCCTCTCCGGGCAATGGGGGTCGGAACCGCCGGGATCACGCCCCGGCGGACAGTCAGGCGGTGAGGCCCTGCGGTTCCTGCAGTCTGTTGGCCCTGCAGGCTGCGGTGAG
>CAZRKU010000085.1:0-13938 GCA_964600685.1 uncultured Frigidibacter sp. | reverse complement strand
CGAAAATCAGCGCAGGGGAATCCCCGGCGATTCAGTCAAACGCTGAACTGCTCTAACGCCACCTGACTTCGACGGAACCTGTTTCTGCCTCCGCACGTCGGCCCGGCCCCCACCGGCAATAGGTCGCGCGACCTCCTCCTGCCTCGTGTCCGCTTGACCTTGCGTGGCCTGCGCACTATGCGGCCCCCGACACGCCTGCACGACCCGCCTGCTGCCGGAGGCCCGCCATGCCGACCTACTCTGCCCTGACCACGCTGGACGCGAAGGAAGCGGCCGAGGCCTTGGCTGAGGCCATGGAAGATTTCCTGCCCGAACCCGTCGGCGTCGGCGTCTTCGAGATCGAGGATGGGTCGGGCCGCTACGAGGTCGGCTGCTACTTCGAGGAACTCCCCGGCGATACCGAACTGGCCCTGATGGCCGCGATCTATGGGGCCAAGCCTTTCGCCGTTTCCGAAGTGCCGGAAACCGACTGGGTGGCGCATGTGAAGCGCGAATTGCAGCCGGTCGAGGCCGGGCGATTCTTCGTCCATGGCAGCCACGACGCCGATCAGGTGCCAGCGGGCAAGGTGGCCCTGCTGATCGAGGCGGCGATGGCCTTCGGCACCGGCCACCATGGCACGACCAAGGGCTGCCTGCTGGCGCTCGACCGGCTGGATCGCGCGGGGTTTCGCGGGCAGAACGTCGCCGACATCGGCTGCGGCACGGCCGTGCTGGCCATGGCCGCGGCCGCGATCTGGCCGCAGCCGGTCATCGCTTCGGACATCGATCCCGTGGCCGTCGAGGTGGCGCGTGCCAATGCGGCGGCCAATGGCCTGGCGGACCGGGTCATCTGCGTCGAGGCCGCGGGCTTTGCCCAGCCCGACCTGCGCGCACGCGCGCCTTATGATCTGGTCTTCGCCAATATCCTCAAGGGTCCGCTGCTGGACCTTGCCCCCGGCATGGCGACCCATGTGGCGGGGGGCGGATATGCGATCCTGTCCGGCATCCTGAACACCCAGGCCGACGAGGTTGTCGCTGCCTACAAGCGCACGGGCTTCACCCTGGCTGCCCGCGATGAGATCAGCGAATGGACAACCCTGGTTCTGCGCCGGGCGTGAGTGCCGAAAAAGCGCCGTAATCCGGGACTATCCTGCTGACGTAGCGTCAGGATCACGGTGTCGCGATGGTTGACCGGAACAGGGAAAACTTTCAGGGGCGGATCGGACGGATCGAACGTGTCCACGACAAGGGCGGCGGGTTCGAGGCGCCTGGCACGCTTGGCATGAGTTATTACACTGCGCGTCGTCGCCGTCCGGGTTTGCCGCGCTGGCCGTTGACGCTCGTGGTGATGCTGGCGGTGCTTTTCACGCTCAAGGCGATGCTGCACGTCGCGATCGGGCCGTCGGCCTATGACTACAAGGTCGCCGCGCTCAGGGCGGGAAGCGACATCGACCGGGTTGGCGCGGTTCTGTTGCAGGCCGATCCCGTCACGATCCTGATTGCCGACCAGATCCGCCGGATCAAGGACTGACACGGCGCTTCGCACCGGGCCGGAAAAGCGAAAGGCCGCGTCGGTTTCCCGACACGGCCTGTGCAACGATAACGTTGCTGGCGGGCGCTGATTTCAGGCGCGCGCCGCAATGAATTCGATGTCGCCACGGCTCAGGCCGATATCGTCCAGCTCGCGGTCCGAAAGCTTGGCAAGGGCGTTGCGCGTGACACGCGCGTCGTTCCAGGAAGCGATCGAAGCGACGAGGGCGCTGACCAGGTTCAGCGGGCTGAAGCCGGTGTTGGTGCGGGTCATTTCAAACGCGGACATGTTCATTTCCTCAATCATACGTCGGTCGAAGGCATGATCGCCGCCGACGCCATGACAGATAGGACATCCGGCATAACGGAGCTAGGGCCACGGAAGCATTTCAGCCATGCGCTGAATGCATGGGTTTCTTCCGTGGCCTTCTGGTGCGACAAACTTGAACATTCTGTTATATTTCTGACATATTTCCATCTTCTGGCACAAGAAAAACGTCGCTTTTGACAATAATTGCGACGCAATCAGGCTCAAAAGCTGCCCGCTCAGGTCATGGCTTCACCCCACGGAAAGGCGCTTCCAGATGTTCCCCTTTCGTGCTAGTCGTTGCTGAAAAGCAACAAACCGTCGAAGCAGGGGCAAGATGCGCGTTCTCGGAATCGATCCGGGCCTTCGGAACCTCGGCTGGGGCGTGATCGACGTGGCGGGTTCACGACTCACCCATGTCGCCAATGGCATCATTCACTCCGAGGGCGAGGAGCTGGCCGCGCGCCTTCTGTCGCTGCATGTGGCGCTTTGCGAGGTCATCACGCGCTTCGCCCCCACAGCGGCGGCCGTCGAACAGACCTTCGTCAACAAGGATGCGATCGCCACCCTGAAGCTGGGGCAGGCGCGGGGCATTGCGCTGCTGGCCCCGGCCCAGGCTGGGCTGGCGGTCGGTGAATATGCGCCGAACGCGGTGAAGAAGGCGGTCGTCGGCGTCGGCCATGCCGACAAGGCGCAGGTGGCCCACATGGTGCGTTTCCAGCTACCGGGCGTCGATCTTGCCGGGCCTGACGCCGCCGACGCGCTCGCCATCGCGATTTGCCACGCCCATCACCTGCAAAGCGCCGGTCGTCTGGCCGCCGCGCTCAAGGGGGCGGCATGATTGGGCGGGTCGCGGGCACCATCCTGCACCGCGCCACCGATCAGGTGCTGATCGACGTGCGGGGCGTGGGGTATGTCGTCCATGTATCGGCCCGCACCGCGGCGGGCCTGCCTCCGGTCGGGCAGGCGACGGCGCTCTATACCGATCTTCTGGTGCGCGAAGATCTGCTTCAGTTGTTCGGCTTCCCGACCCTTCTGGAAAAGGAATGGCACCGGCTTCTGACAACGGTGCAGGGTGTGGGCGCGAAGGCCTCCATGGCGATCCTCGGCACGCTCGGGGCCGAAGGCATCGGTCGGGCGATTGCGCTCGGGGACTGGACGTCGATCAAGGCCGCGCCCGGCGTCGGCCCCAAACTCGCGCAGCGGGTGGTGATGGAGCTGAAGGACAAGGCCCCGAGCGTCATGGCGCTTGGCGGCGCGCTGACCGTGGACGCGGCGGAGGGCGAGGTGCTGGAGTCGCCGCCCACCGCTCTGCTCCGTCCGGCCGCCGCCCGGCCTGCCTCCACCTCAGCCGGGACCACGGCGGATGCGCTTTCGGCGCTTCTGAACCTGGGCTATACGCAGTCGGAGGCTGCCGCCGCCGTCGCGCAGGCGGCGGGCGAAAACGAAGGCGGGGCGACGCCTGCGCTGATCCGCGCCTCCCTCAAACTCCTGGCACCCAAGGGCTGACATGGCATTTTCTGTCTGGAAATATCCCGGGGGACGCCCCGACAGGGGCTGGGGGCAGCGCCCCCGGAGCGGCGGATGCTGACGCCGGACCCGACCTTGCGCGCCGCACCCCAGCCCGAGGATGGCGACCGCGCCCTGCGCCCGCAGACACTGGCGGACTTCGTTGGCCAGCAGGAAGCCCGCGCCAACCTGCGGGTCTTCATCGAAAGCGCCCGCATGCGGGGCGAGGCGATGGATCACACGTTGTTCCATGGCCCGCCAGGTCTCGGCAAGACGACGCTTGCCCAGATCATGGCGCGGGAGCTGGGCGTGAATTTCCGCATGACCTCCGGCCCGGTCCTCGCCCGTGCGGGGGATCTGGCGGCGATCCTCACCAACCTTGAGCCGCGCGACGTCCTTTTCATCGACGAGATACACCGGCTGAGCCCGGTTGTGGAGGAAGTGCTCTACCCGGCGATGGAGGATTTCGAGCTTGATCTGGTGATCGGCGAGGGGCCGGCCGCACGCACCGTCCGGATCGAGCTGCAGCCCTTCACCCTTGTCGGCGCTACCACCCGGCTCGGTCTCCTGACCACGCCGCTCCGCGACCGGTTCGGGATACCGACGCGGCTGCAGTTCTACACGATCGAGGAACTGGATCACATCGTCGGTCGGGGCGCGCGGCTGATGGGGGTTCCGGCCGAGCCGGACGGGACGATGGAAATCGCCCGGCGTGCCCGTGGCACCCCCCGGATCGCCGGTCGGCTTCTGCGGCGCGTGGTCGATTTCGTGCTGGTCGAGGGCGACGGGCGGCTGACGCGCGAGATTGCCGACAGCGCCCTGACCCGGCTTGGCGTCGATCATCTGGGGCTCGACGGGGCCGACCGGCGTTATCTGACGCTGATCGCGGAGAATTACGCGGGCGGGCCGGTGGGGGTGGAGACGCTCTCCGCCGCGCTTTCGGAAAGCCGCGATGCGATTGAGGAGGTGATCGAACCCTTCCTTCTGCAGCAGGGGCTGATCCAGCGCACCCCGCGCGGGAGGATGCTGGCCCAGAAGGCCTGGGCGCATCTGGGGCTGGCCGTGCCGGGCCAGCCGGGGCTGGGCGATCTGTTCGGAAAATAGGCGTCCCAGCATGGGGTGCCGACAGGCGATAGCAAAATCAATGGCTTGCAGCGTCGGCTTGATCAGACTTGAACTTTTACCCCGGCATGGACGTCGCATATAGCCATACGGCAACGGCAGAGCGGCTTGAGCCGACCGGGCCGAACGTCTATGGCAGACACCGCCAGACCGAAATGACCCGCCGATGACGCCGCAGGAAATCCAACGCCATTTCACCCAGCCCGACGGGTCATACCGGTTCGCGCGCTGGACCCGGCCCATCGTGCCGGTGGTCTTCGGCGTCGAGGATACGACGCTTGCGACGGTGAAGGGGGCAATCGAGGCCCTCGTGGCCACTGTCGGGCACCGGATGGCCGAGACCGACACGGAGCAGGGCGCGAACCTGTTCATCTTCTTCCTGCGCGACTGGTCGGAGATTGCCGCTGTCCCCGAACTCGACGGGCTGGTGCCGGGCATCGCAGCGCAGGCGCCGCGGCTCGCCGAGGCGGGGGCCGATCAATATCGGCATTTCCGCTTCGAGGCGGAGGGCGCGATCCGCGCCTGTTTTTCCTTCCTCAACATGAAGGGCGCGCTGGCCGACGTTCCCGCCGCGGATCTGTCGCTGTCGCTGGCGGTGCAGACGCTGCTTCTGTGGTCGGATGGTGCCTTCCGCGACCGCCCGGCAGTGGCGTACGGGCCGGAAGGTGCGGTTCTGCGCTCCGAGATCGCAGCACTTCTGCGCGCCGCCTACCATCCCACCCTGCCCGCCGCGGCCGGTGATGCGAGCCATGCGCTGCGGCTTTCGGCGCGGATTGCCGCAGGCGCGTTAGGCAATTCTTGATCCTTCGCCGTCACCCTGCCGTCCAGTCGAGCCCCGAGGGAGGATCATGGACGGCGCGGGACCGGATCGGGCGGAGACGGCGGCGGCAAGCATCTTGCGGCGCTCGATGGGTTTTCTCTACCGCTGCCGCAACGACCGCGACTATTCGATGATCTACATGGAAGGGGCGGTGGCCGCGCTGACCGGACAGGCCCCCGAGATGTTCATCGGCCCAGGTGGCCGGTCCTACGCGGCCACGATCCATCCGGATGATCAGGCACAGGTGGTCGCGGCGGTGGATGCGGCGCGGGCCGATCGCATCGGCTGGTCCATCGACTATCGGTTGCGTCGGCCGGACGGAACGGATCTTTGGGTGCAGGAGAACGGCGGCGGGGTCTTTGCGGGGGACGGATCGCTTTGTTTCCTTGAGGGGATCGTGCTCGACCATTCCGTGGCCAAGGCCGAAGCCTTGGCCCTGCAGGCCCTGCAGGTCGAACTGGCCGACAAATGCCGCGCGCTTCTGCAAGATACCGGCCCGGTGATGGATGTGCTGAGACTCCTGCGCATCCTGGCGATCAACGCGCGGATCGAGGCGGCGCGGGCCGGTCCGGCGGGTGCGGGTTTCGCAGTTGTCGCCGCCGAGATCGGTCGTCTTGCCGATGAAACGAGCACAAGGGCGGGACGCGTGGCCGCCATCAGCCGCGATCTCAACCTTCTACTGGACGTGCAGGCCAGCCGCTGACTTGTCGCCCGGCGCGATTTCGGCTTGGGTGGGCAAAACAGCAGGTGCATCCTCCCGTGACCCACGCTTTTCCCATCCGCGTCTACTACGAAGACACCGATCTGGCCGGGATCGTCTATTACGCCAACTATCTGCGCTTCATCGAGCGGGCGCGCACCGAATGGGTGCGGTCGCTCGGTGTGGATCAGGTGCGGCTGCGGCGCGAGGAGGGGATTGTCTTTGCCGTCCGGCGTATCGAGGCGGATTACCTCAGACCCGCGAAATTTGACGATGAGTTGGCGGTGACGACGCGCGCCGCCGCCGCGACCGGTGCGCGCATCCAGCTGGAGCAGGAGGTCATGCGCGGCGGCGAGCGGCTTTTCACCGCGACCGTCACGCTGGTCTGTCTGACGGAAACCGGCGCGCCTGCGCGCATTCCGGCTGAAATCCGCCAGCGTCTGGTGCCGGCCCTGCATTGAAACGCGGCGTTTTCGGCGCTTTTTCCCCCTGCTGGCGGGAAATTGACCGCGGCGTGGTTTTCTTCGCCAGCAAATCCCTATAGAATCACGTCCAATCAGAGCCGCAAGAGAGCGGCCCAACCGGCGAGCAGAGATATGGAAACGGCGACACTTGCCCAACAGGCGGCAGAGATTGACTTCTCCTTGCTTGCGCTTTTCGCGCGCGCATCCTTTGTCGTGAAGCTGGTGATGCTGATGCTGACCGTGGCCTCGGTCTGGTCCTGGGCGATCATCATCCAGAAGTTCATCACCTACCGCAAGGCACGCGAGGAAGCGGGGCAGTTCGACCGGGCCTTCTGGTCGGGCGAGCCGCTGGACGAGTTGTTCGAGAAGATCGGCGGCCAGCCTGCGGGGGCGAGCGAGAGCATTTTTGCCAGCGGCATGACCGAATGGCGGCGCAGCCACCGGCAGGACGGCGGGCTGATCGCGGGCGCACAGGCGCGCATCGACCGGTCGATGGATGTGGCCATCCAGAAGGAGACGGAGGATCTGACGCGCGGGCTGCCGTTCCTGGCGACCGTGGGCTCGACCGCACCTTTCATCGGCCTGTTCGGCACGGTCTGGGGGATCAAGGTCGCGTTCGAGGAAATCGCGATCAGCCAGAACACCTCGCTTGCCGTCGTGGCGCCGGGCATTGCCGAGGCGCTGGTGGCGACCGCGCTTGGCCTTCTGGCCGCGATCCCGGCGGTGATCTTCTACAACAAGCTCTCGACCGACAGCGACCGGATCATCGGCAGCTATGACGCGTTCGCCGACGAGTTTGCGACGCTCCTGTCGCGCCAGCTGGACGCCTGAGCCATGGGTGCCGGGGTCATGAAACCGGGCGGGGGCGGTCGCCGCCGCCGCGGGTCACGCGGCAAGGCCGCGGTGATGAGCGAGATCAACGTCACGCCCTTCGTGGACGTGATGCTGGTCCTCCTGATCATCTTCATGGTGGCCGCGCCCCTGATGACGGTGGGCGTGCCTTTGGAGCTGCCGAAAACCGCCGCCAAGGCAGTGCCGACCGAGCAGGAAGAACCGCTGACCGTTTCGGTGCAGGCGGATGGCACGATCTCGATCCAGAATACGCCGGTGGCCGAGGGCGAACTGATCGCCAAGCTGACCGCCATTGCGGCCGAGCGGCAGGATGACAAGCTGTTCCTGCGGGCCGACGGCTCGATTGCCTATGAACGGGTGGTGCAGGTGATGGGCGCGCTGAACAACGGCGGCTTCTCCAACATCACGCTTGTCACCGATGGTGGCGGTCCGGCTTTCAACGGTGCGGGCAACGGCACGGACGGCAACGGCGGATAAGATGGGTGGCGGCTGGCTTCCGCAAGACCGGGCAGAACGCATCGGGTTTGTCGTCTCAGCCGCCGCGCATGGGGCGCTGATCCTGTGGGCGCTTCTGGGCGGGATTTTCTTTACCCCCGATCCGACGCCGCCGGTGGCCATTGCCGAAGTGTCGCTGATGTCGTCGGACGAATTCGCGGCGCTTCAGGCGCGCGCGCCGAAGGCGCCCACCGAAAGCCCCGCGCAACCGTCGGTGCCGGAAGCGGCGGCGGAGCCGCCACCGGCGCCGGATGCGGACACCCGGCCCGAGCCGGAGCCGCAGGTCGCGCCAGAAGCGCAGACCGAGCCGGATGCCGCACCGGACGTGACCGAACTTTCGCCGGTGGAAACCGAGGTGACGGATGCGCCGCCCGAGGAAACGCAAGAGCCGACGCCCGACAGCCTGTCGCAGATCCCGGATGTGAGCACGACCAAGCCCAAGCCCAAGCCCGCGCCGTCGGTGGCGCCGACACCGACCGAGGAAGCCAAGCCCGAGGCCGACACGGCGGACGTGACGCAGGAGCAGACGACCGAAGCGCCGTCCGACCAGCCGGTGCCCGAGGAAGTGACCGAGGAGACAGCGCCCAAGGAAACCGGAGAAGTGCTGGAAACCGAGGCAAACAAGGATCAGGAGGTGGCGACATCCGCCCCCGCCAAGTCGCCGCTGCCGAAGAAGAAACCCCAAAAGCCCGCTGAACCCGCGCCGGAACCGGCCAAGCCGACGCCGAGCGAGACCGTGACGGCGGGCGCGACGACGCCCGAGGTGCAGACCGACGATGCCGTGGCCGAAGCGCTGGCCGCCGCATTGGCGGGTGAGGCGTCGGAAGAACCCGCACCCGGCACCGGCACCGCCGATCAGGGTCCGCCGATGACGGATGGCGAGAAGGACGCATTGGTGGTGGCCGTCAAACAATGCTGGAACGTTGGTTCCCTGTCGACGGATGCATTGCGCACGGTGGTGACCATTGCCGTGTCGATGGGGCAGGACGGCAAACCCGATGGCGGCTCGATCCGGCTGATCGGAACCGAAGGTGGCACCGACGCGTCGACGCAGCAGGCGTTCGAGGCGGGGCGGCGGGCGATCATCCGCTGTGCCAAGAACGGCTATGCGCTGCCTGCGGAAAAGTACGACCAGTGGAAAGATCTGGAAATCGTCTTCAACCCCGAAAGGATGAGGCTGCGGTGATGCAGCAGTTTGCGGCCTTTTCCCCCTGCACGAAAACCCGCCCCTGTGGCAGTAATGCACAAAGCCGATCAAACGACGGCAAAAAAGGAAAGATCGAGGCATATGAAGGGTAATACGCTTCTGAAGTGCATGTTTGCACTGACCCTGGCGGGCCTGGCGCTGACGGCAGTCCCGTCGCTGGCCCAGCAGGGACCGCTGCGCATCGAGATCACCGACGGGGTTATCGAACCGCTGCCGTTTGCCGTCCCCACCTTCATCGACGAAGGCGGCGCGGGCGATATTGCCCAGGCGATGACGCAGGTGATCGTGGCCGACCTGCAGGGCACGGGGCTGTTCACCCGGATCGACCCGGCGGCCTATATCAGTCAGGTGTCGAGTTTCGATGCGCCGATCGCCTATGCCGACTGGAAGGCGATCAATGCGCAGGCGCTGATCGTGGGCGCCGTGTCCAGCAACGGCGGCAACATCAGCGTGAAGTTCAATCTTCTCGATGTCTTTTCGAACACGGCCCTGGGCGAGGGGCTGCAATTTTCCGGTGGTCAGGGCGACTGGCGACGGATCGCGCACAAGGTCGCGGATCAGATCTACAGCCGGATCACCGGCGAAGGCCCCTATTTCGACAGCCGAGTTGTCTATGTCTCGGAAAGCGGGCCGAAGGATGCGCGGCAAAAGCAGCTGGCCGTCATGGATTATGACGGCGCGAATGTCAGCTATCTGACCGACGCTTCCTCCATCGTGCTGGCCCCGCGCTTTTCGGCCTCGGGCGACCGGATTCTCTATACCTCGTTCGAGACGGGGTTCCCGCGCATCAAGCTGATGGACCTGGGCTCGGCCTCCTCGCGTTCCATTGCCGACCTGCAGGGCAACATGACCTTCGCGCCCCGCTTCTCGCCCGATGGCGATACGGTGGCCTTCTCGCTCGAAACCGGTGGCAATACCGACATCTACCTGATGAGCCTGTCGTCGGGCCAGGTCACGCAGCTGACCAATACGCCGTCCATCGAGACCGCGCCGTCGTTCAGCCCGGATGGCAGCCAGATCGCCTTTGAAAGCGACCGTTCCGGCAGCCAGCAAATCTACATCATGTCGGTCGGCGGGGGCGAGCCGGTGCGGGTATCCTCGGGCGGGGGGCGCTATTCCACGCCAGTCTGGTCGCCGCGCGGCGATCTGGTCGCCTTCACCAAGCAGAACGGCGGACGTTTCCATATCGGCGTGATGCGTATCGACGGCAGCGAGGAGCGGCTTCTGACCGCATCCTACCTCGACGAAGGCCCGACCTGGGCACCAAACGGCCGGGTGATCATGTTCACCCGCGAAAGTGCGGGCGAACGGGGGTCGGCGCAGCTGTTCTCGGTCGACATTTCGGGGCGCGCGCTGAAGCAGGTTCCGACCGAGGGCGCGGCTTCGGACCCGGCCTGGTCGCCGCTTCAGCCATAGGCCAGATGCGGCGTTTCCAAGCCAAAGATCGAATGATATGGTGGGCCAGATACATCGAAACTATCAGGTCAAGAACAAAAGGGGCGGATAACATGCAGAAGATTTACACGATTTTCTTTCTGGTCGGCGTGCTGGCGCTGTCGGCCTGTAACAACCCCGACCGCTTCGGCGCGGGTGGGGCCGGTGGCGCGGGTGGTGCCGGTGGCATCGGCGTGGGTGGTCTGGGCGACCCGAACAACCCGGCAAGCCCGGCCTATTTCCAGAGCCGCATCGGCGATACCGTGCGCTTCGCTGTCAACCAGCAAACGCTGACCCCCGAGGCGCAGGCGACGCTGACCGCGCAGGCGCAGTGGCTGAACCAGAATGCCGGTTACACGGCAATCATCGAAGGCCATGCCGACGAACAGGGCACGCGCGAGTATAACCTGGCGCTTGGCGCTCGTCGTGCGACCGCCGTTCAGCAGTTTCTGATCGCGCAGGGTGTGTCGGCGACGCGGTTGAAGACCGTGTCCTACGGCAAGGAACGGCCGCTGGCGGTCTGTTCGGATGAAAGCTGCTTTGCGCAGAACCGCCGTGCGGTCACGGCGATCGGCGCGGGCGCGGGTGTGTAGGGCCGTTCAGAATGATCCGACCTTTTGCAGGGGTTCTGACGCTGGCGGTGGCGCTTGCCGCCGTCAGTGGCGCGTTTGCGCAGGACAAGGCTGAATCGCTCGCCCAGATGCGGGTGGAACTGCAGACGCTGGCGGGCCAGTTGCAGGCACTGAAGTCGGAACTTGTCTCCGGCGGGCAGGCGGCCATACAGGCGGCAGGCGGCACCAGCGCGCTTGACCGGATGAACGCGATGGAGGCCGAACTGGCGCGGCTGACGGCGGCGACCGAGCAGATGCAGATCCGCGTTGGAAAGGTCGTGGCCGACGGTACCAACCGGGTCGGCGATCTGGAGTTCCGCATTTGTGAACTGGAGGAGGGGTGCGACACTTCGACCCTGCCGATCACGGAAAGTCTGGGCGGACCGGCGACGGGTGGCCTTTCCGCGACCACGGGCGGGACGGCACCGGCCGCAGGCGGAACGGCACCGGCCGAGCCGGGGGTCGAGCTTGCCGTGAACGAACAGGGGGATTTCGACCGGGCCAAGGCCAAGTTCGACGCGGGCGATACCGCGGGTGCGGCGGCGGATTTTGCCACTTTCGTGCAGAATTATCCCGGTGGCCCGCTGACCGGCGAGGCGCAGTATCTGCAGGGCGAGGCGCTGTCGAAGTCCGGCGATACGTCGGGCGCGGCGCGGGCCTATCTCGCGGCCTTCTCCGGTGCGCCGGAAGGGCCGCGCGCGGCTTCGTCGCTGCTGAAACTCGGCGCGGCGCTGGGGCTTCTGGGGCAGACGCAGGATGCTTGCGTGACGCTGGGCGAAGTGCCTGCACGCTTCCCGCAGGCACCCGAGGCGGCGGAGGCGACCAGGGCCATGCAGGGTCTTGGCTGCCAGTGACGGCACCGGAGCACAGCCTGCTCATCCTGGTGAAGGCAACATTCGCGCCCAACCCTCCGCAAGGGTTGGGCGTTGCCGTATCCGGGGGCGGCGATTCGCTGGCGCTGTTGCATCTTCTGGCCCGCTGGCGCGCCGAAGGTGGCCCGGACCTGGCTGCGGTGACGGTCGATCACCGGCTGCGGCCCGAGGCGGCAGCGGAGGCGGCCTTCGTGGCAGAGGTCTGCAAGGGATTGGCCGTGCCGCATACGACCCTCATTTGGGAAGGTTGGGACGGCAGGGGCAATCTGCCCGATCAGGCGCGGCGCGCGCGCTACCGGCTGATCGCCGACTGGGCGCGGGGGCGGGGGCTGGCGCAGGTCGCCCTTGGGCATACGATGGACGATCAGGCGGAAACCTTCCTGATGCGTTTGGCGCGCGGGTCCGGCGTTGACGGACTGGCTGCCATGACAGCCCGACGAAAGGCACATGGCATCATTTTCCTCCGGCCGTTGATGAGGGCGCGGCGCGACGATCTGCGGACCTATCTGCGCGCCAGAGGGGTCGCCTGGGTCGAAGACCCGACGAATGACGACGGTGCCTATCAGCGGGTGCAGGCGCGCCGGGCGCTGGAGGTTCTGGCACCCCTGGGGATCACCGCCGAAAGCCTCGTCGCGACCGCGCACCGGCTGGACAGGGCACGGGACGCGCTTGACCGCGCCGCCCATGATCTGGCCCGCGCTGCGGCACGGATCCGGGCGGGCGACGTGATCCTGCGCCGCGATTTGTTCGACGCGGCGCCCGTTGAGACACAGGCGCGACTGCTGGCGCATGCGCTCCGCTGGATCGCTTCGGCGGACTATCGCCCGCGCTTCGCGGCCCTGGGTGCGGTGATGCGGCAGATTGCCGCCGGGCGCCGCGCCACCCTGCACGGCTGCCTGGTCATGCCGCGCAGGGGCGGCTATCACATCACGCGCGAGGGGGCGGCCGTGGAGGGCGAAGCGGCGCCGGCCGCGCTTTGGGATGGCCGCTGGCATGTATCGGGGCCGCAAGTGCGGGGCATTTCCGTCCGGGCCCTGGGAAAAGCCGGGCTGGCGCAGCTTCCCGTGCCGCGCGACCGCAGCATCCCCGAGGCCAGCCTTCTGGCTCAACCCGCGCTCTGGCAGGGGGACCGGCTGGTCGGCGCACCCCTCGCCGGATGGGCCAACGGCTGGTCGGCAGAACTTGCGCGCGGGGAAGAGGATTTCTTCACATCCTTAATCACGCATTGAACCTGCCCCACTAATGTCTATTTTAGACAAGAAGGCCGCGCTCCCCGGGGCGTGCGCAGCATTTTTGGAGGCTTCTTTTGGGCAACGCGAGAAACATCGCCTTCTGGGTCGTTCTGTTCCTGTTGGTCCTGGCTCTGTTCAATCTGTTCAGTGGCAATCAGGCGACCTTGAACGCGCGGACCCTGTCCTATTCCGACTTCATCCAGAAAGTGGATGCGGGCGAGGTGTCGGGGGTGACGCTCGATGGCGAGCAAGTCATCGTCAAGACCGCCGACGGCAGCCAGTGGGTGACGATCCGCCCCGAGGGCGAGGAACTGAACACCCAGCTTGTCGACAAGCTGATCGCCAAGAACGTGACCGTGACCGCCGAAAAGCAGGCGCAGTCGGGTTTCTTCTCGCTTCTGGGCGTCTGGCTCCCGTTCATCATCCTGATCGGCGTCTGGGTCTTCTTCATGAACCGGATGCAGGGTGGCGGCAAAGGCGGGGCGATGGGTTTCGGCAAATCGCGCGCGAAACTTTTGACCGAAAAGCATGGCCGAGTGACCTTTGACGACGTGGCCGGCATCGACGAGGCCAAGGAAGAGCTGGAAGAGATCGTCGAGTTCCTGCGCGACCCGCAGAAATTCAGCCGCCTCGGCGGCAAGATCCCGAAGGGCGCGCTGCTGGTCGGGCCGCCCGGCACCGGCAAGACGCTGCTCGCCCGTGCCATCGCCGGCGAGGCGGGGGTGCCGTTCTTCACCATCTCGGGCTCCGACTTCGTGGAAATGTTCGTCGGCGTCGGTGCCTCCCGCGTGCGCGACCTGTTCG
>CAZRKU010000084.1:0-14005 GCA_964600685.1 uncultured Frigidibacter sp. | reverse complement strand
TGTAGAGGCCGGAGCAGTCATAGGCGACGGCTGCGGCGGTGGCGCCGGTGTTGAGATAGAGGCGGGGCGACAGGAACTGGGTATTGGCAGGCAGATCGGTGGTGATTTCCTGTTCAAACACAGCGCCGGTGACCTCGTTCACCGCCCGGACCCAGATCGACGCACCATTCGGCGGGGCCCCGATGAACAGGGTCACGACGCCGCCGGTGGCGATGGCAAAGGCCGCGCCCATGTCGGTGAGGGTGGGTGCGCCGGTGCTATCGTTGGCCGCCAGCTGCCAGTTGGCATGGGTGCCGCGCTGGAAGCCGATGCCGATGCAGTTCAGCACAGTGGCCAGCGTCAGCGTGGTGGCCAGCGCGGCGGTCGAGCCGTAGAGGCCGAAGAAGCCCATGCCGGTCGCCTGCAGGGTCGTGAGCGACAGCCGCGTGACGAAGTTCCAGCCGCCAAGGCCCGCCGCATTGCCGCGCCAGCAGGCCCAGCCCGCAGAGCGTTGTTCGGCAACTGAATCCACCACGGCCGCCGAGGTCAACCGCCAGCGGCGCATCGAGGCCGCGAGGTTTGTGGCGGCGAGCGTCGGATGCGAGACGGTGCCGACCGAGGTGATTGGCAGGCCCTCGGTGGTGATCGTGGTGGTGACCGAAGGCGACCAGTTGGCGATGCGGTTCACGCCGAAGTGGGGCTGCAGCGGGAAATCCCGGCCTGAGGGGCGCATGACGTCAATCCACGGCGCGCCCGCGCGGGTGCGGGCATAGACGGAGGCTTTTCCAGCAGGCGGTGGGCTTGGTGCGGCGCTGAGCCCCGGCAGGATGGTGGGCTGCGGCAGTTCCACCTGACCGTTGGTGCGGTCGATCTTCAGCGCCTCGAAGAAGGCCGACCCGTCCGGGCTGACCTTGAAGCTGAAATCGTCATTGCCCAGCAGCCCGATCAGCGCGCGAACCGAGAACCCGGTCTTGAAGGCGAAGGCCGCATCGTTCCCGGCCGCAGCCTTGTTCACCGTCGCTTCGATCCCGGCGCCTGCGTTGTTGATCAGCACGGCAGGCGTGTTCATCGACAGGCGGTTGTAGCTGTCCGCCGTGGCCCCGCCGAGGCCCAGCAGCTGGGCGGTCAGGTTGGCCTGGGGCATGCCGACCTGGGTGACGGAATTGGCGAAGGTGACTGTGGGCGTGTTCACCACCGTGGTGCCACCCGAACCGGGGGTGGCCGAGCCGATGTTCACTACGGTCGTGGATCCCGAAGCCCCACCGGTGCCGAGGTCCAGGGTCTTGGTGAGGCCGGTGGTCGTGATCCCTGTCCCCAGGCCGTAGGTCGCGGTCCCGATCGCCGTGCCGATGGTTGCCGTCGCCCCCGAGGCCGTCAGTGCGCCCGAGAAGGTCTTGTCGCCGCTGAAAGTCTGCGTTCCCGCGAGAACTGCCAGCTCCGAGGAGGTGTTCGGCAGGGTGAAGGTCCGCGTCGTGCCAGTGCTGATCCCCGAAAGTGAGAACAGTGCCTTCTTGGTCGGATCGGCGTCGTCGTGCACATCGAAGGCGGAAGCCGCGAAGGACGCGCCGCCCGATCCCCCGACCGGTTGCCAGGCGCTGCCGTTCCAGACCACGAGAACCTGCTCGTCGGCGATCCAGGCCAGCCAGCCCTGGCGCGGCACGAGGCGCATCCATACGCCATCGACCCAGAAGGCCACGTTCAGATCCCATCCGGCCCAGAGCCCCGTCGCGCCCGAGGCGACGAGATAGCGGTCGCCATCGGTGGGGCTGGCGGGCGGCGTGGTGCGGGTGCGGTCGAGGACCGACAGCTGAACCATGGCATCCAGCAGGCGCAGCGCCTCGTTGTGGGTGACATGCTTCTGGGCCTGCGAGGCCAGGATGTAGGGCAGCAGGAGATGGGTGGTGATATCGGACATGATCCTGCTTTCAGAAAGAGAGGATGACGGACCGCCCAGCGCCTCGGCCGATCAGGGCCGAGAGCTGGTAGATGCGGATGGCGAGGGATTGGCCGGGGCCGAGGGGTGCGCCCCAATCGGCGATCTGCTGGGGCGCGGTGTAGAGGACGCTGGTCGTTGTGGAGGTCAGGGTGCGTTTGACAGCCCCGCCATCGCGGATTTCCACTTCATAGACTTCACTGTCTTCTGCCAAGGGCACATCGCCCGCGCCCCAAGTGTCAGCGGCCAGCGACCGCGACCGGCGTGTCCAGCGGATCGTCAGATCGCCCGGGCTACGGGCAAAGCGCCACGGCTGCTCGACATGGCCGACTGAAAACGGCCGCAGCCCAGCGCCCTCTGGGGTGAAACTGGTAGCGACAAAGGTCTCGTTGCTGACCGGCTTGGAGGCCGGGCCGACCCGCCAATTCCACGGAAGGCCGAGGTCAGCTTCGGAGATCGGCAGTGGGGCCACGGCGGTGTCTAGCACGACTACCCGCGCGCCGGTCGGCACCACGCTGACGATGGCCCCTTCCGTTCCGCGTTGGCCGCGCAGCAGCCGGGTCAGGCGGTATCGGCTGGGCGCGATCAGTTCCGCATTCCCGGCTTGAACGATTTCCCATTGCCCAGCGCCGGTTTCCACCGCCAGCGCATTTGCGCCGCCGAAGAGGGTGAGATCGGTGACGCTTTCCAGCGTGCCGGAAAAGAGGTCCACCACCAGCGCATTGCCCAGATCGAACCGCGACACTGGACCCGCAAAGAAGTCGGCCGAAAGCACACCCATTCGCGCTCGCGAGCTGAAGGTGGTCAGCAGGGCAAATCCATCCGTCGCGGCACTGCGGTAGACGGCGATCTCGCCCGGCCATGGCTTGGCATGGGCCGCGACAAAGGGCCGGTGGGCAGGCTGATCCTCGCGCAGCTGCGGCAGGTCCAGCAGCAGCACTTCCGGCGCGCCGAAGACCGTCGGTGTCGACAGCGTGGCCGGGCGCGGTTCGCTTGGCGGCAAGTCATAAACCGCGCGATCTTGGCGCACCGCATCGACACTGCGCAGGTCGGAGTCCGCGATGGACACCAGCCGCATCTCGGTCAGGCGACCATCGTGATCGAGCAGGATGACGTCGCAAGGGTCCAGTGCCAGTCGCGAGGGTGGCAGGCGGAAGATCGCAGTTTCCCGCCCCACCCATGCCTCCATCAGCGCGCGGCGGCAGCGGCGTTCGGCCTCTTCGGGCGGGATCGCCATCGGAAACGACTCGGACGCGATGCGCGTGGTATCGACGGTGATGCGCCGCGCTTCCACTTGGGCCGCGTCATAATCCTCGTCGGCCCGCGCGACTTGCCATTTCAGCGCCTGCGGCAGTTCGGTTTCTTGCGCGCGGGTCAGTTCCATCACGTCGCCCTGTGCCGAGGCGGGGGCCACCATGCTGTCGGGCGTGATGGTTGAACCGGCAATGCGGCCCCGCATCAGGAACTTGATCCGTCCCTCGCTTTCGACAGCATCGAAGCCGAAATGTCGGGCCAGTGTGGAAATCGACGCCCTTGGGGCTTCCAGTGCCGAAATCACATAGCCCTCGACCGCGCCCCAGAGGCCGGAGACGTCGACAAGCTCTTCCGGCATTCCGGCGCGCAGGCAAAGGTGCCGCACCAGCGCCGCCAGCGAAACCGCGCCAAGCCGTCCGGTCAGCCAATGGCCCAGCCGCCAATTCGGGCCGTCGGTCCAGACGTCGGTCAGTTCCGGAAAGAACGGATAAGGTCGTGCATCCCACGTCCAGGCGGCGCATTCGGGGACATGGACCATACGGGCGCCGTACACTGAGGAGGTAGGGTTGTTCGCCGCTGTGCCCCACCAGAGATAGGTCGCCTCGAGATAGGCACGCTGGATGGCGTCGTCGCGCCAGCACCGTGAAAAGTAAGGCGTGAAGCTTTCCGAGGATTTCGGATCAAAGAACACGTTGGGCTGGTTGGTGCCGCGGTCGATGGCCGGGCAACCCAGTTCGGTGAACCAGATCGGCTTGGACTGTGGCACCCATGCGGTTTGCGTCCCGCTTTCCACCCCGCCGGGTCGGTTGAAATGCGGGTTTTGCCACCAGGCGCGCAAATCCTTGAAGCGGAACACCCACGGTTTGGCCGCCGCGCCATCGGTGATCGGAGTCCGGCTTTGCGCGGTTCGATCAAGCGCGCTGGCATAGAACCAGTCGAAGCCTTCGCCACCGGTGATGTTCGACTGCAGATAGGCGCGGTCATGGATCGCCGGGGCCAGCGCGGCGTCGGCATGGTCGAACCCGTCGCGCCAGTCCGACAGCGGCATGTAGTTATCTATGCCGATGAAGTTGATGTTGGTGTCCGACCAGAGCGGATCGAGATGGAAAATGATGTCGCCGCTGCCGTCGGCAGGATGGTGGCCGAAGTACTCCGACCAGTCAGCGGCATAGCCGATCTTGGGCCCAGTGCCGAGGATCGCCCGCACATCGCCTGCGAGGGATTTGAACGCGGTCACCGCAGGATAGGTGCTGGCGCCCGAGCGGATCGTGGTCAAACCGGGCATTTCCGATCCAATCAGGAAGGCGTCCACGCCCCCTGCGGCTTTGCAGAGATGCGCGTAGTGCAGGATCATCCGGCGCAGGGACCATTCGCCGACCGGGCCGGTCCAGCTGACATTGGTGCCCGACACGCTGAAGCTGGCGGGTGTCGCCGTGCCGAACAGCGCCAATATTTGCGTGGCAGCGGTGGCGGTCTTGTCGACCGATCCTGCAAAACCCGCAGCCGGGGAACAGCTGATCCGCCCGCGCCAGGGGAAGGTCGGCTGGCCAGCGGTGGCCGCATTGGCGCTGTAGGGGTTCGGCTTGGTGTTGCCGGGCGGGACGTCCATGAGGATGAAGGGATAGAAGGTCACCCGCAGCCCGCGCGCCTTCATCTCCTGAATTGCCTGCACCACGGCGACGTCGGCAGGCGTGCCGCCATAAACCGGACGGTCCTCGGCATCGCGGCTGACCAGCAACGCATCGGCACGGCTGACGCCATTCACAACCCAAGCCGACGGTGTCGTGGTCTTGGCCGCCACCTCGACGCCGGGCCGCACCTTGCAGGATCCTGCGCGCAGGTCATCGCCGAACCAGGCCACTACCAGGCTGACGCTTTCCACTGCTGGGGCCAGGGATTGCAGCCGGTCCAGCGCCACGACGATGTCGACGGTGTCGGAAATCGCGTTCAGGTTTTCGGCAGCGGTTGCGCCCCCGGAGCCCGTGGTTTTCTTGACCGGGGCAGTCGCATAGGTGAATTCGCCCGAGGCCGGGATCATCGTCACGGCCTTGACCAGCCCTTCGGCGGTGTCGGGATCTGCGAGCGGGCGGAACACCTCGAAACTGATCTGCGGCAGGCGGTTGCCGAAGGCGCTGAGGTCCAGTTCCTCGAACACGACATAGGCGGTGCCACGATAGGCGGGGGTGTTGGCTGCGCCCATCTTGGCGGAGATGAATGGGTCTGGGCCTTGAACCTCATTGCCCGGATACCAGCGCCAGGTTACGCCAGTCATATCCATCGGCTTGCCGTCGGCCCAGACCCGACCAATGCCGGTGATCTCGCCTTCGCACAGCGCCACAGCGAAGCTGGCATAGTAGAGGTATTCGGTGGTGGTGACTTTCGGCCCACTGCCCTTTCCACCGCCCTGGCTGGTGGTGTTGACCTCTTCGCGGAAATCGGTGGCCCAGATGATGTTGCCGCCGATGCGCATCCGGCCGAACAGGCGGGGGATCACCGCGCCCTCGGTCGAGGAGGTGATGCGCAAGCTGTCCAGTCGCGCACCCTCGATCCGCTGCGTCGGGGCCAGTGACGAAACGATCCAGTTGTCGACTACAGACCCAATGGTCGTGCCGATGAAGCCGCCGATGGCCGCACCGGAAAAGCCGAGGATGGCCCCGCCAAATGCGCCGCCAATCGCGGAGCCGACGGCGCCGAGAACCAAAGTTGCCATGTGTGGGGTCTCAAGGTTTGGGGAACAGGAAGGCGAAGGCGATCCGCCGCCGCCAAATCGGGGTGAGGACTTCCTCGACGACGCCCAGCCGTTCATAGGCATGGATGAAACGGTCGGGTGCAGTCAGGATCCCGACATGCTTGGCGATGGCGCGCGGGGCCATTCGGAACAGGATCAGCGTACCGGGACCGGCCTCCGTGGGAGCGATTTCCGGCATCATCGCGCGCGCGCCTTCTGCCAGAACTTCTCTCGGGCCGGTCTCGCCCCAGTCCCGGCTGTAGGGTGGAATGGGGAACGGTTCATTCCCGACCACCTCGCGCCAGACGCCGCGCGCGAGGCCGAGGCAATCGCAGCCAACCCCGCGCAGACTGGCTTGGTCGTGATAGGGCGTGCCTAGCCATGACCGTGCGATGGCGATGACTAAGGCGGGTGTGGCCGAAGTCGGAGGGCGATTCACAGGACGTTCCCTTCATGACCGCCGTCCTGGCTGGCATAGCGCAGCACGGCATCCTGGCCGGGGATATTGGGAAAGCCCCGGAAATTGGCGACATTCGCGAGTTTTGCGCCGCAGGTCGCGATGCGCTTGTCGCAGCCCGCCCGGGCGACAAAGCTGTCGCCCTCGGCGAGGGGCCGCACCGGGGCTTCCAGCAGGGACAGGGCTGCGATGCCACCGTCCAGCCCATGCGCCAGCACCTCGGTGATCCGCCCCGCGTTTGCGCCACTGGTCCAGGTCAAAGTGCCAGACGTGAACCATCCCGCATCAAACCCGGCGAAGCCCGTGGCCATGAATGCCCGGTCGCGCAACAGATCTGTCACGACACCGGTGCCTTTGTAGATGGCGTTTTCCAGGTCGATCCCGCAGCGCGCATCGCCCAAGCGAGCGTCGCACCCCGCTTGGAACGTGCGCCCCACGGTCTGACCCAAAACATGCGCCAGCGAGCGCACCTCCGCCACGAAGGCCATGCGCCCGCGCCGGATTTGCCCGACTGCGCCCCGGCGCAAGAGCACGCGCTGGCTGGTGTCGGCCCAATTCACCCGCCAGAGCTCGACCGCCGCATTGTCCCAGCGCCCGTCAAGGATGTCGGTTTCCGTGATGCGATCCGAGGACAGCACCCCAATCGCGTCTTGTGCGTCGACAGCCAAGTCAGACCCGGCGCGGATTTCCGAGGCGGCAAACCCGCTCTCCGGTTCAAACGCAGTACCATCGAATGCAAGCGGGCGATCATGATCGGTGAAGCCCAGCGCCAAGCCGTCGGCGCGGCTGATCCGCCAGCACCAGGACAGGGTGGTGGTGCCATCATCGAGATGGGTCTGCAGTGCGAGCGACAAGTTTTTCATCTGCGGATCTCCAAGAGGGGGATCGAGGTGATCGATCCCAGCCGTTCAAAGTCGAGGGTGACGTCGAGGGTGTCACTGTCGAAGCGCACCGGGACATCGAATTCAAAGCCAGCGCGGACTATGACGCCGCCCGCAGGGGCGGTGGCAAAGGTGATCAAGCCAGTGGCGGTATCCAGCGTCCAGCCCGACATCTGCTCGACCATGCCCAGCGCCACGCGGACGGTCCCGACGACGGGCTTGGCAATCGTTCTTGCCCACGTCTGCGCGCCGGAGGCATAGCGCTTCTCGAGCTGGAAGGTTTGCAGGCTGCCGGTCCCGGTTCCGATCTGCTGATCGGTCGGAGTGATCGCCTGCGACGGCAGGCTGGATTTGTAGTCGGCCCAGTCCTTGTAACGAAACCCGTGCAGGCGGCCATTGCGGCCCTCGAAGAAGGCGACCACAACGGCCAGATCATCAGCGCGCCGGATGCCATAGGCGACATCATATCTGCGACGGCTGTTGGCCCAACTGGCGTTGCGTTCCTCGTCGCCGCTCGCCAGTTCCACCACTTGCGTGCGCCGTTCCGGCCCACCCCGCGCGCCGCGGCTGATGTTGTCGGGGAAGCGAACTTCGTGAAACGCCATCACATGCCCCTCCGACCCAGCGACACCGCCCGCGCAATGTCAGCTGCGACCTGCGTGCGGGATTGTCGGAAGCTCTCTGCGTCGCGCGCCATGATGGTCACATTGACGGCGGGTGCAGAGGACTGTCCCTGGCCATAGCCAGCAGCTTCCCGGCGCGACAGCACGCGTTCGCCCCTTTGCAGGATCGCTGGCACCTCGTCGGGCTTGATCCCGGCCCAACCACCGGAATGCATGCGCGGGGCATTGGCAAAGGCCAGCGCCGGGACCATCTGGCCCGGACCTGGGGAGCCGACCTGGCCGCCCGCGTGGAGAATGTTGGCGAAGATACCACCCGCGCCGCCCAGCGCACCCGACAGTGCATTGGCGATGGGGCCGAGGATGAACCGACGTGCCGCCAGTTTTGCGAGATCGGCGATCATCGAAGTGACCAGATCGCGGAAGTCGAGTTTGCCGGTTTTCACGAACTCGCCGACAGCGTTCTCGGCAGAGGTGAAGGCAGAGACCAGCGCATTGCCGATATCGCCACCAATGTCGCGCGCCTTGGCAGCGTAGTCGGCAAGGGTCGCCACGGCAGCTTCCCATCCGGTTTTGGCCACTTCGGCACTCGCCGCAGCAGCGACACCGGCCCCACCGGCGGCGCGCCCGGCTTCCGTCATCGACTCGTCCAGCCGGTCGGCGGCATCTGCGGCCCCGTCGAGCGCAGCCTCGCCTTCGGTTCCGGCACCGGCAACCGCATCCTTCAGCGCCTGCCAGCTTTGCATCGGACGGTCGGCGGCATCGGCCAGCATGCCGGAAGCCTCGCGATAGGCCTCTGCCCGGGCGGTTGTCTCTTCTGCCATCCCGGTCAGAGCGAGATCGGGCGTGGAAACATAGGTCTGCGCCATCGCGGCCGAGAAGGCTTCAGCGGCAGCAGTCCCGGCCGCAGCTGCAGAACCCGCGAAGTGATTGTCGACCCGGCCCAGCGCGACTGGATCGAGCGTGCCGATCCGTACCCCGCCTTCGCCCACGGCCCAATCGGGCAAGAGGTCGAGTGCGGCGTTCAGCCCATTGATGAAATTGTTGATGCGAGTGACCACGCCAATCAGCATGGCCTCAACGCCGCCAATCAGACCGTTGGCGGCCTGGAAGGCGAAATCGCCAATCGCGCCGGGCAGTTGGCCCCAGATTGCCTTCACGGCGTCATAGGCCCCTTTGAAGATGCCTGCCGCCGAATTGCCGAAACTGGTCACGGCTTCGACCGAGGACTGCATCGCGCCATAGATGGTGGCTTGAAGCCCGGCCCAGCTGGCCTCGATCCTGGACCAGGCAGACGCCGCACCAAGGCCGATGCGGTCCCAGACCTCCAGAGCCAGATCCTTCAGAAGGCCAATTGCCGCGCCAAACCCGCCCGCGCCTGCGACGAGCCGGGTGAACTGGAACACCAGCTCGCCCGCGCCGACGATCAACGCGCCGATGCCGGTGCGGATCAGCGCCCCGCGCAGGATCACCAACCCGGTGGCCAGACCCCGCACCGATAGCGCTGCTGCCGCCAGACCGGCCACCCAGCGCCCGGCCATCAGCGCGGCAAAGGTCGCGGCATAGGTGGTGACGCGACCGATGTTGTCGAAGAGGGCGTTGATGGCGATGCCAATCGGCCCGGTGCTGCGCGCCATGTCGGCCAGCGTGTTCGCCACCGTTTCCAGCGCAGGCGCGACGGCGGCGGTCAACCGGTTGGTCAGGCCAAGCCAGATCAGGCTGAGTTTGGCGATGGCATCGCCGGTGCGTTCGATCTGCGCAGCATCACTGGCGCTGACCGCCACCCCGAAGTCACGCACATCCTGCGCCGCCTCACGCAAGGTGGCGGGATCAATCCGCAGGAAGGCCAGCGCCGCCTTGTCGCCGAACAGATCAGACGCAACAGCGGCCCGTTCGGCTTCGGGCACAAACCGGATCAGGGCATCCTGAATGGCAACGATACGCTGGTCCAGCGGCAGCGCCTGCAATTGCGCAGCGGTCAGGTTCAGCCGCCGTAGGGCCCCGACCGCCGATCCGGATCCTGCGGCCGCTTCCGACAACCGGGTGGTCAGCTTCTTGGTGGCCTGTTCGATCTCGCCCATCGACACGCCCGCCAGTTCCCCGGCCCAAGTCAGCACCTGCAGGCTTTCGACGGTGGTTTTCAGCGAGGCGGCCATGTCGGCTTGGGCGCCGATGGTTTCCAATCCGGATCGGACCATCGCCACGCCTGCCGCCGCTGCAGCCACCGTCACCGCCGCCAGCGCGATCCCGGCCTTGCGGGCGAAGCTGGCCAGCCGGTTGTTGGCCAGCTCCATCTCTGACGAAAGACGCCCAAACCCTCGTGCGCCAGCATCGCCGATGCCTTCCAACTCTGCGCGCACCTGGCGGCCGCCCTCCGCCACAAGGCGGACGGACACGCGTTTTTCAGCCATCGCGACCTCCTTCCATCTGTTCGTTCAGTTTGCGGACCATCACCGCCTCGATCTCGGGCAGCAGTTCGGCGGCGATCAGGGTGTCGATCCCGAGGGCACCGGCCATGGCGAGGGCTGCGCCCATGTCCCAGCCGAGCACGGCGCCGGGGATCACGCGCAACTGACCACCGAGGCGGCCGACCAGATCCCAGACCTGCCAGCCCTCCGGCGTTTGCGGCCGGTTCAGCCTTGCGGGGCAGTCGGGGCAGGAAGCTTGGCAGGCGGCGCAGTACCGGTCGCCCCCGCCGAAGGACCAGTCGGCAAGGGCGCGGAGACGTTTTTTTCAGTGGCCAGGATCAGTCCCTTCGCCACATACATGGTCTGGAAGGCCTCGAAGACCGGCCAGATTTCCAGGAGGGCGTCGATCCCCTCGGGCGAAACGGGCAGGATATTGCCTGCATCATCACCCACGCCCTCCCAATCCAGCACGGCGCGGCGGGCGACAGCTTTTGCCATCGCAAGGGCCAGGGACTCTTGGGAAGCCCCATCGGGCAATGCTTCGATGGCCGGATCGGCGCGGGCGGACACCATCAGCGCGGTGGTCAGCGGCCCCACAAGCAATCGAAGGCCAGGGGCGACGTCCAGCCATTCGGGCGTGGCGGTCAGGTTCAGTCGGATCATGATCAATATCCTGCAAGGGTGTTGACGAGAACGGCGGTGCACATGCGGGCGGGGCTGGTGGCCTTGGCGGCCTGCCAGTCAAAGCTGGCCTGCACGCCCTGGGGCCCGGCGATCTCGATCCGGGGGATCGGAAGATAGACCGCGTGGGCGGTGAAGGTGAAACTGGCGTTCGCGCCGAGGCTGTAGACGAACTCCAACTCGCACGGGCTGCCGTCGATGGCTTGGGTCACCAGCGTGCTGTCCGAGAACCTGACTTCGATCCGGCCGGTCAGTGCGGCCATGGTCGGGTCGGCCCCATCGATACGGCCATCGCCGCGGATCGTCTCGATCCGGTCCAGATTATTGGAATAGGTGATCTCCGCTGAGACCACATTGCCCAGAGCAGTGCCGTTCCGTTTCACCGTGCCGTTGAAGTGGCCGAAGCGCTGCAGGCCAAGAGCAGTCGGCGTGCCTGCAGCGGTCGCGGCGGCGATGGTTTCGCCCTGTGCCACTAAGCGGGCGGTGCCAGTCAGCAGGCCAGAACGCTGCATCTGCCACGATAGCTGATCGAGGACGCAGCCGGAATACATCGCGAACCGTGGCACCTCGGGCATGGCGGTCTCAATCGCCATGCTGGGCAGCGTCCAGTTGCCCGACTGGAAGGTGTGGGTCTTCGGCGTAGTGCCGCTGGTGACGGGCTGGCCAAAGGCGGCCTTCAGCCAGAACCCGAACGCCTCGACATCGATGGGGATCACCACCTCGCCGTCGGCCGTCACCGCGTCCTTGATCGGAGCCAGCGGATCACGGCCATAGCCCAGAAGTTCGGATTCAAGCAGCGGCTGTTCTGAGCCGAGCGTGGTCCGGGCAAAGGGCATCAATCGGAACCCGCCGACCGGCGGGGTGCCGTAAACCGTCTCATACGCAAGCGCCATCTGCGCCCGCGCGCCTTGCGCACGTGCCATCTTTTTTCATCCTTTCAAGTTGTTGACTGCAGATTCAAGGGTTGCCCTCGGCCCTCGCCAAAGGCATCGTCCGCAGATGATTTATCGCTTCATTCTCATGTTTTTCGTCGCCTTTGCCGGGCTTGTCGTTTTATCCGACCGCTCGGTCGCCGTTGCCGAGCAAGCGTCGGTTCTCGAGGCCCGTGTCAGTAAGGTGCTCGATGGTGATACGTTCACCCTCAAAGGTCAGTCGCGCAGGATCCGGGTTTGGGGGCTTGATGCGCCCGAATGGGATCACTCGGGCGGCTCAGCTGCCACGGCGACAATGACCGCGCTGATTGCAGGCCAGACCCTGCGTTGCCAGGTGCTCGACATGGATCGCTATGGCCGTTTTGTCGCCCAGTGCTTCTTGCCTGATGGCCGCGACATTGCCGCTGAGATGATACGGGCGGGTGCTGCGACTGAATACTGTCGCTACTCCGGCGGCTTCTATGGAACCTGCTGACCGAGCCGTTTAGTTCAAGGGCCCAGTGGTGGTGTAGTGCAACACGACGGTGATCACCGCCGCCTTCAGCGCTGCCGCGCCTTCTATGGGTAGATCGACCGAGGTCGGGGCCTCCGGTTCGACCCAGTCGCAGAGGCCGCCGAGCGTGCGGTCTGCCTCCAGAGCAGCACCAATTGCAGCGATCAGGGTGTCGAAGGCGCTGGCCCGGCCGGTTCCGGCCTGGACGACGACCTCCAGCTCGGCCCGGTGCTGGTAGTGGTAACGCAGAGGCGACAGCGTGACATCCGGCTCACCCGGCTGGCCATCGCGCAGGATGATCAGCCCCGCTGTCGGGATCCGTTCGGGCAGCACCTCATCGCGCAGCACAAGGGCGGCAAGCGGCTGCAGCCGCGTGTGCAGCGCGGCGAGGACGGTTTCGCGGGAGGTGGACATTTGTACTTTGCTTTCTGTAACGGTGCCGAAGAACATGGCCCGAAGCGAAGGTTTGACTCGAGGGGCACCCGGCTTCACACTTGGCGAAGGGGAAAGTGGCTATGCTTGAGGCGGCAACATCACCCGGAGCACGTCTCGCATCAGGCCATTCCACAAATGTCGCGGGTCAGTTCAACCTTCTTTGACTGAACCCCGAGCGACGCATCGGCGAGGCGGGAGCACCAAGATGACAGCTGACGAGCAGGTGGTTTTGAAAGCACTCGACGGCCTCGCTGCCGGGTTCAACGCGCACGATGTCGACGCGATCATGGGTTTCTTCGCCGAGGATTGCAGCCTCGACATGCCGCGTGGTCCCGAACCGCACGGCAATCGCTTTGCGGGCCTCGATGCCGTGCGCCGGGGGATCATGTCCCGCTTCGAGGCGACGCCGGATGTCCACTATGGCGAAATCGAGAATTTCGCCAGCGGCAGCACGGGTATGTCGAAATGGCTGCTGACCGGCACGACGGCAAAGGGAGAACAGGTAAGGGTTCGCGGTTGCGACTTTTACACCTTCGAGGATGGCAAGGTGACCCGGAAGGATTCCTATTGGAAGATCGTTGTTTGACGGGTTGTGCGGACGATATCAGCCACAGATGAAACTCCCTGTTCCACTATAACTTTCCCGCCACCCAATTCGTCACGATGTGCCCCGGCACGCCGTCCACCGCACGCTCCGCATCTCGCGCAAGATCCAGTCGTTTGCGCAACCTGACCTGCGGTACGAGCAGGAAGATTGGCACAGTCGCCATGCCGCGCCCAGTTTTCGACTTCGATGCCACGGCCCGGCCTTTCGAATTCAGCCGCCCCTCCGCCACCAGGAGGCTTGGGCCCCGGCGGCGGTAGATGAACCGCAGACGCAAACCCGTACGCCGTTCCCACTCAAAGGGGGTGATCCTGCCACCCTTGGCGCTTTTCCCGGCGGCCGGGGTGGGGATCGCCAGCCAGAACCCGTCCTTTGACCGGATCAGCGGCCCCGTGTCATGCGCGCCGATGATCACCGGCGCGTTCGACCAGACCAGCGCCGCCGCGTTCAGGCTGTCGCCGGATTTGGGGAAGCTGGCGAGGCGGATGGAGTTGCCGAGCCGAGTACCCAGCCCGGCGCCGGTAATCTGCCCCCGCTAGGCGGATTTCAGGGAGGTGCCCGCTTCGCGCATTGCTGCGGACACGGCCTTTTCCCCGGCGG
>CAZRKU010000083.1:0-14099 GCA_964600685.1 uncultured Frigidibacter sp. | reverse complement strand
GGCCCCAATTGACGAGTTGATCGAGCGAGGTCAGCAGGAAACCTTTGTCCTGCAACTCATCGGCGACGCGCGCCATGACCTGATGGTCTTGCGTGGTGGTCGCGCGGATGATGTCGGTTTTCGGCGCGGCCGGAACGGTTACTCCCACTCCAGTGCTCCCTTTTTCCATTCGTAAATGAAGCCCACGGTGAGGACACCGAGGAAGACCATCATCGACCAGAAGCCGAACAGGCCGATCTTCCCGAGCGTTACCGCCCATGGGAACAGGAAGGCCACTTCCAGGTCGAAGATGATGAAGAGGATCGAGACCAGATAGAAGCGCACGTCGAATTTCATCCGCGCATCATCAAAAGCGTTGAAGCCGCATTCGTAAGCCGAGACCTTTTCCGGGTCCGGGCTGCGCACCGCCAGAACGGCGGCGGCAAGGATCAGAACCAGGCCCAGCCCGACGGCCAGCGCGATGAAGATGAGGATGGGAAGGTATTCCCGCAAAAGGACATCCACTGTTGGCTCCTTCCTCGCGCAGCGGGGCCGCTTGCGCGTAAACGTGGCTTCAGGCCCGTTTACTCCGCGCCTCGGGCGGGGTCAACCGAGGCCACCCGCTCCAAGCGCGGCAAAAACTGCGCACATTCTGCCGCTTGCGGAGAAAATCGTGCCAGATCAGACCGACCAGCGCGGTTTGCGCCGTTCGAAAAACGCGGCGATTCCTTCCCGGGATTCGTCGCTTTCCCAACGTTTGACCAAAAGGCCCACCGTCTTGTCGATCAGGGCCTGATCGGGGGCGGCCACGACCTCGCGGACCAGCGCCTTGGCGTCGGCCACGGCACCTGGTGCGCAGGCCAGGAAGGGCTCGACCTCGGCGGCGACGGCGGCGTCCAGATCTTCAGGTGCCGCGATCTCGGACAGAAGGCCGATGCGATGGGCCTCGTCGGCATCGAACAGGCGCGAGGCGAACATGTGCCGGCGCGCCGCCGTGACGCCGATGCGCGCGATGACATAGGGGCTGATCGTGGCGGGGATCAGGCCGAGCCTGGTCTCGGTCAGGCCGAACTTCGCCGCCGGAACCCCGATCGTGAGATCGCAGACCGACATCATGCCCACGCCGCCGCCGTAGGCCGCGCCTTGCACCCGACCGATCAGCGGCTTCGGCATCCGGTCGAGCGCGCGCAGCATCATGGCAAGCGCCGTGGCCCCGGCCCGGCGCTGTTCGCTGTCGCCCGCGATCTGCGCCTTCATCCAGTCCAGGTCGCCGCCCGCGCAAAAACTGTCACCTTCGGCCCGCAGGATCACCACCCGGACCTTCGGGTCTTCGCCAAGAACGGCGGCGGTGGTGGTCAGCTCCTCGATCATCCGGCCCGACAGGGTATTATGCTTTTCCGGCCGGTTGAGCGTCAGTGTTGCAATGCCGCGCGCATCTTGATCCACCTTGATCGTCTCGAGCATCGTCCCCTCCTCAGGCCTGTTCCATCCGCAGTGACCGGGCGAAGGCGGCGGCCTCCGCCAGACGCGCCTGATCCAGTCCGGTGTCATAGCCAAGTGCACGAAGCCGCTGATCCACCTTTTCGGTCGCGACATTGCCCTTTGCGCCCGGCGCATAGGGGCAGCCGCCGAGCCCGCCGGCCGAGGCATCGAAAACCCGCAGGCCGCGGGCAAGGGAGACTTCGATATTCTCCACTGCCTGTCCGCCGGTGTCATGATAATGGCCCGCAAGCCGGGATGGAGGCAATTCGTCCAGGACTGCACCCAGCATCGCGTCGATCCGCTCAGGATCGCCCTGTCCGACCGTATCGCCAAGACTTACTTCGTAACAGCCGAGATCGCGCAGGGCCGCAACGACGCCTGCCACGGCCGTCGGCGCGATCCTGCCGTCGAACGGGCAATCCGTCACCATGGAGACATAGCCACGGACCTTCATTCCACCGGACTTTGCGGCGGATGTTACCGGCACAAATCGCTCTATGCTTTCCAGGATCGAACAATTCAGGTTGGCGCGGCTGAAACCTTCCGAAGCCGAGGCGAAGATCGCCACCTCGTCCGCCCCGGCAGCCACGGCCGCCTCATACCCCTTCATATTCGGCGTCAGTGCCGCATAGCGCACGCCGGGTCGGCGGGTGATGCCGGCCAGAACCGCCGCGCTGTCGGCCATCTGCGGCACCCACTTCGGGCTGACGAAGCTCGCCACCTCGATCCGGCGAAAGCCCACGTCGCTCAACCGGTCGATCAGCGCGACCTTGTCGGCGAGAGGAATAAGAGACGCCTCGTTCTGCAACCCGTCGCGCGGCGACATTTCGACGATCTCGACGAAATCAGCCATCGGTGACCTCGTAGAACTCCTGCGCATAGAAATTCTGTGCCCCGTCCTTTTCCCGCGCCCGCCGGTAGGCCGGGCGTGCCCCGATCCGCTCCATATAGGCCCCGATCGCCGGAAACCCCGCCATCCGCACGAACCTCGGCGCGGCCAGAAGGTTCCAGCCCATCATCGTGTCGGCGGCCGAAAAACCGGCAGGCAGAAGATGATCCTGCGCCGCCAATGCGGCTTCCAGGGGCCGGAGCGTGATCGCCAGCCGCCGGGCTTCCATCTTCAGAAGCGTCGGCGAACGCATCGCAGGATCACGCAGGAAGACCCAGTGCAGGTTCAGGCTGGCGATCAGCTGCCCCATGGTTTCCGCATAATGCAGCCATTCCAGATAGGGCACCCGCTCCGCATGACCCGGCGGGCGGCCCAGCCCATGTTCCGGTCGCGTTTCGCACAGATATTCGGTGATTGCGCCGCTTTCAAACAGCACGCGTCCATCAACTTCCAGCGCGGGCACCCTGCCCGCAGGCGACTTCGCCAGATAGGCAGGCTGGCGGAGCAATCCGTCGGTGATCGAGTGGGTGATCACTTCAGCCTCCAGCCCCATTTCCTCCAGCAGCCACAGGATGCGGAACGAGCGGGACAGGGCGACGTGATGCAGGCGGATCACGACGCCTCCTCCAGGCGGATCAGGGGCTGGCCGGCCTCGACCTGGGTTCCGGCCGCCACCAGCACCTCTGCCACCTTGCCGGCGCGGCCCGCGGTCAGGGTATGTTCCATCTTCATCGCCTCCAGAACCGCCAACCGGTCCCCCGCCGCGACCTCCTGACCTTTGGCGACGAATACCGCCTTCACCAGCCCCGGCATCGGTGACAGAGTGACATCGCTCGCATGGGCATCGCTCTGCCGGGCCAAGGGATCGCGAAGCCTGCCGTGCAGGGTGACGGCGCCGAAAAGGCTGACGCCACCGGCATGGACGACCAGCCGTCCCGGCGCCTTCTGGCCGTCGATCCTCCAGCCCGGGTGCCAGTCACACTCGACCACGTCCCCATCGAGCCAGACCCGCCGGGCGCGGGGGCCGATGACTTCGATCACGGCGGAGAAATCCTCAAGCTCGACGGTGCGGCGCAGCGCGGACCAGAGGGTGAAGCCCTGATCCTCCTCTCCCGGCCGGTCCAGCCCCGCCGCGCCGAGGGCCAGCAGTGCCCGCGCGGCGACCGGAACCGGCGGCGGGGCAATCAACCTGTCGAGATCGCGCGCAATAAGCCCGGTATCGACCTCGCCCGCGCGAAAGCCGCTGTGCCGGGTGAGGGCCGCCAGGAAGGCCAGGTTCGTCACCGATCCCGCGACCTCGGTTTGCGCAAGCGCGGTCTCGAGCTGACCCAGGGCCGCCGCCCGGGTCGGGCCATGGGTGATGATCTTGGCGATCATCGGATCATACCAGGGGCTGATCGTATCGCCCTGACGCACCCCGGTTTCAGCGCGCACGCCTGCGGGAAAAGCCAGATGCGTCAGGGTGCCGGTGGCGGGCAGGAAGCCCGCCGCAACATCCTCGGCATAAAGCCGCGCTTCGAACGCATGGCCGTTGATGCGCAGATCTTCCTGACGGGCAGGCAACGGCTCGCCGCTGGCAACGCGCAACTGCCATTCGACCAGATCGATGCCGGTGATTGCCTCGGTCACCGGATGTTCGACCTGCAGCCTTGTGTTCATCTCCATGAACCAGAACCGATCCGGCCGAAGCCCGTCCGAGCCGTCGACGATGAATTCGATCGTGCCGGCGCCCGCATAACCGATCGCTTCGGCGGCCTTGACCGCCGCCTGCCCCATGGCGGCGCGCATTCCCTCGGTCATGCCGGGAGCCGGGGCTTCTTCGATCACCTTCTGATGGCGGCGCTGCAGTGAACAGTCGCGTTCGAACAGATGCACGGCCCGGGTGCCGTCGCCGAAGACCTGCATTTCGATATGGCGGGGCTTTTCGATGTATTTCTCGATCAGGACGGCCGGGTTGCCGAAGGCCGTCTCGGCCTCGCCCCGCGCACTGTCGAGCGCGGCGGCAAAATCTTCCGCGCGCTCCACCAGCCGCATCCCCTTGCCGCCGCCGCCCGCCACCGCCTTGATCAGGACGGGCCAGCCGATACGCGCCGCCGCCGCCGCCAGAACCCCATCCGCCTGATCGGCGCCGTGATAGCCCGGCACCACCGGAACCCCGGCCGCCTCCATCAGTTTCTTGGCCGCGTCCTTCAGCCCCATGGCACGGATGGCACGGGCAGACGGGCCGATGAAGACCAGGCCCGCCTTTTCCACTGCGGCGACGAAGCCGGGGTTTTCCGAGAGGAAGCCATATCCGGGATGTATCGCCTCCGCCCCGGTTTCCCGCGCCGCCGCGATGATCGCATCGCCCTTCAGATAGCTGTCCGCCGGCCGCGGACCGCCGATCGGCACGGCCTCGTCGGCCATCACCACATGCCGCGCATCCCGGTCGGCGTCGGACCAGACGGCGACGGTGCGGACGCCGAGCCTGCGGCAGCTGTCGATCACGCGACAGGCGATCTCGCCCCGGTTGGCGATCAGGATCTTGCGGAACATCTGCGCTCCTTTCCCGACCGGGCGGGGGCTGCCTGCCCCCGCGGCCCCGGGGACAGTTGTGAACGGAGGAGGCGGGACAAGCTCATGTGCACCAGCCCTGTCTCGTTCCACCTGCATAGGCGCGCGCATGGCCATCTGCGATCATGCGGGCCGCAATCGGCCCCCGGTCGGTTGCAATGGAGGCAAGGCGTCGCCCGTAACGGTCCTCTCCCGCGAAGGCGACGATGATGCGGTCCGCCTGAAAGAACAGGCGGCGGAGGTGCCATGTCGCGGCGACACCCCGCGCCCATTCGGATGGGCATTTCGGGCTGAAAACCTCGGGTGCGTCGAAACCCTTGAGGCGGACCTTTTCCGCACCGCGCACGCCGCACCACAAAAGCACCGTGTCACCGTCGATGACCTTGACGACCCGGCAGCCGCCATCGCTTTTCGGCCCCAGCGCGGCGTTGACCGCATCGGCACCGAGCGGGAGCAGCACCAGCCCGATCGCTGCGAGTCCGATGACAAGTTTAAGCCAGATGCGGGGATCGGTCGGCCGCCGGCGCTTCGGGCCACGCGGACCGCCGAGGTTCCAGCCGGGCAAACGCCGGCGGTCACGGCTGAAGGGGATGATGTTGTGAACGCGCCGCATGTTCCTTACATCCTGAAAAGGCCGAACCGCGTCGGCTCGACGGGCGCATTGAGTGCGGCGGAAAGCGACAGCGACAAGACCTGACGCGTCCTCCGCGGGTCGATGATCCCGTCGTCCCAGAGCCGGGCGGAGGCGTAAAGGGGATGGGACTGTTCCTCGAACATCTCGACCGTCGGGCGCTTGAAGTCGGCCTCCTCAGCCGCTGCCCAGCTGCCGCCCGCCCGTTCGATCCCGTCGCGCTTCACGGTGGCCAGCACGCCCGCCGCCTGTTCGCCGCCCATGACGCTGATCCGGCTGTTGGGCCAGGTCCAGAGGAAACGCGGGCCGAAGGCCCGGCCGGCCATGCCGTAGTTGCCCGCGCCGAACGAGCCGCCGACCAGGCAGGTGATCTTCGGCACCGAGGTGGTGGCGACCGCCGTCACCATCTTGGCCCCATGGCGGGCGATGCCTTCGTTCTCGTATTTGCGGCCGACCATGAAGCCGGTGATATTCTGCAGGAAGACCAGCGGGATGGAGCGCTGGCTGCACAGTTCGATGAAATGCGCGCCCTTGATCGCGGCCTCGCTGAACAGCACGCCGTTGCTGGCGATGATCCCGACCGGGCAGCCTTCGACATGGGCGAAGCCCGTCACCAGCGTCTCGCCGAAGCGCGCCTTGAATTCGTCCAGCCGCGAGCCGTCGACGATGCGCGCGATCACCTCGCGGATGTCGTAGGGGGTACGCAGGTCGGCGGGGACCACGCCGAGAATCTCCTCGGGGTCATAGGCCGGGGGTTCGGGGCTTTGCCACTGAACGGTCGCGGGTTTGGCGCGGTTGAGGTGGCCCACCGCCCGGCGGGCGAGGGCCAAGGCATGGGCGTCATCTTCCGCCAGATAGTCGGCAACGCCGGAAAGGCGGGTGTGGACATCGCCACCGCCCAGATCTTCGGCGCTGACGACCTCGCCGGTGGCGGCCCTGACCAGCGGCGGGCCGGCGAGGAAGATCGTGCCCTGGTCGCGCACGATGATCGTGACGTCCGACATGGCCGGCACGTAAGCTCCCCCGGCGGTGCAGGAACCCATGACCACCGCGATCTGCGGGATGCCCTTCGCCGACATCTGTGCCTGATTGAAGAAGATGCGGCCGAAATGGTCGCGGTCGGGGAAGACCTCGTCCTGGTTGGGCAGGTTGGCGCCGCCGCTGTCCACCAGATAGACGCAGGACAGGTTGTTCTGCTCCGCAATCTCCTGGGCACGCAGATGTTTCTTCACCGTCATCGGATAGTAGGTGCCGCCCTTCACGGTGGCGTCATTGGCCACTACCATCACCTCCTGCCCCATCACCCGGCCGATGCCGACGATCAGCCCCGCCCCGGGGGCGTCGCCACCATACATGCCGTGCGCGACGGTGGCGCCGACTTCAAGGAAGGGCGAGCCTGCATCCAGAAGGTTCGCCACCCGCTCGCGCGGCGCCATCTTGCCGCGCGACGTATGGCGGGCGATCGCCTTGTCGCCACCCCCGGCGGCGGCGCGGGCGGCGGCGGCGCGGGCGGTCTCCAGAAGCGCGAGATGGGCGGCGCGGTTGGCGCGGAAGGTCTCGGACGCGGGGAGGGCGGAGGAGGTCAGGCGCATTTCGAAACTCTCTTGACAGTATCAAATTTCGATACTACTTTCTTCGCGAGCGTAATCGTGGAAGACTCAGCCACATGAGCGTATTCGTGGAAGCCTCGGCCACACCCACCGTATCCTCTGTGAGCTTCAGGCAAGGCCATGACACTTTCCACGAAACACGCGCGCACTCTTGCGGACATCTTCGCCAACCCGGTTCGTGCAGACATCCGCTGGACCGAAATTGAAAACCTCTTCCGCGCACTTGGCGCGGAGATCACCCAAGGATCCGGCTCGCGGGTCCGCATTTCGCTGAACGGCCGACGGATGGTTTTCCATGAACCCCATCCGCAGCCCACAATCGTCAAGGATGCGGTCCGCTCGGTGCGCCGTTTCCTTCTGGAGGCCGGAATATCGCCATGAAACCCTACAAAGGCTATAGCGCCACCGTTTCCTTCGACGAAGAGGCACTGCTGTTCCACGGCGAGATATTGGGCATCCGCGATGTCGTGACATTTCAGGCAAAGACGGCTGAGGAATTGTTGAAGGCCTTCCATGAAAGCGTCGATGACTATCTGGCATGGTGCGCACAGGATGGTGTCGATCCTGAAAAGCCTTTCTCGGGCAGCCTGTCGCTGCGCACTACGCCTGAACTTCACAAACGAATGGCCGACGCTGCGGCACGCAGCGCCAAGTCGCTCAACCAATGGATGGTTGATGCGCTGGCGAGCCAAGCGAGCGAGGACTTGGGCGCAACGCTGCGAGTGGGATAGTTTCACGCCCCCGCCCCCATCAGTTCCCGCCCGATCAGCATCCGCCGGATCTCGCTCGTCCCCGCCCCGATCTCCATCAGCTTCGCATCCCGGAACAGGCGGCTGACCACACTGTCGTTCAGGAACCCCGCGCCGCCCAGCGCCTGAACCCCCTGATGCGCCTGCATCATCGCCTGTTCGGAACAGTAAAGCACGCAAGCCGCCGCGTCCTGACGGGTGACCCGCCCCCGGTCGCAGGCTTTCGCCACCTCGTAGAGATAGGCGCGCGCAGTGTTCAGCGCGGTGTACATGTCGGCGATCTTGCCCTGCATCAATTGAAAGTTTCCGATCGGCTGGCCGAACTGTTTCCTCTCGCGGACATAGGGCATGACCTCGTCGAGGCACGCCGCCATGATCCCGGTGCCGATCCCGGACAGCACCACCCGTTCGAAGTCGAGACCGGACATCAGGACGCGCACGCCCTTGCCCTCGGCGCCCAGAACATTCTCGAACGGCACTTCGCAATTGTCGAAGATGAGTTCCCCGGTGTTCGATCCGCGCATCCCCAGCTTGTCGAAATGCGGCCCCTGCGTGAAGCCCTTCCAGCCCTTCTCGACCAGGAAGGCGGTCATGCCCTTCGTTCCCGCCTCGGGGTCGGTCTTGGCGTAAACGACGAGCGTATCGGCATCCGGCCCGTTGGTGATCCAGTATTTCGACCCGTTCAGGAGATAATGGCCGTTGCGCCGCTCGGCGCGGAGTTTCATCCCGACCACGTCCGACCCCGCCCCCGCCTCGGACATGGCCAAGGCGCCGACGTGTTCGCCGGAAACGAGGCGCGGCAGGTATCTGCGCTTCTGCGCCTCCGAGCCGTTCAGCTTGATCTGATTCACGCACAGGTTCGAATGCGCGCCGTAGGAAAGAGAGACCGACGCGGAGGCGCGGGCGATCTCCTCGATGGCGACCGCGTGGGCGAGATAGCCCATGCCCGCGCCGCCATATTGCTCCGGCACGGTGATGCCCAGAAGCCCCAGTTCGCCCAGCTCGCGCCAGAGTTCGGCGGGGAAGATGTTCGTGCGATCCACCTCGGCCGCCATCGGCTTCACCCGCTCCTGCGCCCAGCGGTGGACCATGTCGCGCAAGACGGCGATATCCTCGCCCAGATCGAAGGTCATCGAAGCGGTGAACATGGGCAGCCTCCGTTAAATGAACGAGTGTTCAATTCATGCCAGAATCACGCCAGCCGGTCAACCGAAAGGGCGAGCACCCTTGAAAGTCGGTCCCAGCCGCACGCCGTTTGGCGCTCAACAGACCGGAGGGTTCGGGTGTTCAAGCGGCTTGCTGCGATCTACGGCCTTGGCGCCACTCTGGCATCGGTCGAAGTGGTCGGCAAGGTCGGCGTGGACTGGGTCGGCAATGACATCGTGATCGAGGCGGTGCCCGACCCGAAGGTGAAGGGCGTGGCCTGTCACATCGCCTGTTTCGAACGGTCCTTCTACGACCGGCTCAGCAATGGCAACTGGTCGAAGACCCGTCCTGGTCGGCGATCGACTGCCGCCAGACCGGACCGACCCGCCTGGGCGATATCGACGGGGGACCGTCAGGCGAGAACATCTTCAGCGAGGGCACCTCGCTGATCTTCAAGAGCCTCAGGATCACACGGATCTACGACGATCAGAACCAGACGCTCATCTATCTCGCCCATGCCTGCGAACTGACGCAAGGGTCGGGCAAGATGTCGATCTCGACCATTCCCCTGGGGCTCGAAGCACCAACGCCATAAGCGACCGCCCCCCATTTTCTGTCCCCAAATATCCCCGCCGGAGGCCCGCGTGCGCGGACAGCGCACGCCACCAAAGGGCGTGGCGGGCAGGGCCCGCCGCAATCGGATCACGTCCGCTCAGACCGCACCCAGCTTGGCCAGCATCCGCGCCGCCGCCTCCGACGGCGGCAAACCGGCCTCGACCGCGCGCCCCTGCGCCTCCATCTCGGCGCGGATCGTCCGATCGGCGGTCAGGCGGACAAGCAGGCCCTGCCGCACCTCCTCCTCGAACCAGTGGCGGGCCTGCGCCGCGCGGCGCGCGGCGAGGATGCCCTGATCGCGACGCCAGCCGGTCAGGGCCTGGATATCGTCCCAGGCCTCCTCCAGTCCGCGCGCCTCGGCGGCGGAAACGCACATCGCCTTCGGAAACCCCTCCGGATCCTGTGCCCGCTTGCGCAAGAGCCGCAGCGCGCCGGCATAGTCCGCGCAGGTCCGCCGGGCCGCCGCCAGAAGGTCGCCATCGGCCTTGTTCACCAGGATCAGGTCGGCCATCTCCATGATGCCGCGCTTCACGCCCTGCAGCTCGTCGCCGCCCGCCGGGGCCAGCAGAAGCAGAAAGAGATCGACCATGTCGGCGACCAGCGTCTCGGACTGGCCGACGCCCACCGTCTCCACCAGCACCAGATCGAAGCCGGCCCCCTCGCAAAGCGCGATCACCTCGCGCGTGCGCCGGGCCACACCCCCCAGATGGTTCTGGCTGGGCGAGGGGCGAATGAAGGCGCGGGGATCGCGGGCAAGCCGTTCCATCCGCGTCTTGTCGCCAAGGATCGAGCCGCCCGAACGCGCGGAGGATGGATCGACCGCCAGCACCGCGACCGTCAGCCCCTGGCCGGTCAGATACTGGCCGAACGCCTCGATGAAACTCGACTTGCCGACGCCCGGCGTGCCCGACAGCCCGATGCGCAGCGCCTGCCGCCCCGACCGCGCCACCCCTTCCGCCAGCTTCAGCGCGGCGGCGCGATGATCGGCGCGCCCGCTTTCGGTCAGCGTGATCGCCCGCGCCAGTGCCCGCCGGTCGCCGGCCAGGAGGCTCGGCAGAAGATCGTCTGACGTCATGTTTCGCTTCCGGCAATTTCCCGCGCGCCCCGCCCGCCGACCGCGCGCAGACACCCCGCCGTTCTTGCCTTTTCGCGCCCCCTCCTGTCCAGTGGGGGCAGAAAATTAACCCAAGGTCTCATGGTGCGCGCGTTTCTTCTTTCAGTCCTCGTTTGCCTGACGACAGGCCTGCCCGCATTGGCCGACCAGCAGGATGCGGCGGTTTTCGACATCTCGATCCGCGGGGTTTCGGCGGCGACGCTTTCAATCAGCGGCGCGGTGAATGGCAAGAGTTACGCGGCCTCGGGCGTTCTGAAAAGTTCCGGGATCCTCGGGATGCTGAAACGCATCCGCTATGATGCGAGCGTCAGCGGCACCTTGACCAAAGGCCGATTCACGCCCGCACGTTATGTCGAAAAGGCCAATACCGGCAAGCGTCAGTCCGAGGCGGTGATGGCCTACCGGCGCGGCGTGCCGCAGGTGAAATCCTACATGCCGCCGCGCCCGCCCGCGAAGGGTGACATCGACCCCGCGACGCAGGGCGGCACGGTCGATCCGCTGACCGCGCTTTACGCTGTCCTGCGCGATGTGCCCATGGCGGAGGCCTGCAATCTGAAGGTCTTCCTGTTCGACGGGCGGCGCCGCAGCCAGGTGGTGCTGAGGGCACCGAAGGCCGAGGGCGGAACCGTCACCTGCAAGGGCGAATACCGGAGGCTTGAGGGGTTTTCGGCCAAGGACATGGCCGAGAAAAGCCGCTTTCCCTTCGGTCTGACCTATTCCAGCGCGGGCGACGGCATGGTTCGCGTGACCGAGATTTCCCTGGATACGCTCTATGGAAAAGGCCGGATGATCCGGCGATAAGGGGGCATGTTCTTCGCCCCGCCCCTGCCCATCGACGACGCCCTGCCCGCCCTGCTTGCCGCCTTGCGCGCGAAGGGCCGTGCCGTCCTGCAGGCCCCGCCCGGCGCGGGCAAGACCACGCGCGTGCCGCTGGCGCTGCTGCAAGACGGTCGGGTCGCGGGCCGGATCGTGATGCTGGAGCCCCGCCGTCTGGCCGCGCGCGCCGCCGCCGAACGGATGGCCGAAACGCTGGGCGAGCCGGTCGGACAGACCGTCGGCTACCGCATCCGGGGCGAGGCGAAGGTCGGTCCCGCCACGCGGATCGAGGTGGTGACCGAAGGTATCCTGACCCGGATGATCCAGTCCGACCCCGAACTGTCCGGCGTGGGCGCGGTCATTTTCGACGAGTTTCACGAACGCTCGCTCCATGCCGATCTGGGTCTGGCGCTGGCCTGCGAGGTGCGCGGCGCGCTGCGCCCCGACATGCAGTTGCTGGTGATGTCGGCCACGCTCGATGCCGGCCCGGTCGCGGCGCTGCTGGACGATGCGCCGCTCATCACCTCCGAAGGACGCGCGTTCCCGGTCGAAACCCGCTGGCTTTCCCGTCCACCCGCGCCGGGTCTGCGCTATGAGGCGGCGATGGCCGGACTGATCGCGGCTGCGGCGGCCGAAACCGAAGGCGGGGTTCTGGTCTTCCTGCCCGGCGAAGGGGAAATCCGGCGGGTGGCGGGGTTGATTTCCGGGCGCCTGCCGGAGGATTGCCGGGTGCTGCCGCTTTTTGGCGCGATGGATTTTGCCGCCCAGCGGGCGGCGATTGCACCCTCTGCCGGCGGCCGAAAGGTGGTGCTTGCCACCTCGATCGCCGAAACGTCGCTGACCATTCCCGATGTCCGCGTGGTGATCGACGGCGGCCGGGCGCGCCGGGCGCGGTTTGATCCGGCCTCGGGCATGGCGCGGCTTGTCACCGGACGGGTGACGCGGGCCGAGGCCGAGCAGCGCCGGGGCCGCGCCGGGCGGGTGGCCCCCGGCATCTGTTACCGTTTCTGGACGAAGGGCGAGGAAGGCGGCCTGCCCCCGTTCCCGCCGGCCGAGATCGAGGCAGCGGATCTGACCGGACTTGCGCTGGAACTGGCGCTCTGGGGGTCGGACGGGGCGGAACTTGCATTTCTGACCCCGCCCCCGGCCCCGGCGCTGGCCGAGGCACGGACGCTGCTTCGCGATCTGGGCGCGCTCGATCCGGGGGGGCGGATCACCGATCATGGCCGGGCGCTCGCGGCGCTGCCCGTGCATCCGCGCATCGGCCATATGCTGATCACGGCCGGGCCGCAGGCCGCGACCCTTGCCGCGCTGATCGAGGAGCGGGATCCGATCCGGGGCGCGCCCGCCGACCTGATCCTGCGCCTGCAGGCGGTGCGCGATCCGAAAGCCTATGAGGCCGACCATGTGGAACGCGTGGACCGGGGGGTGGTGGAGCGCATCCGCACCGAGGCGAAGCGGTTGTCGCGGCTGGTCCCGCCGGTGTCCGAACCGTTCGGGACGGCGGAAATGGCGGCGCTCGCCTATCCAGACCGGATCGGGATGAAGCGGCCGGGTGACGGGGCGCGGTATGTGCTGTCGGGCGGCAAGGGGGCGCTGGTCGACAGGGCTGACCCTTTGGCCCGGTCGCGGCTGATCGTCGCGACCGATCTGGACGGCGACCCGCGCGAGGCGAAGGTGCGGCAGGGGCTGGCGATCGACGAAGCTGCCGTGCGCGGACTCTTTGCCGATCGGATCGGCTGGCAGGACAGCTGCGAATGGTCGCGGCGCGAGGGACGCGTGATCGCCCGGCGGCAGGAACGGTTGGGCGCGCTGGTGCTGGCCGACCGCGCCTGGCCCGAGGCGCCGCCCGAGGCGCGGGCGCGGGCGGCGCTCGACGGGGTGCGGCTTCTCGGCCTGCCCTGGTCGGACGCGGCGCGGCGGTTTCGCGCGCGGGTCGAACTCTTGCGCCGCGAAGGGGCGGACCTGCCGGATTTCACCGACGAGGGGCTTTTGCGGCACGCCGACGACTGGCTGCTGCCCCACCTGGCGAATGCCCGGACCGAAGCCGACCTGCGCGCGCTCGACCTGACCGAGGCCCTGAAGGGCGCGCTGACGTGGGAGGATCAGCAATTGGTGAACCGGCTTGCACCAGCAAGCTTCACCACCCCCCTCGGCCGCGCCGTCCCCATCGACTACGAAGGTGCCCATCCCGCCATCACCCTGCGCCTGCAGGAGCTTTTCGGGGTCAAGGAGCATCCGACGGTGGGGCCGAAGCGCCTGCCCTTGCGGATCACGCTCCTGTCGCCCGGCCAGCGCCCGGTGCAGGTGACGCTGGACCTGCCCGGCTTCTGGGCGACGTCCTACGCCGATGTCCGCAAAGACATGCGGGGCGACTATCCCCGGCACCCCTGGCCCGAGGATCCGACCGCGGCCGCACCGACGCTGCGCGCCAAGCCGCGCGGCACCTGAGGGGCAGGCCGGGGAGGCGCTGCCTCCCCGCACCCCACCGGGATATTTGAACCAGAATGAAAGG
>CAZRKU010000082.1:0-14139 GCA_964600685.1 uncultured Frigidibacter sp. | reverse complement strand
TGAACATCGGCGAAGCGTCAAAGGCCTCGGGCGTGTCGGCCAAGATGATCCGCTATTACGAATCGGTCGGCCTGATCCCGACAGCCGGGCGGACCGTGTCGGGCTACCGCGTCTATTCCGGCACCGAAGTGCAGATGCTGCGTTTCATCCGCCGCTCGCGTGATCTCGGTTTTCCGGTGGAGAAGATCGAAGATCTGCTCGCGCTCTGGCGCGACCGCACGCGCCAAAGCGCCGACGTGAAACGCCTGGCGCTGGACCAGATCGACGGCCTCGAACGCAAGGTGCAGGAGATGCAGGGCATGATCGACACGCTGCGCCATCTGGCAGAAGCCTGCTGTGGCGACCATCGCCCCGATTGCCCGATCATCGAAGATCTGGGCCACGGCGCTGATGCCAGCAACGTGCCGGGTGACCATGAAACCCAGGCCAGACCGAGGCACCGTCCAGGAAAGCCTGCGCGCCGGTTCGGATCCTTCGCGTAAACGCGTTGTGATCCGGCGCCCTGGGACCAGGCGTCCTTGCTCTGCGCTTGATCTATGTCAAGGACTGCTTCGGTCGAGTGCAGATACTGGCGCAGTCGCATTCGCGCAAGGCGCTGCATGTCCGAGGCTTTTCCAGGTCGACAATCGACGTGCTCCCTACAAGGAGCCCTCGTCCTCCTGCGCGCCGTGATTTGCTTCGTTATCGTCTCCTTCGTCATTGCGACAGTCAGTCCGGCAATGGCGCGGATCGCGCCCATGCCGCAGAACTGCATGGAAGTCATATCTCATGCGGATGTCGCGTCCGCCGGGCTATCAGATGTTGCGGCAACGCAAGATCGCGGCCCTCCGCCGTCGCATCAGAACGTTTGCTCGCTGGCGGGATGTCTGCCGGCCGAACCGGCCAGAAACGCGTCATTGGCCGCAACTTTGCGCCTGCCCGACGTCGTCTCCTTCGTGACCCTGGATACCCCTGGCGCGGGGGGATCGATTTCCCCACGGCTTCGGCCGCCGATCGGATTCCGGACGTGATTGCGGCCGGTCTCGCGCCTTAAGGCAGAGACGCGACCTCACCCCCTGAGCGACACCGGAACCTCGGTGCGACCCGGAATCTCCAACCATGGACAGCTTGTCTGGACGCCGCCTTGGCGCGCCAGCAGCCAATCCCCTTTTCAGGAACGTCAGATGAAGACCTCAAGACACCTCACCACACGGCGCGGATTCATTGCCGCAGCCGGTTTCGGCGGAGTCAGCCTTTACGGGCTTTGGGCCGCCTACGGGGCAGCACCGAATCCGCTCGACCTCATCGGATATGCCAGCGCCGAAGCCTCCGCTGTCACCCCGCCCGCCGACAAGGCGATGGCCGGCCATGGCGGCATGAGCACGACCGCGGATGTCGAAACCTTTCGGTTCGAAGTCGCCCGGTTCGTCGAACGCTACGCGCAAGAGGATGGGAGCGTCTATCCCCGCGCCACCGCGGGCGGTCCGGAAACCCAGGACCCGCAGATGGCGGGGATGGACATGTCCGGCACCGGCATGGTCGCGCCGGCCGGTGCCCCTGCCGCGGGGGAAGCCCAGCACAGTCCGGGCGAGGAGACCGCGGGGATGCCGGTGGATGTCCTGATGCTGGCCGAACGCTGGTATTTCGAGCCGGCCCTCCTGCGCCTGGACCGCGGCACCGCCTACCGCTTCCGGATGATGACCGCGGATATCACGCACGGCGCCTCGATCCAGTTCGGGCAAGGCGCGCGCATGATCCGCCTCAGCCCCGGCGCGGTCGCCGAACTGCAGGTCACCTTCACGGACCCGGGAAGCTTTCTCGTCTACTGCACCGCCTATTGCGGGGCAGGGCATGACGGGATGCAGGCCCGCATCGTTGTAGCATGACGGAGGAACCGATGTCCGCGTCATACGTTTCACGCCTCGCCGCCCTTCCCGCCCGGGATCGCCGGCTGATCATCGGTCTTGCCGGTGTCGCGCTCGCGGCCCTGGCCACCGGAATTGTCGGGGGCCTTCTCACCGCGCTCGTTCGCGCCGGATTCATCACGATCGATCCGGAGTCCGGCTACCGCTTCCTCACCCTTCACGGTGTCAGCGCCTTCTTCTACTGGCTCTACTTCGCCCAAGCCGCACTTCTGCTCGGATTCGCCGCCATCGAACGCGGCAACGGCGGCGGTGCCATCGGACTCGCACGGCGCCGGATCGCGGTCGCGGGTGCCATCGCGATGGTGCTCGGCTACGGCCTCGGGATCTTCGCCACCTTCATGGGATCACCCCCGCTCTACGACGGCAAGGCCGGTCTCCTTCAGGACGAGCCGCTGACCCTCTTCGTCTTCAGCCTGGGCTACATCTCCCTCGGCATCGGACTGATGCTGATTCCGGCGACCGCCATCGCCACCCTCTTGTCATCGCTGGGCCGGAAGCGACGCGACAGGCTCGATGCCCTGGGCTTCGCGCTGCTGGCCTGGGCCGGGTTCCTGATGCTGACCGGCTTCGCCGCGATCCATGCCTTCCTGCCCGCCCTGCTGTGGACCGTCGGGCTCGCGGACTTTCCCGCCTCGCAGGAAACCGGATGGCATATCCTCTTTCACAACCTGCACTATCTGCCGCTGATGGCGACGGTGCTGGTCTGGTATGTGCTGATGCAGGTGCTGACCGGGGTGAAATCGGCGTTCGGTGCGCGTTTCTCGAAGATCGTCTTCGCCCTTTACCTGGTGTTCGTGCCGCCGACCTCGCTTTACCACATGTTCCTCGACCCCGGTCTTCCGGACTTCGTGAAGGTCACCGGCTCGATCCTGTCACTCTTCGTCTCGGTGCCGACGCTCACCGCCTTTCTGGTCATCGTCGCCTCGCTCGAAATCCACGCGCGGGCATCGGGCGCACGGGGCCTTTTCGGGTGGTTGCGCCTGCTTCCCTGGGAACATCCCGCGATGAGCGCGGTCGCGGCGGCGGTGATCAACATGATCTTCGGCATCTCCCTGGCCTTCGTGCTCATCCAGCAGGGGCTCGCGCCGCTGCTTTCGGACACGTTTTTCGTTCCGGCCTATTTCCACTTCTTCACGGTCGGGACGGTCAGCCTTTCGCTTCTGGCCGGGCTTTCGGTGCTTGTTCCCGGGCTGACCGGCAACCCGCTGCGCTGGCCGCGGCTTCTGCGCCGCATGCCATGGCTCGCTTCGGCCGGGCTCCTCGTGTTCGGCAGCGCCGGGGTGGCTGCCGGCTTCCTGGGCGTGCCGCGCCGCGTGATCGACATCGGTTACGGCGGCGAAGCGCCAGCCATCTGGTCCACGCTCATGGGCCTCGTCGGACTGGGGGGCAGCATGATGGCGCTTGCGCTCCTGGCCTATGCCGCCGGGGTCTTCCTGTCGCTGCTTCCGGCGCGCGGCGCGCGGCCCGCATGGGTCCCGACAGGCCTGCTGGGGGCGGCGGTCCCCGCCGACCGGACCGCCGCATGGACGGGGCCCCTGGCCATCCTGGTCATCGTGGCCGCGATGTACGGCTTCACCATCCTCGGGTTTGAATTGATGCGGAACCTGCCGGTCATCGTGTCCGGCGGCGGCGGCCACTGATCGCAACAAGAAGGAGAAATGTCATGAACGAAGATCTCTGGCTGCTTTTGGGCGTGGTGGCGGTCTGGGCCGTCCTGGCGCTCGTCTATGCGCTCGCGCCCTGGGGCGACATGATCGGCTACGCAAGGGTGTGGGGATTTGGCGCCGCCCTCTTCCTGGCGATCATCGGCCTCGTCTGGCGGGCGCGGCGGCAATAGCGTCCTCTGTCGCCTGCGAACCTTCACGATGTCCGCAGGCGGCCATGACCTTCAACGGCCTGTTACTCCCGACATGTTACGGGACCGAGGTCACGTCGATCACGATCATGGCCTGGGCCGGGAAGATGCAGATGACCTTTCCCGCGAAGCAGGTCCGTTCAACCTGATCCAGATCGCCTCCTCCAAAGTCACCGTTTGCGGGGTTCGGACGCTTCTGGTCGGATGCCACACCTCAAAACCCGCCCTCTGGATCGTGCCTGGTAAGGGCATGGGCCATGCGCAGGCCGTTGAAGCTGCGTTCGGTGCCATAGGGCGGATCGTTTTGGATGATCAGGTGCTTCACGCGGAACCTCCTTGCGTGGCAGGGTTCAGGCGCGGGTGGGTTTCCTCGCACCAGACGAACAACAGTGCGCCAGAGGCGAACATCGACAGCGCCACGAACCAGAAGGCCGCCTCCAGCGTGCCGGTCAGATGCGCGACGAGACCGAGGCCGAGCGCGCCGATCCCGTAGCCGAGGTCGCGCCAGAAACGATAGATGCCGATGGCCGAACCGCGCCAGGACGGCGGCGTGATGTCGGCCACCGCGGCCCCGAGGTTCGGATAGAGCAGAGCCATGCCGAAGCCCGCAATGCCCGCCGAGAGCGACCACCAGAAGGCCCCGTCCCCGAGGACCACCAGCGCCACACCCGCGCCGCAGATCCACATGCCCAGCACGTTTGGCCAGAAACGCCCGACGTGGTCGGACAGCCGCCCGGTGACGAGCTGCGATCCGCCCCAGACAAAGCCATAAGTGCCGACGATCCAGCCCATCTCGGTCAGGCTGGCGCCATTGGACACGAGGAATACCGGGAAGATCACCCAGACCAGCGCGTCGACGAATTTCTCCACCAGCCCGGCTTGCGACAATGCCGCGAGGCGCTTGTCGCGCCAGCTCATGATGGCGAAGATCTCGCCCGCGCCGGGATGCTCGGAAACGCCGTCCGGATAGCGGGGCGGATGTTCCGGGGGCCGGACCTTGTGCGCCGCCGTCTCGGCCCTTGCCCAGGGCAGCGTGTCCCTGACCCAGACCACGGTCAGCACCAGCGCGACCACCACCACGGCCATCCCGAAGACCAGCAGCCCCAGCCGCGCGCCCAAAGCCTCGGCGGCGTAAGCCGTGACCACCCCGGCCAGCGCCACGCCGACGTAGCCCGAGAACTCGTTCAGCCCCATCGTCAGCCCGCGCTGGTCGGCGCGGGTGATGTCGAGTTTCGCCGTCTGGGTCATCGACCAGCAGAGACCCTGATTGACCCCCAGAAGAACGGTCGCGGCGACGATCCAGCCCCAGTTGGGCGCGGCCCAGATCATCACCGGAATCGGCAGGGCGATCACCCAACCCGCAAGCAGCACCCGCTTGCGCCCGATCCGTTCCGACAACCGCCCGGCGACAAAGTTCATCACCGCCTTGACGATGCCGAAGGCCAAGACGAAGGCGGTCAGCAGCAGGAAAGACCCGCGGGCAACGCCGAACTCGCTCTCGGCCAGAGCCGGGATCACCGTGCGCGTCATGCCGATGGCAAAGCCGACCAGCAACACCTGGATAAGCTGATGCGTGAACTGCGCCAGATTCTCGCGAATGCCGAGGGGAAGCACCGCATCGGTCATGATCAGGGGCCTCCGGGCTTGCGGATCGCGCGGGAATCACTATCATTCAACCCATCACTTGATTGATTTACCGTCCGGAGGCACCCGGTGTCAACCAGCCCCAAGTCCGCCCTTCTCGAAGAATATGCCCTGGTGGCACGCGCCCTGTCGGCACCGGCCCGGCTGATGATTCTGGAAAGCCTCGCGCAAGGCGAACGCGGGGTCGAGGCGCTGGCCGCCAAGACCGGACTGACCTTGGCCAACGTCTCGCAGCACCTTCAGCAGCTTCGCCGCGCCGGTCTGGTCATCAGCCGACGAGACGGCAAGGCGGTGATCTATCGGCTGACCGATGACCGGACGCTGGCACTGATGGAGCTGATCAGCACCATGGCCGAACGGAACCTCGCGCAGGTCGAACGCATCCTGCGCGGCCTTGCCGGCGACGAGAACCCGCCCGAACCGGTGAGCCGCGACGAACTGCAGGCAAGGCTGGCCGAAGGATCGGTGACCGTCCTCGACATCCGGCCGGCCGACGAATTCGCCGCCGCCCATATCCCCGGCGCCCGGAACGTCACCCTGTCCGAACTGGCGCGGATCATTCCCGAACTCGATCCGGGAACCGAGATCATCGCCTATTGCCGCGGCCCCTGGTGCATCCTTGCGCATGAGGCCGTCACATCCCTGCGCCGACACGGGCTCAGCGCCCGGCGGCTTGACGGCGGGCTGCCGGACTGGCGCGCCGAGGGGCGCGCCGTTAGCGGGCTCAGTGTCTGATCCTTCGGCGGGTTTCCGGCGCGGCGATCCGACACCGGAAACTGCCTTGGAAGGTTGCCCGGCTGCGGGTGGTTCGGTGTCGCTGAGGCGGAACATTGGGCCTCGTCCACGCGAGGATCGGTTGACCACAGTTTTCCCGCAGTGCGCGCCGGTGGCAACCAGAGGTGAATAGCTCGCGACCCGACGGTTGTGCGTGGCGCGATCCACGATTGGCGCAACAGCGGCTCCCGAGCGGAAGTCCGGCCCGGCACAGTGCAATCGAAAGCCGGCAACAAGGAACGCCCGCACCTTTCGGCACGGGCGTTGTCGTCAACCTTGGCAGGGTGTCAGCGGCGCAGGCCCAGGCGTTCGATCAGCTTGGCATAACGCGCTTCGTCGTTCTTCTTCAGATAGTCCAGGAGCTTGCGGCGCTGGGCGACCATCATCAGAAGGCCACGGCGGGAATGGTTGTCCTTGACGTGGCTCTTGAAATGTTCGGTCAGCGTGGCGATACGCGAGCTGAGGATCGCAACCTGCACTTCGGGCGAGCCGGTATCGCCTTGCTTGGTCGCAAATTCCTTGATGAGGCGGTTCTTTTCCTCGACAGTGATCGACATCGGGCTCTCCTTTCGAAAAGGGGTTATGGCGCAGGCCGGGATGTCGTCCAGCAAGGCCCGTGGAGGCTCCGCCCTGACTGGCGGATGGGCGCTCATAGGCGAGAATCATCCGAAAGGGAAGCGCGAATGCGGACGCCTCAGGCCGCCGCGGCGCCCGAAGGCAGAAGCTGCAGGTCAGCGACCGTCAGATCGGGACTGGCCAGCACCCGCGCCACCAGAACATCGTTCAGATAGACGTTCATATCCCCGCTGTCGCCTTCCGCCAAGGCGACCGCAAGCTGCGGATCGGGATAGTCGGCCGCATCATAGACCACCACGATCTGATCATTGTCAGAGTCATAGTCCCCTATGGTCGCCGCGCCATGCGGCTCGCCCAGCCAGTCGTTCAGGATGAAATCGTCCGCGCCCTCGCCGCCGGTCAGCCAGTCATCCTGCCCCGCAACCAGCGTATCATTGCCCAGCCCGCCATCCAGATAGTCCAAAACCGGCGCACCGGACGCATCGCGGTCGGACAGAAGATCATCCCCGCCATCGCCGGCCAGAACATCCGCGCCCTCCCCCCCCGTCAGCCGGTCATCACCGTCGCCCCCGGCCAGTGTGTCGTCACCCGCGTCGCCGAAAAGCCTGTCCGACCCCGCGCCGCCCAGCGCCACATCGCCGCCCGCACCGCCTTCAAGCCGGTCATCGCCCATCTGGCCGGCCAGACTGTCATCGCCTTCATCGCCGGCAAGCAGGTCGGCATCGTCGCCACCGGCCAGCGTGTCGTCGCCTGTGCCCCCTTCAAGCCTATCGGCCCCCGCCATTCCGTGCAGGTCATCGTCACCCGCATCGCCCGAGAGGCTGTCATCGCCCTGATAACCGCCCAGTTGATCGTCGCCTTCACCGCCGGTGATCCGGTCATTCTCCGCGGTGCCGGCAAGGATATCGTCCAGAGGCGTTCCGCTGATGGCGGGCCTGCCGGAGTCTCCCTCCTCCGGCTCCGCGCCGGCTTCGGGCTCGGGCCGCGCCGCGGGATCCGGATCGCGCTCGCCGTCAGAACCAGGATCGCTCTCGAAAAGTCCGGACGCCGCGTCCAGAACCGACACGGCCAGAACCAAGCCCACAAGCCCCGCAAACATGAACATGACGAAACCCCGACAGCCGGTGGCAGAAACCCCTTTCCACCACACCCCGCCCCCATCCATGCGCGCGAAAGCTTAAGGTTCGGCAAACGGGCGCGGTTCAGGGGAAGGGGCAGGGCGCGGAAAAGCTCATGCTCTTGCCGCTGTCGGGGTGGCGGAAACGCAGGCTTTCGGCGTGCAGCATCAGGCGCGGAAAATCCCGCGCCGCGCCTTCGGCATAAAGCGGGTCGCCGAGGATCGGATGACCAAGGGACTGCATGTGAACGCGAAGCTGATGGCTGCGCCCGGTCAGGGGGTAAAGCCGCACCCGCGTCGTGCCATCCGGATCATGCCCCAGAACCCGCCAGTCGGTCTGGGCGGGCCTGCCGGTCTCATGGTTGACATGCTGGCGCGGCCGGTTCGGCCAGTCGACGATCAGCGGCAGGTCGACCCGCCCCTCCTTCGGCTCCAGATGCCCCCAAAGCCGGGCACGATAGACCTTCTTGGTCAACCGCCCCTCGAACTGCGCGCCAAGGACGCGCTGGGCATGGCGGGTCAGGGCAAAGACCATCACCCCCGACGTATCGAGATCCAGCCGGTGAACCAGCAGCGCCTCGGGGTGAAGCCCTTGAACCCGCGCGATCATGCAATCGGCCAGATGATCGCCCTTGCCCGGCACCGACAAGAGACCGGCGGGCTTGTCGACCAGCAGCACCTCGTGATCGGCATGGATCACGCGGACGGGTTCATCGGGCGGGGCATAGGTGAAGTCGGACATGCCCGCCCTTAGCACGCGTGACGGGCGGGCGCAAAATCAGACGATCCGATGCCCCGCCGCCTGCAGCCGCCGGGCGATTTCGGCGATATGGGCGGGCGTCGTCTCGCAGCAGCCGCCGATGATCGTCGCACCCATGTCGACCCATTTCAGCGCAAAGTCCGCATAGCGCGCCGGCGTCAGCTCCGGGCGGGCATGCAGCACATCGACGGTCGGATTGTCCTTCAGGAACTCCTTGGTGATCTGCTGAAAGCCGTTCGCATAGGCTCCGTAAGGCAACCCGAAGGTCGCGAAAATCCGCAGGGCATCCGCCATCGCCTCGGGCGCGGAGCAATTGGCCAGCACCGCGCCGGCCCCGCCGTCCTTCAGGATCGGGCCAAGCCCGGTCACGGCTTCGCCCGACCGCAGGATCGTGCCGTCCTCGTCGTCGACCGTCACCGACAGCCAGACCGGCTTGCCCGCGCCCCGCGCCCCTTCCAGAACCGCACGCGCATGGTCGAGCGAGGCGACGGTTTCGGCGATCAGAAAGTCCACCTGAGGGGCCAGCAGCCCCGCGACCTCGGCGTAAAGCGCGACAGCCTTGCGGTGCTCGGGCAGCACATCGGCCCGGTAGGAGGCGCCGAGCGGGCCGAGCGACCCGGCGATGTGCCCCGCCCCATGGGCCGCGCGGGCCGCCGCCGCTTCGGACAGCGCCTGCGCATGAAGCGCTTCGAACCGATCATCAATGTCGAACTTCACCAGCCGGTCATGGTGGATCGCATAGCTGTTGCTGGTCGCCACCGACGCGCCCGCCGCGAAATAATCGGCATGAACCGACTGCACGAGGCCGGGATGATCCATCATCACCTGCGTCGCCCACAGTAGTGTCGGCGCATCGCCGGACCGGGCAACCAGTTCCTGCCCCATGCCACCGTCCAGAAGTGTGATTTCCGCCATCTCTTCCCTCTATTTCGTCACGATCCGCACGGCCAGAATGGCAAGCATCGCGCCCGCGACCTTGTTCAGAAGCGACAGGCGCGCGGCCAGCGAGGTGCGCAAAAGCCCCGCCAGCGCCCCGTAGGCCGCCGTCACGCAAGTGCCGGTCAGGGTGAAGACCACGCCCAGAAACAGGATCTGCTGCCAGACCGGCCCGCGCGCCGCATCGGCAAACTGCGGCAGGAACGCCAGGATGAACAGCGCGACCTTGGGGTTCAGCGCGTTGGTCACGAAGCCGCGCCGGACCGCGGCCCGCAGGGTCAGTCCGCCTTGCCCCGGCGCGGCGGGCGCCGCCGTCCAGCTGGCCCAGGCCAGCCACAGAAGATAGGCCGCCCCCGCCCACTTGAGCGCGGTCAGCGCCACTGGCACCGCCGCGATCAGCGTGCTGAGGCCGAGTGTCGCCAGGCCGACATGCCAGAACCCGCCCAGGCCCACGCCAAGGCCCGCCGCCGCACCGACACGCGGCCCGCCCGACAGGCCCGAGGCGGTGGCGAACATCACGTCCGCGCCGGGCGTCAGGTTCAAAAGCAGCCCCGCCGCCAGAAAGGCAAGCAGCACCTCGCGCGGAAAGTTCGCGATCACGTCAAGCATGGCTGGCCCCAGAATTCGCCCCGGCCCGGCCAGGCTAGGCCGCTTCCGCGCCGGTTGCAATGCCGCGTGCCCCAGGTCCCACAGGCTTGGTCGCCCCGCGGTCGGCTGGCCGATCAGGACTGGGGCAAGCCATCGTCGATGTCGTAGTAACTGGCCTTGTGAGCGATGAAGATATGCTCGGTAAGTTGCCCGCCGGTCGGCCCGACCACCGAACCCGCCTCGACCGAGAACTCGCCCGAGGCAGACCGGAAATACAGGCTCGATCCGCAGTTGTTGCAGAATCCGCGCCGCCCGCGCCCCGGCGTTTCATATTCGGCAAGGCTGGCGCGGCGCAGGAAACGCACATTGGCTTCGTCCGCGTCAAACGAAGCTGCATAATGGCCAGACAGCTTCCGGCACTGCCGGCAGTGGCAGGCGGTCACCGGACCCGCCGGGCCCGGCAGGGTGAACTGCACCTCGCCGCACAAGCAGGCGCAGCGGAGTTCGCCCGGCGCTGTCTGATCGCCGGGCGGCGGACCCTCGGCCGCATAATAATCGCCTGCATCTTCGGTGAAGATGTGGCGGGTCAGCCGGATCGGCGGGTCATCGTCGAACGCGCCGGGCGAAATGCTCATGCGCGCTTCGCCCTCGGGTCGCCAGAACAGGCTCGCGCCGCACCGTCGGCAAAAGCCGCGCTCGGCATTCTCCGACGACCGGAACCATTCCAGCCCTTCGTCACGGATCAGCTCGAACCGATCCAGCGGCACGGAGGTCGCCGCCCAGTAATGGCCGGAGGTGCGCCTGCACTGGCTGCAGTGGCAGGCGATCACGTCGCGCAGGGGGCCGGTCGCGGTAAAGGTCACCGCGCCGCAAAGGCAGGAACCGGGGTGGGATGTCTGATCGGTCATGCCTTACCCTGCCACGGCCCGGCCCCGGCGCAGCGCCATTTCCGTCAGCTGCGGCCGAAAACCGACGCGAGGATCGCCGACAGTTCGCGCGCATCCTCCTCGGTGAACGCGTCGGGCTGGTCGCTGTCGATGTCGAACACTCCGATCAGCCGCCCGCCCGCGCCAACGACCGGCAGAACGATTTCCGACCGGGTGGAGGAAGCACAGGCGATGTGGCCGGGAAAGGCATCGACATCGGGCACGACCTGCACCTGCCCCGTCCGCGCCGCCGCGCCGCAGACCCCGCGCGAAAACGGGATGACGAGGCAGCCATGCCCGCCCTGGTAGGGACCGATCTTCAGAAGTTCGGGCGCGGTCACGCGATAGAAACCCGTCCAGTCGAACCGATCATCGAAGTGATGCACCTCGCAGGCCACCGTCGCCATCAGCGCCACTTCGTCCGTTTCGCCATGGGTCAGGCTACCGATGGTTGCGGCCAGTGTCTTGTAGTCGGTCATGATCTCTCCGGCTTTTCGCGCCCCGCCCTTCGGCGGGACGCCCGCGATGATAGGCCCGCCCGCCCGGAAGGGCCAGCCGGGTCCGCGGCGGGTTTCTTGCAAATCGGCATCATGCGACCGATGCTGTGCAAAGGATGGGGGGGTGAAACGATGCGTCCGAGGTTTGACCTCCTGATCCTCGATTGCGACGGGGTGCTGATCGACAGCGAGATCATCAGCGCCCGGATGCTGGTGGCAGAGCTTGCGCGGCTTGGCGTCACCATCGACCTCGCCTATGTCGCGCGCCATTTCCTCGGGCGCAGCTATCCGACCGTGATGAACCAGATCCGCAGCGAGTTCGGCCTGCAACTGCCGCCCGAGTTCGACGGCCAGTATCGCGACCGTCTGCTCGCCGCCTTCCGCGGCGATCTGAAGATCATGCCCGGCGTGCGGGAGGTGATTGCCGATCTGGCCATCCCCTGCTGCGTCGCCACCTCCTCCAGCCCGAAGCGGGCGGAAATGTCGCTGCGCCTCGTCGGGCTTTGGGACAGACTCGGTCCGGTGACCTTCACCGCCTCCGAAGTGGCGCGCGGCAAACCCGCCCCCGATCTGTTCCTGCATGTCGCCCGGCGGATGGGCACCCCGCCCGCCGGCTGTCTGGTGATCGAGGACAGCCTGACCGGCATCCGCGCCGCCCATGCCGCCGGGATGGAGGTCTGGCGTTTCATCGGCGGCAGTCATATGGGGCAGGATACCCCGGAAGAACCCGAGGACGCCCGCCCGACACGCAGATTTGCGTCCTTCGGCGAATTCTTCCAGATTGCCCCCGACCTGAGGAGCCTGAAATGAGCCGCCAAGACAGCGAACCCACGCCGCAGGACGATGCCGCCCGCGCCGGCTGGCTCTATTATGTCGGCGGGCTGACCCAGGACCAGATCGCGACCGAACTGGGCGTCAGCCGCCAGCGCGCCCAGCGTCTGGTCAGCCGCGCGATGACCGAAGGGCTGATCCATGTCCGGCTGAACCACCGGATCGGCACCTGCCTTGATCTGGAACAGGCGCTGACCGACCGTTTCCGTCTCCTGCGCTGCCGGGTCGCGCCCGGCCTTGGTCCGGGGGGTGATCCGGTGCGCGCCATCGCTGCCGCCGCCGCGGCCGAACTTGAGCGGTTCCTGCGCAAGCCCGATCCGCTGGTCATCGCCTTCGGCACCGGCCGGGCGATGCGCGGCATGATCGACGAGCTGGAACCGATCGATGCGCCGCAACACCGGCTGGTCTCGCTGAACGGCAACATCGCGCCGGACGGGTCTGCCTCGTTCTTCGATGTCGTCATGCGCATCGCCGACAAGGTGCGCGCGCCCCACTTCCCCCTGCCCATTCCCGTCATCTCGCCCACGCCGGAGGAGAACGCGGCCTTCGCCGCCCTGCCCCCGGTGCGGCGGGTCATGGAACTCGCCCGGGCCGCCGACGTGGTTTTCGCCGGTGTCGGGCAATTGTCCGACGACGCGCCGCTTCTGGCCGACGGATTTGTCAGCGGCGAGGAACTGAAGCGGATGCAAAAGGCGGGTGCCGCTGGCGAAGTCGCGGGCTGGGTCTATGACGGCGATGGCCGTTACATCGACGTCGGCACCGCCCAGCGCACCGGCGGCATCCGGGTCGAACCGCGGCTTGACCGCCCGGCGATCGGCGTCGCCGCCGGGCCGTCGAAGGTGACCGCCCTCGCCGGCGCGCTCAGGGGCCGGATCCTGAACGCCCTCGTCACCGACGAAGCCACCGCGCGCGCCGTGCTCGCCATCGCCTGACGGAGCGGCGGCCACCAGCCCGACGCCTCAACTGTTCCGATCACCCCCGCACAATGACCGGAGCGCGCAATATCCATGCACATCGCACGGCTGAAAAACGAAACGCCGGGCGCGCATCGGCCAAAATCCAACTTGACGATTCGCCCAGTTGATGGGTAATTGCTCACCAAGCGATGAAATGCTCATTCGCTTCTGTGGGAGGAAATCGATGACCATGACACTTCGCGCGCTTCTCGGCGCGACGGCCTTGTGTGCCCTGTCGGGTGCGGCGCTGGCCGAAACCACCATCACCGTGGCGACCGTGAACAACGGTGACATGGTGCGGATGCAGGGCCTTATGGATGACTTCTACGCCAAGAACCCCGACATCAAGGTCGAGTGGGTGACGCTGGAGGAAAACGTCCTGCGCCAGAACGTCACCACCGACATCGCCACCGGCGGCGGCCAGTATGATGTGCTGACCATCGGCACCTACGAAGTGCCGATCTGGGGCAAGCAGGGCTGGCTCGTCTCGCTGAACGACCTGCCGGCCGACTATGACGTGGACGACCTGCTGCCCGCGATCCGCGGCGGTCTGACCGTCGACGGCAACCTGATGGCTGCGCCCTTCTATGGTGAAAGCTCGATGGTCATGTATCGTCGCGACCTGATGGAAGCGGCCGGGCTGACCATGCCCGACGCGCCGACCTGGGCCGACATCGAAAAGGCCGCGGCGGCGATGACCAACAAGGACGCAGAACAATACGGCATCTGCCTGCGCGGCAAGGCCGGCTGGGGCGAGAACATGGCCTTCCTGACC
>CAZRKU010000081.1:0-14171 GCA_964600685.1 uncultured Frigidibacter sp. | reverse complement strand
AGATGGGCCAGGGGTTGAACCAGAAGGTGGCGCAGGTGGTGGCGGCGGCCTTCGGCGTCGGCGTGGGGCTGGTCGCGATCACCGCATCCGACACCGCGAAGGTGCCGAACACTTCGGCCACGGCGGCGTCGAGCGGGGCCGACCTGAACGGGATGGCGGCGAAGGCCGCGGCCGAGATCATCCGCGACCGGATGGCCGACCATCTGGCGCGCGAGCATCAGGCCGAAGCCGCGCGCGTGATCTTCAAGGACGGCAAGGTCGGGATCGGCGGCGAGGAGATGACCTTCGCCGAGGCCGCGGCGCGCTGCTATCAGGGGCGCGTGAGCCTGTCTTCGACCGGCTTCTATTCGACCCCGAAGCTCAGCTGGGACCGCAAGGCCGGGCGGGGCCGCCCCTTCTATTATTTCGCCTATGGCGCTTCGGTCAGCGAGGTGGTGATCGACACGCTGACCGGCGAGAACCGTATCCTCAGGACCGATATCCTGCATGACTGTGGAACGAGCCTGAATCCCGCCATCGACATCGGCCAGATCGAAGGCGCCTATGTGCAGGGCGCGGGCTGGCTGACCACCGAGGAGCTGGTGTGGGACGACAGGGGACGGCTGAGCACGCACGCGCCTTCGACCTACAAGATTCCCGCCTGTTCCGACCGCCCGCGCATCTTCAACGTCCGCCTGCATGACGGGCCGAACCGCGAGGAGACGATCTATCGGTCGAAAGCGGTGGGCGAGCCGCCGTTCATGCACGGGATTTCGGCATTTTTCGCCCTGTCGGACGCCTGCGCGGCCTGTGGCCCGCATTATCCCGACCTGCAGGCGCCCGCGACTGCCGAAGCCGTGCTGAAGGCCGTCGCCCGCGCGCGGGGAGAGGGCTGATGGGCTTCGACCGCACCCGTCTGCACGGTCTTCTGACGGCGCACGGCCCGCTGGTGCGGATCGTCGTGACGGAGATCGCCGGATCGACCCCGCGCGAGGCCGGGGCTTCCATGTGCGTCTGGGCGGACGGGCAGGAGGGCACGATCGGCGGCGGCGCGCTGGAACATGAAGCCACGCTGACCGCGCGCAGAATGCTGGCGGGCGGGCAGAAGGCGCGCCTTGACCGGCTGCCGCTCGGGCCGACGCTCGGCCAGTGCTGCGGCGGGGCGGTGACGCTTCTGTCGGAGGTCTGGAACATCGAGAGCCTGCCGGATGCGGGCGCACCTGTTGTCGCGCGCGCCCTGCCGGGCAAGTCCGCCGAGATGCCGCTGGCGGTGCGCCGGATTCTGGCCAGGGCGCGCGGCGAAGGGCAGGAGATCGCGCCACGGATCGTCCAGGGCTGGTTCGTCGAACCCTGCGCCCGGCCCCGCCGCGAACTTTGGGTCTGGGGCGCGGGCCATGTCGGGCGCGCGATCGTCGCGACCCTTGCACCGTTGCCCGACCTGCAAGTGACCTGGATCGACACGGCGGCGGAACGTTTTCCGCCGATCCCGGAGGGCGTGACGCAGCGCATTGCGGCCAGTCCCGCCGATCTGGTGCCGGACGCGCCTGCCCGTGCCGAACATCTGATCCTGACCTTCAGCCATGCGCTTGACCTGGAACTGTGCCACCGGCTTCTGAACCACGGGTTCCGATCGCTTGGCCTGATCGGGTCCGCAACGAAGTGGGCGCGCTTCCGGTCGCGTCTGGCCATGCTCGGCCATGCGCCAGCCCAGATTGCGCGCATCGCCTGCCCGATCGGCAGGCCGGCACTTGGCAAACATCCGCAGGCCATCGCCATAGGTGTGGCGGCAGCCTTTCTGAACGAAACCGGCGCAGAATCGGCGGGCAAAGCCGGCGCGCCGGGTTTCGCGGCAAGGGGGGGCCGCGCGGAATGACAGACACAGAACTTCTGACGATCACCGGGATCTCGAAAAGTTATCCCGGCGTGAAGGCGAACGAGGATGTCAGCTTCACCATCGGCAAGGGCGAGGTCCATGCCCTTCTCGGCGAGAACGGCGCGGGCAAGTCGACGCTGGTGAAGATGATCTACGGGCTGGTGCGGCCGGACGAGGGGCACATGACCTTTCTCGGCCAACCCTATGCCCCCACCCGACCCAGCGAGGCGCGCGCGACCGGCGTTGGCATGGTCTTTCAGCATTTCAGCCTGTTTGAAGCGCTGAATGTTGCGGAGAATGTGGCGCTTGGCATGGACAACCCGCCGCCCCAGCGCGAACTGACCCGCAAGATCCGCGAGGTCAGCGAAGGTTACGGCCTGCCGCTTGACCCCGGCCGGCTGGTGGGCGACCTGTCGGCGGGTGAACGGCAAAGGGTGGAGATCATCCGTTGCCTGCTGCAAAATCCCAAACTGCTGATCATGGATGAGCCGACCTCGGTCCTGACCCCGCAGGAGGTGCAGATCCTGTTCACCACCCTGCGCCAGTTGGCGGCAGAGGGCACGTCGATCCTTTACATCAGCCACAAGCTCGAAGAAATCCGCAGCCTCTGCGACGAGGCGACGATCCTCAGGCGCGGCAAGGTGGTGGGAAGTTGCACGCCCCGCGAGAAATCGGCGCGCGAACTGGCCGAAATGATGATCGGCGCCACCCTGACTCCGCCGGAAAAGGCTGCGAAGGATCTGGGCGAGATCGCGCTTGAGGTGCGCGGCCTGTCGGTTGCCTCGCTCAATCAGTTCGGCACCAGTCTGAAAGACATATCCTTCGCCGTCCGCAAGGGCGAGGTGCTGGGGATCGGCGGCGTGGCCGGGAACGGCCAGGACGAACTGTTGCTGGCCTTGTCCGGCGAGGTGCTGACCGTGCCCGGCGCGGTAAAGATCGACGGGCGGAACGCCGGGAACCTTGGACCGAACGACCGGCGGCAAGCTGGTCTTGTGACCGGGCCGGAGGAGCGGCTGGGCCATGCGGCGGCCCCCGACATGAGCCTGACCGAAAACGCGCTTCTGACCGGATTCCTGCGCAAGGAACTGGCGCGCAACGGTTTCATCGACTGGGCCAAGACCCGCGATTATGCGGCCGACGTGATCAAGACCTTCGATGTGCGCACCCCCGGCACCCATACGGCGGCGCGGGCGCTGTCAGGTGGCAACCTGCAGAAATTCGTCATCGGACGCGAGATCATGCAGGAACCGATGATCATCATCGTCAACCAGCCGACCTGGGGCGTGGACGCGGCTGCAGCCGCCTTCATCAGGCAGGCGCTCCTCGATCGCGCGGCGGCAGGGGCGGCGGTTGTCGTCATCTCGCAAGATATTGATGAGCTTCTGGAGGTGGGCGACAGGTTCGCCGCGCTGAACGAAGGACGACTTTCCGATCCCGTGCCGACGCTTGGGCTGAGCGTCGACCAGATCGGGCTGATGCTGGGCGGCGCCCACGGAATGCACAAGGCGGAGGTGCAGCATGCTGAGGCTTGAGAAACGCCCCAACCCCTCGCGCTTCTGGCTTTATGCAACGCCGGTGGTCGCGGTCCTTCTGACGATGCTCGCGGGGGGGGCGATGTTCGCCCTTCTCGGCAAGAACCCGTTCGAGGTGATCCGCACGATCTTCTGGGACCCCTTGTTCGGCGAATTCGCCTGGTATCTGCGCGGCCAGCTTCTGGTCAAGGCGGGGCCCCTCGTGCTGATCGCGGTGGGCCTGTCGCTGGGCTTCCGCGCCGGGATCTGGAACATCGGGGCCGAAGGTCAGTATATCATGGGCGCGATCGTCGGCGCGGCGGTGGGACTGGCGGTGTTTCCGACCGAGAACCGCCTGATCTTCCCGGCGATGATCGTCGCGGGGGCCTTCGGCGGCTGGCTCTGGGCAATGATCCCGGCGATCCTGAAGACCAGGTTCAACACCAATGAAATCCTCGTCTCGCTGATGCTCGTCTATGTGGCGCAGACGATCCTCGCCATGGCCTCGACCGGGTTCCTGCGCAATCCCGAAGGTGCGGGTTTCCCCGGCAGCCGCAATTTTTCGAGTTTCCCAGCCGGGGCGAACCCCGAACTGATCGCGGGATCGGGGATGCACTGGGGCGTGATCGCTGCCTTCGTCACGGTTATCGCCGCCTATGTCCTGCTGCAACGCCACCTTCTGGGCTTCCAGATCAAGCTGGCGGGCCAAGCGCCGCGCGCCGCGCGATTTCATGGCGTCAACCCGAACAGGCTGGTCGTCCTGTGCATGGGCCTTTCCGGCGCGCTGGCCGGGGTTGCGGGCCTCTTTGAAGTGACCGGCCCCGCCGGGCAAATCTCCATCGACTTCAACGTGGGCTACGGCTTCACCGCGATCATCGTGGCCTTCCTGGGCCGGCTCAATCCCGTGGGAATTCTGCTGGCCGGTCTGCTGATGGCCCTGACCTATATCGGCGGAGAGATGGCCGCGACGAACCTTGGACTGCCCTCGGCCGCGATCCAGGTCTTTCAGGGGATGCTGCTTTTCTTCCTGCTTGGCGTCGATGTGCTGACCAACTTCCGCATCCGCCCCACTATGATCGGAGCACGCTGATGGATTTCGGCTCAATCAATCCCACCATCCTCATCGCGTCGCTGATCGTCGCATCGGTGCCGATCATGCTGGCGGCCATCGGCGAACTGGTGGTGGAAAAATCCGGCGTCCTGAACCTCGGCGTCGAGGGGATGATGATCATGGGCGCGATCTCGGGCTTCATCATCGCCGTGCAGACCGGCAGCCCGCTCCTGGGTTTTCTCGGCGGCGCTGTCGGCGGGGCCGGTCTGAGCCTTGTCTTTGCCTTCCTGACCCAGACGCTTCTGGCAAATCAGGTGGCGACCGGGCTGGCACTCACACTTTTCGGGCTGGGCCTGTCGTCGATGATGGGACAGGGCTACAACGGTATCAAACCGCCGCTGACCGGGGCCGTGCCCTTTGGCCCCCTTGGTGACATTCCCTTTTTCGGCAAGGTTCTCTTCAGCCATGACTGGATCGTCTATTTTTCCGTCGCGGTGGTCGCTGCGACCTGGTGGCTGCTGAAAGCCACGCGGCTGGGCCTGATCATCCGGGCGGTGGGCGAAAATCACGATGCGGCCCACGCGCTCGGCTACAAGGTCAGCGGCATCCGTCTGGGCTGCATCCTCTTCGGCGGCGCGATGGCGGGGATGGGCGGGGCCTATGTCAGCCTGGTGCGGGTGCCGCAATGGGTGGACGGGATCACTGCCGGTGCGGGCTGGATCGCGCTTGCCATCGTGGTCTTTGCCAGCTGGAAACCCTGGCGGGTGATGATCGGCGCCTATCTCTTTGGCGGGATTAGCGTATTGCAACTGAACCTTCAGGCGGCAGGGTCCAGAATTCCCGTCGAATACTTGTCGATGTCGCCGTTTGTGATAACCATTCTGGCGCTGGTTATCATGTCCTCGGGCAAAGGTCGGGCCGGCCTCAATGCGCCCGCAGCCCTCGGCCAGAACTTCCACGCCGCGCGCTGATGCCGGGCGTCGGTAGATAAGCGCCTCCGCGAGGGGCGAAACCACCAACCGGGGCACAACGAGCCCCACCAACGGGAGAGAACGGATGCACAGAAGAACACTACTCGTCACAGCCGCCTCGGGTCTCGGCCTGGCGCTGTCCGGCGGCGCGGCGTTCGCGCAGGGCATGGACAAGGTCAAGGCCTGTTTCGTCTATGTGGGCACAATCGGCGACGGCGGCTGGACGCAGGCCCATCACACTGCGGTGGTAAAGGCGCAGGAACATTTCGGCGAAAAGGTCGAGTTCCAGTGGCAGGAATCAGTGCCGGAAGGCGCAGATGCCGAACGGGTGCTGACCCAGATGGCGCTTGGCGGCTGCAACATCATCTTCACCACCTCCTTCGGTTACATGGATGCGACCAACGCCGTCGCAGCCAAATTCCCCGATGTGAAATTCGAACACGCGACTGGCTTCAAGCGTGAACAACCGAATGTCGGCCTCTACAACGCCCGCTTCTACGAGGGACGGGCAATTGAAGGCCTGATCGCAGGCCGGATGACCAAATCGAACAAGATCGGCTACATCGGTTCCTTCCCGATCCCTGAGGTGCTGATGGGCATCAACTCCTACTACCTCAACGCCAAGAAGGTGAACCCGAACGTCGAACTCAGCGTCATCTGGGCCTTTACCTGGTTCGACCCGGCGAAAGAGGCCGACGCGGCCAAGGCGCTGATCGACCAGGGCGTCGATGTAATCGCCGCGCACACAGACTCGACCGCTCCTCTGGCCGAGATTGCCAAGACCAATGGCGCGGTGATCGGCTTTGGTCAGGCCTCGGATATGGCGGACTACAAGCCCAGCCCGCGCGTCACCTCGATCATCGACGACTGGTCGCCTTATTACATCAAGCAGATTCAAGCGGTGATGGATGGCACCTGGTCGTCGGAGGACACCTGGGATGGCATCAAGGAAGGAACCGTTGGTATTGGCGAGTTCACTGGTTTGCCGGAAGACGTCGTGAAAGAGGCCGAGGCCATGCGCGATGCCATCGCGGCGGGCACCTATCACCCGTTCACCGGGCCGATCAACAAGCAGGACGGCTCGCCCTGGCTGGCCGAAGGCGCGACCGCACCGGACGGCGACCTTCTGGGCATGAACTTCTATGTCGAAGGCATCACCGGCGACATTCCGCAGTAAGCCCTGCGAACCGGAGGATCCGGGCCGATGGCCGGGATCCCACAGATGGCGCAAAGGCCCCGCTTCGGTGGGGCCTTTTCATTCGGATCACCGCTGCCGGCCCGTGTCGCGACGTTCGTCAGGTTTCGGCCGCCACGTCCTTGTGGATGATGACGTCACACTGCGGATAGGTCTGGATGATCCGTCGCCTGAGGCCAGCGCCGATGGCATGCGCCTCGCGCAGGGTCTGGCTGCCGTCCAGTTCGATGTGGATGTTCACGAAAATCCGGCTCCCCGCCATCCGGGTCTTCAGGTCGTGAAAACCGTGGATGCCCGGCCAGTCGCGCGCTATCGCCGCAATGCCCTCGATGATCGCCGGATCGGCGCGCCGGTCCATCAGCGCATCCCACGCCCCCTTGCCGATACGCAGTGAGCCCACGACCAGTATCGCGGCCGCACCCAGGGCCACGACCGAATCCACCTGCCCCAACCCGAAGGTCCGCGACATGCCAAGTGCGGCGATGGCCCCCAGGTTGGGAACCAGGTCGGTCATGTAGTGCAGGCTGTCGGCCGCGACCACGCGGCTGCCGGTGCGCCGTGCCACCCGACGCTGCCAAAGCACCAGGCCAATGGTCAGGGCAATCGACGCCGCCATGACCAGCATGCCCGGCCCTTCGGACGCGATGGGTGAGGCCGCATCCGACGTCAGCCGCCCAAGCGCCGCCCAGCCGATCACGCCCCCCGAAATCAGGATGAAGACCGATTGCGTCAGCGCCGCCAGGTCTTCGACCGATGTATGGCCGAACGCATGATCTTCGTCAGCAGGTCGGGCGGCATAGATGATCGCCATCAGCCCGCCCAGCGACATCATCAGATCAAGCGCGCTGTCGGCAAGCGAGGCTGCCACCGAAAGCGCCTGCGTCGCACCCAGCGCCCAGAGCTTCAGGCCAACCAGCACCAGTGCCACGCTGACCGACGCGATCCCGGCGGACAGGTTCATCGTCGTGCCATTGCGCACACTCATGCCAGCCCCCTGTCCGCAGTGCCCGGCCTTGCCGGGAGGTGTGCACCTACTCGCGAATCTCTTCCGGATCAACACCCCAGAGGCGCAGTTTCTCGACCCAGCCGGCCTCGCCGCCGGCGCTGATCTCGCACCAGTCCTTCGTGCAGGCGCCAAGCTTGCCGATCACACCTTCCTCGGCGATAGCGACGACGGCGGTGCGCTGCTCCGGCCCCTCGCGAAGCTCGGTCTTCGGCTCGGTCACCAGAACGGTGCGCACGCCGGACAGCAGCGTGTAATAGATCCAGCCACCCTGCCCTTCGTTATCCTCGACCCGCCGCCAGCGCTCGAACTCGGCGGTGACACGCAGCGGCATTCCGGGATGGCGGAACACCCAGTCGATCCGATGTTCCAGTGACGGGCCGCGCCGGACGTTGCCGTCGTCGGTCTTCAGCGACACATAACGCGGCACCGGCATGTTGGTGACCGGGCCCTTTCCCTCGCCCGGCACCCCCTCCTCATCGGCCGCAATCACGTCGGCTGCCGCTGGCCCCGCCGCCGTCAGCACCAACCCCGCCGCCAGGGCCGCGCCCACAAGCGCCATCCGCGCCAGCCTGACCTGGATCATTTTCGCTTCGCCTCGCACGCAATAATCTTTCGGGCTTGTGGCTTACCCGTTTGCGCTGCACTTTGCCAGCATCGACCGATCGAAGAAAGAGAGGAGAGCCGAGGATGCGCACTGAGCGGCTTACTGTTGTCGTCACGCGACGCCTTCCCGAACCCGTGGAAACACGGATGAAGGAGCTCTTCAATGTCGAGTTGCGCGACGACGATATGCCAATGTCGCGCGACGACCTCGCCGCCGCCATGCGCCGCGCCGATGTGCTGGTGCCGACGATCACCGATACGATCGACGCAACGCTTCTGGCGCAGGCGGGCGAGCGGCTGAAACTGATCGCGAACTATGGTGCCGGGGTCGACAATATCGACGTGTCCACGGCCCGCCAGCGCGGCATCCTTGTGTCGAACACGCCGGGCGTGCTGACCGAGGATACCGCCGACATGACCATGGCGCTGATGCTCGCGGTGATCCGCCGCATGCCCGAAGGTCTGGCGGTGATGCAGGCGGGCGAATGGACAGGCTGGTCGCCCACCGGCTTTCTGGGCGGTCGCATTGGTGGGCGCAGGCTTGGCATTCTGGGCATGGGGCGCATCGGCCAGGCGGTCGCGCGCCGCGCCAGCGCCTTCGGGATGCAGATTCACTACCACAACCGCAAGCGGCTCCGGCCGGAGACCGAGGCGGACCTTGGCGCAACCTACTGGGAAAGCCTTGACCAGATGGTGAGCCGCATGGATGTCCTGTCGATCAACTGTCCGCATACGCCCTCGACCTTCCATCTGATGAACGCGCGGCGTCTGAAACTGATGAAGCCGACTGCGGTGATCATCAACACCTCGCGCGGCGAGGTCGTCGACGAAAACGCCCTGACCCGGATGCTGAGGGCACACGAGATCGCGGGCGCGGGCCTCGATGTCTATGAGCATGGCACCGACGTGAACCCGCGCCTGCGCGAACTGCCGAACGTCGTGCTCCTGCCGCACATGGGGTCCGCCACGCTCGAAGGCCGGATCGAAATGGGCGAGAAGGTCATCATCAACATCAAGACCTTCGCCGACGGCCACCGCCCGCCGGATCAGGTGGTGCCGGGGATGCTGTAGCGGCTCCACGCCTGTAGCGGATATGCCACCCGAGTGGTAGCATGCCAGGATCGGGTGCAGGAGGGGCGAAGATGAACGACATCGACCAAACCGAATTCGTGCGGTTCTGGAACGAAGTTCTGGTACCGAAGTTCACCAGATACAAGCATGTGCTGGTTGGCGGGCTCGGGGCGCATAGTGCGGCGATCTTCCCCAGGCTTGAGGTGAACCCCGGCGACCGGATCGTCGACGCGGGCGCAGGTTTTGGCGATACCGCGATCATGCTGGCGCAGCGCGCCGGACCGACGGGCCATGTAATGGCGGTGGATTGCTGTGACGGGTTTCTGGAGCACGGCAAACGCGATGCCGCCGCTGCCGGTGTCGACAATATCACTTGGGTGGTGGCGGACATCCAGCGGCAAAAATTTGAACCGATCCACGACCTGATCTTTTCGCGCTTCGGAACGATGTTCTTTGAAAATCCCGTCGTCGCCCTGAAGAATATGCGCACTGCCCTTAAACCCGACGGACGGCTGGTGATGATTGTCTGGCGGACAATCGCCGACAACCCCTGGCTGGGAATGGCCAAGCAGGTGGCGCTGGCGCATCTGCCACCGCCGGGCGATGGTGCCGAGACTTGCGGACCGGGGCCGTTCTCGATGGCCGGGCAAGAGATGGTCACCGCCCAGCTTCGTGCGGCGGGATATGAGCGGGTGAGTTTCGAGCGCATTGATGCACCGATCCGCATGGGCGACAATATTGAGGACGCTATCGCCTTCCAGCTTGCCCTTGGTCCGGCGGGCGAGGTCTACCGCGAAGCGCGCGAACTGGGCGAGACGATGCGCCCGACAATCGAGGCGGAGCTGCGCGACAGACTGGCACCCCATGTCACCGATGACGGCGTGGTCATGGCGTCCAGTTCCTGGGTGATCAGCGCACGCAATCCGGGCTGACCTGACGGCGCGGCCATTTGGGGGGTGATCATTTTGGGGCAATGCTCTGGCGTGGCTTCATCCCGGGCTTTTCCTGACCTCTTTCACTTTGGCGCAAATATCCTCGGGGGCAGTCGATGGTTCGCCATTGGTTCAAGAACCAATTGGCTGCGGGGCAGATAGCCCCCGGCGCGGTCCGACGCAACCGACATCCGCCCATGTCGTTTTCGGACGTGAAAGGTCGGGCAGACCTTCCCCGGAAATCACCGCTCTGTCAGATATGGGCCCAAATGGAATCCGAGGAGTCAGCCCATGAAAACCCATGTCAAAGCCCTTGTCATTGGCGGCGGCGCCGTCGGAACCGGCATCGCCTATCACTTGGCCAAGGCGGGATGGGACACGATGCTTTTGGAGCGCGACGAGCTGACCTCGGGCTCGACCTGGCATGCGGCGGGGCTTCTGCCGTTGTTCAACATGGGCTACGCCACCACCCATATCCACAAGTACTCGGTCGATTTCTACAAGTCGCTGGAGGCCGAGACCGGGCTGAACGCCGGCTTCTATGTCGTGGGCAACCTGCGCATGGCCCAGACCCAGGACCGCATGGACGAATACATGCTCTATTCGTCGGTGGCCGAGACTGCCGACGTCTACCACGAATTCCTGACCCCGAAAGAGATCAAGGACCGCTGGCCGCTGGTGCGTAGCGAGGATCTGAAGGGCGCACTGTTCCATCCGCAGGACGGCTATATCAACCCCGCCGACGTGACCCAGGCGATGGCCAAGGGGTCGCGCCAGCTGGGCGTGACGATCGAGCGCAAGTGGCAGGTCGACGGCTACCGCTGGACCGGATCGGAGTGGATCGTGTCGGTGACAAAGATGGTCGAGCAGGGCGGCAATCTGGTCGCCTCGGAGGAAAAGGCCGAAATCCGCGCCGAACATGTGGTCACCGCCACCGGCAACCACGCGCAGCGCACCGCCCGGCTGCTGGGGATCAAGACCCCGGCGGTTCCGGTCGAGCACCAGTATATCGTCACCGAGCCCGACCCGATGCTGCAGGAATACCGCAAGAACAATCCCGAGCATCCGGTGCTGCGCGATGCCGACGCAAAATGGTATGTGCGCGAGGAGCGCGGCGGCTGGATCCTCGGTCCCTATGAAAAGGGTGCCCCGGCGCGCTTTGAATACAACGTCCCCGACACATTCCGCGCCGACCTGTTCCCGCTCGATCTGGAGCGGATCGAGGGCGAATACATGTCCTTCATCCACCGTATCCCCTCGTCGGAAACCGTCGGCCTGAAGGACGATTTCAACGGCCCGATCTGCTACACGCCCGACGGCAACCCGCTGGTCGGCCCCGTTCCGGGCCTGCGGAACATGTGGATTGCCGAAGGCTTCTCCTTCGGGATCACCGCTGCGGGTGGCACCGGCTATTACCTGGCGCAGATGATGGTCGAGGGCGAGGCCGAGATCGACATGGCCTCGCTCGACCCCAGGCGTTACGGCTCGTGGATGACCACCGAATATGCGGCGCGCAAGAACGAGGAATGCTACGACCACGTCTTCATCCTTCACCACCCGGACGAGGAGCGGGAAGCCTGCCGGCCCTTGCGCACCTCGCCCGCCTATGACCGGCAGAAGGCGCGCGGCGCCCAGTTCGGCCAGATCAACGGCTGGGATCGCCCGAACTATTATGGCCCGGTCGACGCACCGGCATCCTTCGACCATGACAGCCGCAGCTTCCGCCGCGGCGGCTGGTGGAAGTATGCGGTCGAAGAAGCGACGGCGATCCGCGAAACGGCGGGCCTGATCGACGCCACCGCCTTCACCAAGCATCTGGTGCGCGGGCCGGGGGCAACCGCCTTCCTCGACTGGTTCACCTGCAATGCCCTGCCGAAGGTCGGCCGCATCAACCTGACCTATGCGCTGACGCCGGCGGGTACCACGCGCACCGAATATACGATCGTGCGCAACGGCGAGAATGACTACTACCTCGTCTCCGCCGGGGCCTGGACCGACTATGACGCCGACTATCTGCGCAAATGCGCCGAGGACAAGGCACCCGAGTTCGGCTATATCGAGATCCAGAATGTCACGACCCAGTGGGGCGTCTTCGCCCTTGCCGGCCCGAACAGCCGCAAGATCCTGGCGGAACTGATCAAGGACGCCGATCCGGCGACAGCCTTGTCGAACAAGCGTTTCCCCTGGCTGTCGGCCAAGCGGATCGAACTGGGCATGTGCCCGGTCAACGCAATCCGCGTGGCCTATACCGGCGAACTCGGCTGGGAACTGCATCACCCGATCGAGATGCAGAACTACCTGTTCGACCGGTTGATGGCGGCGGGTGAAAAGCACGGGCTGAGGCTGGTCGGCGGGCGGGCGCAGAACTGGCTCAGGCAGGAGAAAAGCTACCGCGCCTTCGGCACCGAACTTGGCCGGGATGCCACGCCGCTGGAAGCCGGCCTGCCGCGCTTTGTCGACATGAACAAGGACTTCCAGGGCAAGCAGGCGATGATCGACAAGGGCATCCGTTCAATGTGCGTGACGCTCCTGATCGACGGGCCGACGGATGCGGACCCCTGGGGCAAGGAGGCGCTTTTGCATGACGGCCAGAAGATCGGTCGCCTGACCTCGGGCGGGTATTCGGTCGCCTTCGGCAAGCAGATCGGCATGGGGTATGTCCGCCCCGATCTGGCAACCCCCGGCACGAAACTGAAGGTCCGCATGCAGCGCCAGCTTTGGGATGCGGTCGTCACCGAAGACAGCCCGTTCGATCCGAAGAACGAACGCATCCGCGTGGACGGATAGGCTGTTGGTCCGGGCCCTGCCCGGCCGACCCGCCGGGAGGGTTCCACCCTCCCGGACCCACCCGGGATATTTGGGCCAGAATGAAAGAGAAACGCCTCCCTTGTTTGGGTCGGGGCGTTTTGTCATTTGCCCAGGCCTGTCAGGTCACCCGGATGATCCCGGCAAGGCCGGTCTTCTGATGTTCCAGCACGTGGCAGTGCAAGACCCAATCGCCCGGACTGTCGGCGAGAACCGCGACCTCGGCATCCTCGCGGCTGCGCAGCAGGATCGTGTCGCGGGCCTGCCCGACCAATCGGCCATCCGGGCCGACCAGATGCATGGCGAGACCGTGCAGATGGATCGGATGGTCGTTCTGCGTCTCGTTCCTGAGCCTGAGCCGGTAACTCTGCCCGCGCCGCAATACGGCGAGCGGCGCGCCGGGTCGCGAGACCTCGGGTGGCGCATCGCCGTTGAACACCTGCCGGTTGATCGACCAGAACCGGTAGGGCACATTCCCGCAAAACCCGCCCGAGGGCGGCGCGTCCCCCTCGGGCGACCAGCCGAAAACGAAGTCGAGCACTTCGGCTTTGGCCAGATCAGGCAGACCAGCGGGGTTCGGCGGCAAGGGGCGAAGGTCGGTCAAGAGACGCTGGAGGCCCGGCCCGGTTGCAACCACCCGCGCAAGCCTGCGTTCTTCCTTGCCGCGCAGGCGCATCGTCAGGGCCACGGTCGCGCCCGGTTCGTCGGGCATCCGCACGACAAGATCGGCGCGCTGTCCGGGCGCGATCAGCAGGCCATCCGTGAATGTTTCGGGCTGGGGCAGTGGCTGCCCGTCGAGGGCAACCACCACCGCTTCTGCCCCCTGAAGGGACAGATCGTAGATGCGCGTGACATCCGTTACCGCAAGACGCAGCCGCACCAGCCCGCCCGCCGGGGCCTCCAACACCGGATCGACCGCCCAGTTGGCGGTCGAGACCGTTCCGAACGTGCCGCCGCGCGCCATGTTGCGCGGGCTGGTGAAAGCGATGAACTGGCCGTCCTTGCCAAGGCGGAAGTCGCGCAGCAAAAGCGGAATGTCGGCATCGAACTCTGGCTTCTCTGCCTCCTCGACGATCAACACCCCGGCCAGCCCGCGCGCGATCTGTTCCAGCGTGTTGCAATGCGGGTGATACCAGAAGGTGCCCGCGTCGGGCGGCGTGAATTCGTAGACATA
>CAZRKU010000080.1:11691-14186 GCA_964600685.1 uncultured Frigidibacter sp. | reverse complement strand
ATGCCGCCGCGATCAAGGCGTTCGTGGTCAACCGGGTCGGCGACTTCGGTTTCGCGCTGGGGATCTTTGCCCTTTACTACCTGACCGACAGCATCCGGTTTGACGATGTGTTCGCCGCCGCGCCTTCCTTGGCGGAGACCAACCTCAGCTTCCTCTGGGCCGACTGGAACGCGGCGAACCTGATCGGGGTGCTGCTCTTCATCGGCGCGATGGGCAAGTCGGCGCAGTTCTTCCTGCACACCTGGCTGCCCGACGCGATGGAAGGCCCGACGCCGGTGTCGGCGCTGATCCACGCCGCGACCATGGTGACCGCCGGGGTGTTTCTGGTCTGCCGGATGTCGCCCCTGTATGAATACGCGCCCGAGGCAAAGGCAATGATCGTGGTGATCGGCGCGACGACGGCGTTCTTTGCGGCGTCGGTCGCGCTGGTGCAGAACGACATCAAGCGGGTGATCGCCTATTCGACCTGCTCGCATCTGGGCTACATGTTCGTGGCGGCGGGGGTGGGGGCCTATTCGGTGGCGATGTTCCACCTGTTCACCCACGCCTTCTTCAAGGCGATGCTGTTTCTCGGCGCAGGCTCGGTGATCACCGCGACGCATCACGAACAGGACATGCGCAACTACGGCGGCCTTCGGAAGAAGATCCCGCTGACCTTCTGGGCGATGATGATCGGCACGCTGGCCAGCACTGGCGTCGGCATTCCGCTGACAAGCTACGGCTTTGCCGGGTTTCTGTCGAAGGATGCGGTGATCGAGACCGCCTGGGTCGGGTCGAGCTATGCCTTCTGGCTTCTGGTGGTGGCGACCATCATGAGCAGCTTCTACAGCTGGCGGCTGATGTTCATGACCTTCTACGGGGAAAGCCGCGCGCAAGGGCATGATGGGCATGGGCATGGACATGGCCACGCACATGGCGACGACGACCACGCGCATGAGCCGCACGAAAGCCCGATGACCATGCTGATCCCTTTGGCGGCTCTCGCCCTGGGTGCGGTGTTCTCGGGGATGCTGTGGTACAAGGTGTTCTTCGGCGATGAAGCGAAGATGCGCGACTGGTTCGGGATGGAGGCCGCAGCACCGCACGGTCAGGCGGAGGGCGAGGCAGCGGCTGCGGGAGGTGTGGCCACCGAAGGGGGGGCGGCCGCAGACGGGGCGACCGACGTGGCCGTGGCGGCGACAACCGAAGCCGCGCCCGCAGAGGGCGAGGCCGGCGCTGCCGAGGCCACAGCCGCGACCGAGCCTGTCGTCGGTGCCGCACCGAAAGGCGCGATCTTCATCGGGCCGGAGAACGGGGTGATCGCTGCGGCGCACGAATCGCCGAAGTGGGTCAAGGTGTCGCCCTTCATCGCCATGCTGATCGGCCTGGGCCTGGCCTGGCTGTTCTACATCCGGCGGACCGACCTGCCCGGGCGCCTGGCCGCGCAGCAGCGCCCGCTCTACCTGTTCCTCTTGAACAAATGGTATTTCGACGAGATCTATGAGGCGATCTTCGTCCGCCCGGCCAAGGCCTTCGGCGCCTTCCTGTGGAAGCGCGGCGACGGCAACGTGATCGACGGCTCCTTGAACGGGGTGGCGATGGGGATCATCCCGTTCTTCACCCGCCTCGCCGGCCGGGCGCAGTCGGGTTACCTCTTCCACTATGCCTTCGCGATGGTGATCGGCATTGCTGTTCTGCTCGTCTGGATGACGCTCTCGGGGGGCGCAAATTAATGGAAAACCTTCTTTCCATCGTCACTTTCCTGCCCCTCGTCGCGGCACTGGTTCTGGCGCTGTTCCTGCGCGGGAACGATGCGGCAGCGGCGCGGAATGCCAAATGGCTGGCGCTCATCGCCACCGCCGCGACCTTCGTGATCTCGCTCGGGCTGCTGGGCGGCTTCAACGCCGCCGATCCGGGGTTCCAGTTCGTCGAGGAACGCACCTGGATCATGGGACTGAACTACAAGGTCGGTGTCGACGGGATTTCGATCCTGTTCGTGCTGCTGACGACATTCCTGATGCCGATCACCATCCTGTCCTGCTGGGGGGTGGAGAGCCGGGTCAAGGAATACATGATCGCCTTCCTGATCCTCGAAGGGCTGATGATCGGGGTTTTCGTCGCGCTCGATCTGGTGCTCTTCTATCTGTTCTTCGAGGCGGGCCTGATCCCGATGTTCCTGATCATCGGCATCTGGGGCGGCAAGGACCGGATCTATGCGGCCTTCAAGTTCTTCCTCTACACCTTCCTCGGCTCGGTCCTGATGCTGGTCGCGATGATCGCGATGTATCGCGATGCGGGCACCACCGACATTCCGACCCTGATGACCTATGTGTTCGCGTCGGACACGATCAGCCTCGGGGGCTTTCCGATCGTGGGCGGGATGCAGACGCTGCTGTGGCTGGCGTTCTTTGCATCGTTCGCGGTGAAGATGCCGATGTGGCCGGTCCATACCTGGTTGCCGGACGCCCACGTCCAGGCGCCGACCGCCGGTTCCGTCGTGCTGGCCGCGATCTTGC
>CAZRKU010000080.1:0-11681 GCA_964600685.1 uncultured Frigidibacter sp. | reverse complement strand
GCTACGGCTTCCTGCGCTTCTCGCTGCCGATGTTCCCGGTGGCGAGCGACCAACTGGCAGGGCTGGTCTTCTGGCTGTCGGCCATCGCGATCGTCTATACCTCGCTCGTGGCGCTGGCGCAGTCCGACATGAAGAAGCTGATCGCCTATTCGTCGGTCGCGCACATGGGTTATGTGACGATGGGGATTTTCGCCGCGAACCAGCAGGGGATCGACGGCGCGATCTTCCAGATGCTGTCGCACGGCTTCATCTCCGGCGCGCTCTTCCTGTGCGTGGGCGTCATCTACGACCGGATGCACACGCGCGAGATCGACGCCTATGGCGGTCTGGTGAACCGGATGCCCGCCTATGCGCTGATCTTCATGTTCTTCACCATGGCCAATGTCGGCCTGCCGGGCACCAGCGGCTTCATCGGCGAGTTCCTGACCTTGGTCGGGATTTTCCAGGTGAACACCTGGGCGGCGGCCGTGGCCACGACCGGCGTGATCCTGTCGGCGGCCTATGCGCTTTGGCTTTATCGCCGCGTCGTGATGGGCGAACTGGTGAAGGAGGCGCTGAAGAGCATCAGCGACATGAGCCTGCGCGAAAAGGCGGTCATGGCCCCCCTGGTCGCGATGACGCTTCTCCTCGGCATCTATCCGTCGCTTGTCACCGACCGGATCGGGCCGTCCGTTGCCCAGCTTGTTGAAAACTACCAAGCCGCCCGGCCCGCCGATGCGGGCACCGACGTGGCCAGCCAATAAGGAACCGCCCCCGTGGAACAGGTTGATCTTCCCGTCGTTCTGCCCGAAATCGCGCTGGCCCTCTATGCCATGATCGCGCTGATGCTGGCGGTCTATACGAAGAAGGATGGCGTTTCCGGCCTCGTGACATGGGCGACGATTGCGGTCTTTCTGGCGCTGGCCGCCTGGATCGGCCTCACCGGCCGCCCGGAAGGCGTGGCCTTCGGCGGGGCCATCGTGTCGGACGCGTTCGCGCGTTTTGCCATGGTGACGATCCTGCTGGGCGCGGCCGGTGTTCTGGCGATGAGCGAGGACTGGATGCGGCAGCAGAAGCTGGCGCGGTTCGAATATCCGATCCTGATCGCGCTGGCGGTCGTCGGCATGATGGTGATGGTGTCGGCGGGCGATCTGATGACGCTCTACATGGGGCTCGAACTGCAATCGCTCTCGCTTTACGTCGTCGCCTCCATCCGCCGCGACAATTTGAAGTCGACCGAGGCGGGGCTGAAATATTTCGTCCTGGGCGCGCTGTCGTCGGGGCTGCTGCTCTATGGTGCCTCGCTGACCTATGGCTTCACCGGCACCACGCTGTTCAGCGGCATCATCGCGACGATCGAGGCGGGGCAGTTGTCGACCGGGCTTCTGTTCGGGCTGGTGTTCATGATCACCGGCATGGCCTTCAAAGTGTCCGCCGTGCCTTTCCACATGTGGACACCGGATGTCTATGAAGGTTCGCCCACGCCGGTCACGGCCTTTTTCGCCACCGCGCCCAAGGTCGCCGCGATGGGGCTTTTCGCCCGGGTGATGTTCGACGCTTTCGGCGGCGCGATCGGCGACTGGAGCCAGGTCGTGGCGCTTCTGGCGGTGCTGTCGATGTTCCTGGGCGCGATTGCCGCAATCGGCCAGCGCGACATCAAACGGCTGATGGCCTATTCGTCCATCGCCCACATGGGCTTCGCGCTTGTGGGTCTGGCATCCGGGACCGCGGCCGGCGTTCAGGCGATGCTGACCTACATGGCGATCTATGTCGCCATGAACCTCGGCACGTTCGCCTTCATCCTGGCGATGGAGCGGAACGGCCAGCCCGCGACCGACATCGACGATCTGAACCTCTATTCCAAACGCGAACCGGCCAAGGCGCTGGCGCTTCTGGTCCTGATGTTCTCGCTGGCCGGTGTGCCGCCGATGCTGGGCTTCTTCGCCAAGTTCGGCGTGCTGAAAGCGGCCGTGGATGCGAACATGAGCTGGCTCGCCCTGGCCGGTGCGGTCGCGTCGGTGATCGGGGCCTTCTATTATCTGCGCATCGTCTTCTACATGTATTTCGGGACCGAGCGTGACGGGCTGCAGACCCGGATGGGCGGCGTCCAGTGGGCGATGCTGATGGGATCGGCCCTGGTGATGGTGCTGGGGGTCGTGAACCTTTTCGGCATCGAAGGTGCGGCGGCACTGGCCGCCGAGGCGCTTGTCCGCTGACCTCCTCGCCTGGCCGGAAGACTATGCCCGGCATGTGCTGGCCGAGGTGGACAGCACCAATTCCGAAGCCGCGCGGCTTGCGCCCGGCCTGACCCGGCCCACCTGGATCATGGCGCGCCGCCAGACGGCGGGGCGCGGGCGGCGCGGGCGGGTCTGGATCGCGCCGGAGGGGAATTTCGCCGCGACCCTGATCTTCCGCCCGGCGGGCGATCCGGCGCAGGCGGCACTGCGCAGCTTCGTGGCGGCCCTGGCATTGGCCGATACTCTGGCGCTGCTCTGCGGGCCGCGCGGCGCCTTGACGCTCAAATGGCCGAACGATGTGCTGCTGAACGGCGGCAAGGTGGCGGGCATCTTGCTGGAAAGCGCCGGGCCGGGCGCGATTGTCAGCCATCTGATCATCGGTTTTGGCGTCAATCTGGCCGTCGCCCCGCCGCGCGAAGCGGTGGAGCCGGGCGCCATGCTGCCCGTGTCGGTTCAGGCGGAAACCGGGCTGCTCCTCACGCAGGACGAAGTTCTCGACGCGCTCGCGGCGGCCTTCGCCCGGTGGGAGGCGCAGTTCGTCACCTACGGCTTTGCCCCCATTCGCACCGCCTGGCTGAACCGCGCGGCACGGCTGGGGCAGCGCATCGTCGCACGCACTGTCAGTGAAACGATCGAGGGCACGTTCGCGACGATCGGCGACGACGGGGCGCTGGTCTTGCAGACCGCCGCCGGACGCCGGACGGTTCCGGCGGCGGATGTCTTTTTCTGAAAGGGGCAAGGGATGCTTCTCTGTATCGACTGCGGCAATACGAATACGGTCTTTTCGGTCTGGGACGGCAGCCGGTTCATCGCCACCTGGCGCATCGCCACGCAGCACCTGCGGACGGCGGATGAATATTATGTCTGGCTCTCGACCCTGATCACGGCGGCCAAGCTTGACCTGCGGATCGAGGCCGCGATCATCTCGTCGACCGTGCCGCGTGTCGTTTTCAACCTGCGCGTGCTGTGTGACCGCTATTTCGGCTGCCGCCCTCTGGTTGTGGGCCGGCCGGATTGCAGGCTGCCCGTGCAGCCGCGCGTGGATCAGGGCACGACGGTCGGTCCCGATCGGCTGGTCAATACCGTGGGCGGCTTTGACCGGCATGGCGGCGACCTGATCGTGGTCGATTTCGGCACCGCCACGACCTTTGATGTGGTCGACAGCGACGGGGCCTATATCGGCGGGGCCATCGCGCCGGGCGTCAACCTGTCGCTTGAGGCGCTGCACATGGCCGCCGCCGCCCTGCCGCATGTCGATGTCAGTAAACCGCAACTGTCGATCGGCACCAATACGGTGGCCTGCATGCAGTCGGGCGTCTACTGGGGTTATGTGGGCCTGGTCGAAGGGCTGGTCCGGAAAATCCGCGCCGAACGGGGCCGGGCGATGCAGGTGATCGGCACGGGGGGCTTGGCCTCGCTCTTCGATCAGGGCACAGAGGTGTTCGACAGCATCGAGGATGACCTGACGATGCATGGGCTGGTGCTGATCCACCGCCACAACATGGAACTGGGGAACGTATGAGCAAGGACCGCCTGATCTATCTGCCGCTTGGGGGTGCCGGCGAGATTGGCATGAACTGCTATGTCTACGGCTACGGGGCGCCCGGTCAGGAACGGCTGATCGTCGTCGATCTGGGCGTGGCCTTCCCGGACATGGATACGTCGCCCGGTGTCGATCTGATCATGGCCGACATCGCCTGGCTTGAGGAAAACCAGGCGCGGATCGAGGCGATCTTCATCACCCATGCGCATGAGGATCACGTCGGCGCACTTGGTCACCTCTGGCCACGCCTGCGCGCGCCGGTCTATGCGCGGGCCTTCACCGGCCTGCTCGCGACGATGAAGATGGAGGAAGCCGGCCAGCCTGCCGACGTGATCCGCATCGTCGGCGCCCGCCCGGCGATGGTGGAGGCCGGGCCCTTCAAGGTGCAGTTCGTGCCCGTCAGCCATTCGATCCCGGAAAGCGCCGCGCTCGTCATCGACACGCCCGCCGGACGGGTCGTGCATTCGGGCGATTTCAAGCTGGACGGCAGCCCGGTGGTGGGCGAGCCGTTCGACCCCGAGGAATGGCACAGGATCGCCCGCGAATCGGGCGCCATCCTGGCGCTGACCTGTGATTCCACCAACGTCTTTTCGCCCCACCCCGGCCGGTCCGAAGCCACGCTGGCGGGTCCGATCTCGGAACTGATCGCCCAGCAGGAGGGGCTGGTGGTCGCGACCACCTTCGCCTCCAATGTGGCGCGCCTGAAGACCCTGGCCGAGGCGGGCCGCATGGCGGGCCGCTCGATCTGCCTTCTGGGGCGGGCGATGAACAAGATGGTGACGGCGGCCCAGCAGACCGGCATCCTGACCGGCTTTCCGCAGAACCTGACCCCGGAAGAGGCGGAGGAGGTCGCACGCGGCAAGCTGATGCTGATCGTCACCGGCAGCCAGGGGGAACGCCGCGCCGCTTCGGCGCAACTGTCGCGCGGCAAGTATCTGGGGCACGAACTGAAGCCGGGCGACATGTTCCTCTTCTCCTCCAAGACCATTCCCGGCAACGAAAAGGATGTCGGGCGCATCGTGAACGCGCTTTCGGAGAAGGGTGTCGATATCGTGGATGACCGGGGCGGGCTCTATCATGTCTCCGGTCACGCGAACCGCCCGGATCTTGAGGCGGTGCATGATCTTCTGAACCCGCGCATGGTGATCCCGATGCATGGCGAACACCGGCATCTGCGCGAACATAGTGACCTGGCCAAGGCCAAGGGCCGCGCGGCGATGATCGTGACCAACGGCACGATGGTCAGCCTGTCGGGCAAGGCCCCCGAGGTCGTGGCCCAGATCGAGGCCGGGCGCACCTATCTGGACGGGTCCGTGCTGATCGGCGCGATGGATGGTGTGGTGCGCGACCGGATCCGCATGGCGCTGAACGGCCTGGTGCTGGCCACGGTGATCATCGACGAAGACGGGCGACCGCTGGGCGATGCCTGGGTCGAGCTGATGGGCCTGCCGGAAGTGGGCCGGGCCGGGCGTCCCCTGGCCGACGAAATGGAGCGGGAACTGGGTGAGTTTCTCGAAAAGGCGTCCGCCAAGGTGCTGGCGGACGACGAAAAGCTGGAGGAAGCCGTCAAGCGTATCGTCCGGCATGTGGCGACCGAGGACATCGGCAAGAAGCCCGAGGTCATGGTGGTGATCAGCCGGCTGATGGCGGAGTAAGATCGGGCGAGGCCGCGGAATTTTCCTGAAGCTTCCGCGGTTTCGCCCAGCCGCCGCCGGATATTGGCCGGGGGGTTACTCGCCCTCTGGCGTTTCCACCCGCGCCAGACCGCGCATCAGGAAGTCTGGCACATGATCGCCCATGCCGACGACCGGCGGATCGCGGTCCTCGCGCTGCGGGCGGCGGCCGTCACGACGATCCTCGCGGCGATCGTGCCGGCGCTCCTCGCGACGCTCCTCGGGACGCTCCGCGGCGCGCGGTTCGCGCGCCGGACGGGGGCCGCGGTCTGCGTCGCGCGGAGCATCGCGTTCCACGGCGGCGGGGGCCTCGGCTGTGATTTCGGCCACCATGATCGGCGCGACCTCGGGCACCGGTTCAAGTGCCGCTTCCTGGCCATGCGGCTTGATGCGCCGTTCGCGTTTGTCGTCGCGGCCCTTGCTGCTGCTGCGGGCGCTGCCGCCGCGGCCAGGGCGCTCGTCATCCTTGCGTGCCGGGCGCTGCGCCGCCTCGGAGAGTTCGAACCCTTCGGGGATCTCGCCGCGCGGGATCGGCTGCTTCACCAGGGCCTCGATCGCGTCGAGATATTTCTGGTCCGACGGCGTGGCCAGCGAAATGGCAACGCCCTTCCGTCCGGCGCGGCCGGTGCGGCCGATGCGGTGGACGTAATCCTCGGCATGGCTCGGCAGGTCGAAGTTGAACACATGGCTGACCGCCGGAATGTCGAGGCCGCGCGCGGCCACGTCGGAGGCGACGAGGAAACGCAACGTCCCGTCACGGAACCCGTCAAGTGTCCGCGTCCGCTGGCTCTGTTCCAGATCGCCATGAATGGGTGCCGCATCAAATCCGTGCGTTTTCAGGGATTTGGCCAGAATGTCGACTTCCGACTTGCGGTTGCAGAACAGGATCGCGTTGGTGCAGGCCTCGCCCTCGGCCATGATCACCGCGCGCAGAAGCTCGCGCTTGGTCTTGGCGGTCTGGTCCTTGCGGGCGGGGGTGATCTGGATCAGCCGCTGTTCGATCGTCTCGGAAGTGGTGGCCTGGCGCGCCACTTCGATCTTCACCGGCGTGTGCAGGAAGGTCTTGGTGATCCGCTCGATCTCGGGTGCCATGGTGGCGCTGAAAAAGAGCGTCTGGCGGGTGAAGGGCGTCAACTGGAAGATACGCTCGATGTCGGGAATGAAGCCCATGTCGAGCATGCGGTCGGCTTCGTCGACCACCATGATCTGCACCCCGGTCAGCAAGAGCTTGCCGCGCTCGAAATGGTCGAGAAGGCGGCCGGGCGTGGCGATCAGCACGTCGACGCCACGGTCGATCAGCTTGTCCTGCTCGCCAAAGCTGACCCCACCGATCAGCAGCGCCTTGGTCAGCTTGGTGTGCTTGGCATAGACGTCGAAGTTCTCGGCCACCTGCGCGGCCAGTTCGCGCGTGGGCGCCAGAACCAGCGAACGCGGCATGCGGGCGCGGGCGCGGCCCTTCGACAGCATGGTGATCATCGGGAGCGTGAAGCTTGCGGTCTTGCCGGTGCCGGTCTGGGCGATGCCCAGCACGTCCTTGCCCTCCAGCGCGGGCGGGATCGCGCCCGCCTGGATCGGGGTCGGGGTTTCATAGCCGGATTCGGCAATGGCTTTCAGGACCAGAGGGTCCAGTGCAAGGTCAGAAAATTTTGTCATAAGCGTCCATCGGTCTGCGGTGTCGGACCGCAAGGGTGAAGGGACGCTATCGTTCGGGCGCCCCGGCGTCAGTCTCGGGCCCCATGGGCCAGTGGTGCGTTAGCCCAGTTGAGGGCGAAGGTCAAGAAAGGGCCGTGTGGCCGCCCTCAACATCGGCGTCGGACCCGGACCGTGCCCGATGCGCCAGGGTGACGTGCCCGCATCAGTTTCAGGGGGCGGAGGCGATTGCCGGGACCGTGGTTGAGCAGCCAGCAGAAGATCCCGCGCCGGCGGGCCGGCGACCGGCGCCTCAAGATCACCGCCGATAAGGCCGAAGCCGCGCCTGTCGAGCGGCAGGGGCGAAACCTTGCGCCGACCAGACTGAAGGGCTGGCTGGCGGCAAGGCCAGAGAACTGGCGTTCCGCCTCAAAGGGTTTCATGAGCGAGAAGAGCATGCCGAGAGAACGGCCAATCTGCCGGACAGCTTCGCTTTCGCCGTGATCGGCGAAGCGCGTGATCGTGGGCGCGAAGGATCGCGAAGGCAAAAACAAACGCCGTTCGCGGGGCTGATGCGAACGGCGTTTGTCCTGACAGCGTCCTGCCGGTGCGGCGGAAGGACGCTCTCTCTTCCCGGGTGTGGCCCCGTCCCTCAGGTTCGGCGCCGCCTCACTGCCGCCGCAGCGCCCAGGGCGGAGAGGAGCATCAGCCCTGCCGCGGGCAGAGGAACCTGCGCCGTGTCCAGCCGAACCGCGCCGAGATGGTCACGGGTATCGGTCCCTGAACGCTGCATGACCAGCATGGTCAGCGCATAGGTTCCCGGCCCCAGACGGCGCGTCCAGGTGCTGAAGTTCGAGTTTGCAAAGGCCGCGTCATAGTTGGCACCGACCGACGAAGCGCCGTTCACCGGCAGCGAGGTCAGGCCATAGGACACGTTGTTGAGAAGAACCCTGAACTGGTCGCCCGAGACATAGCCGTCCGTCAGCGACAGGTTGGCATAACCCGTGAGCGTGAAGTCGAACACGCGTTTGGCAAGGGTGCCGACGGCACCAAACGCGAAACGGTCCCAGCCGCTGTCGACGTTGAGGGTGACGGCCGAAGCTCCCCCTGCCGAGGCAAGCGTAGCGGCGACAGCCAGTGCCTTGAGAGAAAGAAGCTTCATCACAATATCCCCTACCAAGATAAGCACCGCCCATCTATCGGTTGAAATTAAGACAAAATTTTGACGCATTGGGTTTGTTTCAGTGCTGGCGACGATAACCGCCCGATTGTGGAATCTTGTGCCGAACGGATGGCTATCGTTAGGAATCCTTGCCAGACGCAGGCGGTTCTGAGGCCGGATCGGCACGGAACCGCGGCGAATCATGGTGTGATTGCGCAGGTCCTGCCCCAATCCGCCACATTTCCGCCGCAATCGGGGTGGTGGAAGCGGGTCAGACCATCATTTCCTTGGTCGCGCTCAGCTTCAGTTCCGGGTGATCGCGCACGATCCGGTCGATGTCCCATTGCAGGCGCGTCAGGAAGACGATGTCACCGTCGTGGTCGCTGGCGATGTGGCCTTTGTTTCCGTTGACGAATTTCTCGACGTCAGGCTTAGGCCCCGACACCCAGCGGGCGGAGGTGAACTGCGTCGGCTCGAAGCGGACGGGCAGGGAATATTCCTGCTCGATGCGGCTCGCCAGAACCTCGAACTGCAGGGCGCCGACGACGCCGACGATGAAGCCCGAGCCGATCATCGGCTTGAAGACCTTGGCCGCGCCTTCCTCGGCGAACTGCATCAGCGCCTTTTCCAGATGCTTGGCCTTCATCGGATCGCCCGCCCGCACGGTCTGCAAAAGCTCCGGCGCGAAGGAGGGGATGCCGGTGAAGCGCAGGCTTTCGCCTTCGGTCAGCGCGTCGCCGATGCGAAGCTGGCCGTGGTTCGGGATGCCGATGATGTCGCCGGCCCAGGCTTCCTCGGCCAGTTCGCGGTCGGCGGCGAGGAACATCACCGGGTTGGCGATGGCCATGGGTTTCTTCGAGCGGACATGCAGAAGTTTCATGCCGCGCTCGAAATGCCCCGAGGCGAGCCGGACGAAGGCCACCCGGTCGCGGTGCTTGGGGTCCATGTTGGCCTGGACCTTGAAGACGAAGCCGGTCACCGGCTTTTCCTCGGCGCCGATCGCGCGTTCGCTGGCCTTCTGCGGCTGGGGTTCGGGTCCGTATTCGCCGATCCCGGACATCAGTTCCTTGACCCCGAAGGAGTTGATCGCAGACCCGAACCAGATTGGCGTCATGTGGCCTTCAAGGAAGGACTGCCGGTTGAAGGCGGGCAGGAGGGCACGCGCCATTTCCAGTTCTTCGCGCAGCTTGGCCAGCAGCTCGGCGGGCACAAGGTCGGCCAGTTTCGGATCGTCCAGCCCGTCGATCTTGATCGATTCCGCCACGCGGTTCCGGTCGGCGCGGTCCATCAGTTCCAACCGGTCGTGCAAGATGTCGTAGCAACCGATGAAGTCGCGGCCCGTGCCGATCGGCCAGGAGGCGGGAGAGACGTCTATGGCCAGGTTTTCCTGGATCTCGTCGATGATCTCGAACGTGTCGCGGCTGTCGCGGTCCATCTTGTTGCAGAAGGTCAGGATCGGCAGGTCGCGCAGCCGGCAGACCTCGAACAGTTTCCGCGTCTGGCTTTCCACGCCCTTGGCGCCGTCGATGACCATGATGGCGGCATCCACGGCGGTCAGGGTGCGATAGGTGTCTTCGGAAAAATCAGAATGGCCGGGCGTGTCGACCAGATTGAAGCGGAACGGACCGAAGTCGAACGACATGGCCGAGGCGGAGACGGAAATCCCGCGTTCCTGCTCCATCTTCATGAAGTCCGAGCGGGTGCGCCGGGCTTCGCCCTTGGCCCGCACCTGGCCGGCCATCTGGATCGCGCCGCCGAAGAGGAGGAACTTCTCGGTCAGCGTGGTCTTGCCCGCGTCGGGGTGCGAGATGATGGCGAAGGTGCGCCGCCGGGCGATTTCCGGGGGCAGGGTGGCGCGGTTTTTCATCTGGTCCAGCATGGGCGAGCCTTTAGCCCAAGCCCCGCCCTGGCGCAATCGCCCCGCGGCAAACCCGGTGCGGGAACGGCAGTTTCAGGAAACTGGCGCGGCGTCTCGACGGCAAGACAAGCCCTTCTCCCCGGCACGCGGCTGTCTGACAGCCCTGGCCTGCCATCCCCGGGCGGGCCAGGGCGCCCTGTCCGATCAGGTGTCGCTTTCGCCGGCGTCCAGTCGCAGGTCCGGCGGCGAGGCGTCGACATGCTGCGCGGGAGTGGCCGGGTCGATCCGGCCGCGCCGCGCCAGTTCGTCCAGGCAGACATGGCACAGCGTATGGCTGTCGAAGATCGCGCCGCTCAGGATGGCCAGGCGACCTACTTCAACTGGAAGAAGAAGTATGCCGGTCTGCTGCCGACCGAGATGAAGCGGCTGAAGCAGATCGAAGACGAGAACAGTCGGCTGAAGAAGATCGTGGCGGACCTGACCTTGGATCGTGAGATGCTTCAGGATGTGATCCGGCGAAAGATCTGAAGCCTGGTCGCATGCGCGAACTGGTTCGCGGGATGTGCAGCGATTGGGCGGTGTCGATCCGGACGGCTTGTGGGGCCATCGGATTCGACCGTTCAACGTTCCACTACCAATCCCGCCGCACCGATCAGGCTGCCGTCGCCAAGCGGATCAAGGAGATCTGCGAAACGCGGGTCAGGTATGGCTACCGGCGCGTTCACGTCCTGCTGGATCGCGAAGGCTGGGGCATCAACGTCAAGAAAGTCTATCGCATTTACAGGGAGTTGGGGATGCAACTCAGGCACAAGACGCCGAAGCGGCGCGTCAAGGCCAAGCTGCGCGACGACCGCGCTGAAGCCGTCGGACCGAACGATGTCTGGGCGACGGACTTCGTTCATGACCAGCTGGCGGCGGGCAAGAAGCTGCGGGTTCTGACCGTGGTCGATACATTCTCGCGCTACGTGCCCGCGCTTGACGTGCGCTACAGTTACCGCGGCGAAGATGTGGTGGCGACGCTCGACCGGGTGTGCCGTATGACCGGCTATCCCAAGACCATTCGCGTGGATCAAGGCAGCGAGTTTGTCTCGCGTGACATGGACCTGTGGGCCTACCAGCGTGGCGTCACGCTCGACTTCTCCCGGCCAGGCAAGCCCACCGACAACGCCTTCATCGAAGCCTTCAACGGCAGGTTCCGTGCCGAATGCCTGAACCAGCACTGGTTCCTGACCCTTGCAGATGCGGCCGAAAAGCTGGAGGCTTGGCGTAGATATTACAACGAGGAACGGCCACACGGCGCGATCGGCAACAAGGTCCCGATCATGCTGACGAAATCGGGGGACATCACCAGCCCGTCACCCTGAGCGAAGCCGGAAAACTCCGCCTTCGGGCGGTCCAAGGTTGGGGATCGGATCAATGACCACAGGGCTCCCGTCGTGGCTGGATGAAAGATCAGTGCCAGGTCATGTCGCACACAGCGCCTTCGAGGATGCTGGTCGGGTCAATGATCGGTTCCGCAGTGCATCGACAATTCCACTCTTGACCCGGATGCCCGCCTTCGGGGGATCAGACCACGAGAAGATGCGGTCGTCGTATTCGG
>CAZRKU010000079.1:0-14198 GCA_964600685.1 uncultured Frigidibacter sp. | reverse complement strand
CATGAGCGGCGGCGAGATCGCGGTGCTGGGCTATCGCGGCATGAAGGAATACGAGCTTGGCTTCGACAGGTTCAGGGTGAAGGGCGGGAACCTGCTGGGGGGCGTGCCGGGGCAGGGGTTCAAGCAACTGATGCAGACGTTCGAGAGCGCCCGCATCCAGACCGCCGCCCGCGCCATCGGCGTGGCGCAGTCGGCGCTGGAGACGGGCATGAAATATGCCGAGGACCGCAAGCAGTTCGGCAAGGCCCTGATCGAATTCCCGCGCGTGGCCGGAAAGCTGGCGCTGATGGCGGTCGAGATCATGGTGGCGCGGCAGCTGACCTATTTCAGCGCCTGGCAGAAGGACCATGACAAGCGCTGCGACCTGGAGGCGGGTATGGCCAAGCTGCTGGGCGCGCGGGTCGCCTGGGCTTGCGCGGACAATGCCTTGCAGATCCACGGCGGCAACGGCTTTGCGCTGGAGTATCAGATCAGCCGCATTCTCTGCGATGCCCGCATTCTGAACATCTTCGAAGGGGCGGCGGAAATTCAGGCCCAGGTCATCGCGCGGCGACTGCTCGACTGACCTTGGCCGCCGACGCGCCGCCGCGTGAGGGACGCGGCGCGCCGAGGCGCGGGTGCAGGCGGCCTGCGACCAGATGCGCCGCGCCCATCGCGGCCCCGCAGGCGGCGAAGATGGCGGCAGTGGGGCCAATAGCCAGAACCGCCCAGGCAATGCCCGGAGTGAGGATCGAGGACACGTCGCGGAAGCTGGAGTAGACGGCGGACATTTCGGTCCGCTCCGACGGTTTGACCGACATCAGGAACGGCAGCCCCCCCACCACATCGAGCATCACGAGGAAGACCGAAGCCGCCATGACCATGCCGACCGTCGCCCAAGGCAGGGGGGAGACGAGGGCCGCCGTCAGAAAGAGCGCCCCGCAGATGCCGAACGCCGTTCGGACCGACAGGCGCACCGACGCGCGGCGGGCAAAACGCAACATCAGCGGCGAGATGAACAGAAGCGCGTTGGAGAGGGAAAGCGCGATGCCCCCGACCTTGTTGCCCAGGCCCTGCTCGATGCAGAAATAGGGCAGATAGACGACATAGACCCACCAGCCGCAGGAGCGGATCACCGCAAAACTCCAGCCCGCGATCAGGCGCGGCTGGGCAAAGAAGCGGCCAAGGTAGGCGAGCGGGTTGACGGCGGGGCGCTTGGCGCGGGTGATCTGCTTGCCATTGCCAAGGCGCAGGATCCAGAATGCCACCAGCAGGGCGACGGCAAAGACCCCGGCCAGAAGGAAGGGCGCGGGTCGCCACCAGTCGTGCAGCCAGACCCCCAGAACCGGGCCAAGCGCCCAGGGCGTGGCGGCATAGACCATCTGCATCGACTGGCCGCGTCCCAGTTCGGCGCGGTCGACGTAATCGAGGATATAGGCGTTGAAGCAGACGAAAGTCGTGGCGGTCGCCATGGCTCCGCACAGGAGCGACAGCGGCACGGTCAGGCCGGTGCCGATCAGCGCCAGACCCATGCTCAAGAGATACAGGCCGCAACCGATCGTGTACATCCAGCGCCGCGGGATCCGCCGGGTCGCCCAGGGCACCATCAGGCCCCAGACGAGCGAGATCACCCCCACAAGAAAATAGACCTGCGAGGAAGCAACGGTCGATCCCATCGCGTCGCGGACCGCAAGCGGCATTACCGAAATGAGCGAGCCGCGAACGGCAGCTTCCAGTCCGGCGAGAAGGGCGAAATGCTGGATTCGGGGTTGGGGCGGGTGCTTGAGAGCGAGGGGAATGTAACGGAGCGCCATGATGGGCCGACAATGCCGCGACGTCAGACGGCGCTGCTGCGCCGGACGCGACAGAAAGGGTGAGGACGCGACGTTATTTGTCGGGGATGCGCGACAGGAGTTCGGCAAGCCTCTGGCGGGCCTCGGGCAGACCCGCCCGCCCGAGACCGGCAGAGAGGCGATGTTCCAGGAAAAAGCCCGTCGTCGTCAGGCCTGCGGCAATGTCACCCGGCGCGGCGGGTGTTTCGCCACGCAGGCAGGCGGGCAGGGGCAGAAGCCGGTCGGCCCATTCGCCCGCCCCCGCGCGCGAAATTGCGCGCCCGGATTTCGGGCTGACGTAGATCAACTCGTCGGTGCTGCCCGTTGCAGCGCATCGATCGAGGTCGAGTCCGTAGCCCATTTCCTCCAGAAGCGACGTTTCCCAGCGCAGATAGTCCACGGCCCAGCCTCGGTCCGGCCCGAGCCTGTCGAGCAGGGCTTGGGTCAGCGCGTAAAGGCCGGGGTGGGGGTCGCGCTCCGGCAAAGCTGCGTGCAGGAGCGCGAGGATGGCGTTCAGCGCGGCAAGCGCGAGGCGGCTGTCCAGCAGCGCGCTGCGGCTGCGCAAAGACTCTGCCGTGAAGATCCCCAGATGGTCATCAAGCCGCGCCCGCCAGGTCAGATCGAGCTGGTTGCCGGGCTGCAGCATCGGTGCCATGCGCCGCGACTGGCCACCGCGCAGGACGCCGGCGTGACGGCCATGAAGGGAGGTAAAGACATCGAGGATCGCGGCGCTTTCGCCATGCGGGCGCACTGCCAGAAGCAATCCTTCGTCGCGCCATTCCATCGGCTCTTGGTCCTTTGGCCGGCAAGGGCGGGGGCGCTGCCCCCGCACCCCCGGGATGTTTACGCCAGAGTGAAGGAGGATCAGAAAGAAAGTCCATCCTGATCGAGAAGGGTTTCGCCCGAGCGGCTTTCGACCTCGATCACCCAGAGGTCAGGGTCGTTGCGGCGCTGGCGGGTGATGGTTGTGTCGACCTCCGTTTCCGGCCCTTCGGCGAGCGTGACCCAGGCGCGTTGCCCGGTCATCAGATCGAAGGAACGTTGGAAGGCCTGCGCCCTGCCGTCAAGGGTTGCGACTTTTACCAGAACCGCGCCGGCAGTCGGATCGCCCTTTGCCGTGACATAGGCAGGCAGGTCGGCAAGCTGGAGCCGCCGGAGGTAGGCACGCACCCAGAAGTCGGCGGTCAGGCGTGGATCAGTTGCCATCCTTCCAGTCCAGTCCCATTTCCGAGAAGCGCTCCTTCTCCTCAAGCCAGTTCGGGCGGACCTTGACCTGAAGGAACAGATGAACGGGCCGCTCGAGGAACGCACTCAGATCGGCGCGGGCCTGCTGGCCCACCGCCTTGATCGTCTCGCCGCCCTTGCCGAGGATGATGCCCTTGTGACCGTCGCGCGCGACATAGATGATCTGGTCGATGCGCGCCGAGCCATCGGGTTTCTCTTCCCAGCGTTCGGTTTCCACGGTGAGTTGGTAGGGCAGTTCCTCGTGCAGGCGCAGCGTCAGCTTCTCACGCGTGACTTCAGCCGCGATCATTCGGAGCGGCAGGTCGGCGATCTGGTCTTCGGGATAAAGCCAGGGGCCTTCGGGCAGTTCGCCCGCCAGCCATTCTTTCAGGTCGTCGCAGCCATAACCCTTTTCGGCGGAGATCATGAAGGTCCGCTCGAAGGGGAAAGCGTCGTTCAGCTTTTGCGACAGGGCCAGCAACTCTTCGGCCTTAACCCGGTCGATCTTGTTGATGGCCAGCGCCACGCGGCCCGTGCGTTCCTTGAGCGCATCGAGGATCGACTGGATCCCTTCGGTCAGGCCGCGGTGCGCCTCGATCAGCAGGACCACGATATCGGCGTCGGCGGCTCCGCCCCAGGCGGCGGCCACCATGGCGCGATCCAGACGGCGGCGCGGGCGGAAGAGGCCGGGCGTATCGACGAAGATGATCTGCGCCTGCCCCGCCATCGCGATCCCGCGGATCCGGGTGCGGGTCGTCTGCACCTTGTGGGTGACGATGGAGACCTTGGCCCCGACCATGCGGTTCAGGAGCGTCGATTTTCCGGCATTCGGTTCGCCGATGAGGGCGACGAAGCCTGCGCGAGTGGGGGCGTCAGTCATTTCTTGTCTCCATCCGCGCCAGAAGCGCCTTGGCGGCGGCCTGCTCGGCCTGCCGTTTCGATCCGGCGGTGGCCTGGGTCGCTTCTCCGGTCTCCATCCGGGCTTCGACCGTGAAGATCGGCTGATGGTCCGGGCCGTCGCGACCGACCTGCACATAGGCGGGTGGGGCGAACCCGCGCGCTTGCGCCCATTCCTGAAGCGCCGTCTTGGCGTCGCGGGCGTCCGCCTCCACCTCGCCGATCCGTGTGCCCCAGAGCCTCAGGATCAGGTCGCGCGCCGGACCGAAGCCTGCATCCAGATAGACGGCGGCGATCAGGGCTTCCATCGCGTCGCCCAGAAGCGCATCCTTGCGGCGGCCGCCCGACATCATCTCGGAGCGGCCGAGCTTCAGCACCTCACCCAGGTCGATCTCGCGTGCCACATCGGCACAAGTTTCCTTGCGCACCAAGGCATTATAGCGCGGCGCAAGCTGGCCCTCGCTCGCAGCGCGGTCGGCGGCCAGCAGCGCCTCCGCCATCACCAGGCCCAGCACCCGGTCACCGAGAAATTCCAGCCGCTGATTGTCGGGCCGCGTCGGCGTGGCGATCGAGGCATGGGTAAGGGCACGCAGGAGCAGTTCGGGCCGGGTGAACTCATGGCCGATCCGGGCCGCGAAAGCCGAAAGATCCGCGCCGAGTTTCACTCCACCGCCTTGAAGAAACGATCGGGGCGCCAGGTCCAGAAGAAGAAGAGGGAGCGGCCCGCCGAGGAGAAGAGGATGCGGTCGGCCCGGCCGATCAGATACTCGGCGGGCAGCATGCCGACGCCGCCGACATCCTGGCTGAAGCGGCTGTCCATGGAATTGTCGCGATTGTCGCCCATGAAGAAATAATTCCCGGCGGGGACGGTATAGACCGGCGTGTTGTCGGCCTGGTTCATGTCGGTGTTCAGCACATTGTGGGTGACACCGTTCGGCAGGGTCTCGGTGAAACGCTGGTTTTCGCAGATGCCGCCTTGTCCGACCGGAGCGTTGGCGCAGCGGGGAAGCGAGCGCTGCGAGCCTTGAGGCGCGAAAACCTCCTCGAACGTGCCCGCATCCTTCTGCGGCGCCATTTCGCCGTTCAGATAAAGCACGCCTTCCTTCATCTGCACCTTGTCGCCCGGCAGGCCGATCAGGCGCTTGATGAAATCCGCGCCGGTCGTCGGATGCCGGAAGACGACGACATCGCCGCGTTCGGGTTCCGACGCCAGGATCCGCCCCGGAATCGGGCAAAGCGCGAAGGGGCAGGAATAGCGCGAATAGCCATAGGCCATCTTGTTGACGAACAGGAAATCGCCGATGAGGAGCGTATCCTTCATCGACCCCGAGGGGATCCAGAAGGGCTGGAAGAAGAGCGTCCGGAAGACCCCGGCGATGACCAGCGCCCAAAAGACGGTCCTGATCGTCTCGCTCACGCTTTCCTTGGCCTTGCTCGACATGTTCGGTCCTGATCCTGAGGTTTGGGGCTACATGATCGGCGCGCGGGGCGGAGTCAAGCAAACAAGGCGGTGAGCGATCCGCGCGGGCGCGCTTCGATCAGGACGAAGGCCTGTGCCCAGGGATGATCGTCGGTCAGGGTCACGTGGACGATGGCCTCGTGCCCGTCGGGCGTCATGCTGGCCAGCCGTTCGGCGGCCCAGCCGGTCAGGTGCATGACCGGCTGGCCGCTTTCGAGGTTCGATACCGCCATGTCGCGCCAGGAGATGCCCATGCGCAGCCCGGTGCCGAGCGCCTTGGAGCAGGCTTCCTTGGCCGCCCAGCGTTTGGCATAGGTCGCGGCGACGGCGCGGGGGCGGCTTGCGGCCTTGGATTGTTCGCGTTCCGTGAACACCCGGTTAAGGAAGCGCGCACCGAAGCGGGCAAGCGTCGCCTCGATCCGGTCGATGTTCGCAAGGTCGGTTCCGATGCCGAGGATCATTCCTGCTGCCTGAAATCGCTGTCGGTTTCGCGTAGGCCAAACGTATGGCAAGCGTATGGCATCCGTCCCGACGTTTGGCCAGCCTTTCGCAACGATGGAGCCGGGGCCAAATCCTTTCAGAGGATTTGGGGCAACGTCTTTTCAGGACTTCGGCGGGCGTCAGGCGCGGGCGGCGTCCATGCGGCGGCGCATTTCGGTGATGGCGGGGCCAAGCCCCATGAAGATCGCCTCGGCGATCAGGAAATGGCCGATGTTCAGTTCGCGGACTTCGGGGAAAGCGGCGACCGGTCCGACGGTATCGAAGGTCAGGCCATGGCCCGCGTGAACCTCAAGCCCGAGCGCATGGGCCAGTTGCGCGCCTTCGCGCAGGGCTTCCAGTTCGGCGTCGCGCGCGGCGAAGCGGCCTTCGTGATGCAGGTCGCAATAATGGCCGGTGTGCAGTTCGACGACCGCCGCCCCGATCCGGGCCGAGGCTTCGATCTGGCGCGGATCGTGGCCGATGAACATGGAAACCCGGCAGCCGGCCTCGCGCAGGGGGGCGATGAAATCCGTCAACCGGTTGTGGTCGGTGGCGACGTCCAGCCCGCCCTCTGTCGTCCGCTCCGCGCGCTTTTCGGGGACAAGACAGACGGCATGCGGGCGAAGGCGCAGTGCGATGGCCTGCATTTCAACTGTCGCGGCGCATTCGAAATTCAATGGTCGCTTCAGCGAAGCCATCAGGTTTTCAATGTCGGCGTCGCGGATATGGCGGCGGTCTTCGCGCAGGTGGGCGGTGATCCCGTCGGCGCCTGCCTCTGCGGCCAGCAGGGCGGCGCGGACCGGATCGGGATAGGCCGAACCGCGGGCGTTGCGCACGGTGGCGACATGGTCGATGTTCACGCCGAGCCGCAACCTGTCCGATGTGCTCATACCTGGTCCTCCGTCTGGTGGCCCGCGGCCTGTTCGGCGCGCCGGCGTTCCTTCTCCGCCGCTTTCTGGCGTTTCTCCATGGCCTTTTCAATCCGTTCGCGCCGCTTGCGGTCGCGCAGCTTCTGATAGGCCCCGACGATGGGCAGGCTGACGTAATAGCAGGCCATGCCGGAAACGATGCCCGGCCCGATCCCGCCGACCAGATAGGGCAGGAAGATTTCGCGGAAAAAGTCGGCCAGCCCGGTCCAGTTGGCCTGGCGCGCGGTGAAAAGGGCCAGGAAGTTTCCGTAGATCGCAGTCCAGGCGGCAGAGAAGGAGGCGAGGATTTCCTCGAAGCCGAAGCCCGGGTTGCCCCCCAGCATCCAGTGGCCAAGCTCCACCGACCCCAGCGCGATCAGCGGTGTCGTCAGCGGATTGCCGAAGAAGGTGGCCAGAAGCGCCGCGAGGATATTGCCACGCATCGCCCAGGCAATGGCCGCCGCGCCGAGGAAGTGGAAGCCGAAGAACGGCGTGAAGGAGATGAAGACCCCGGCGAAGATTCCCCGGGCGATGCGATGCGGGGGGTCGGGGAGGCGGCTCAGGCGATGAATGACATATTGGGCCGCGCGGTACCAACCGCCGCGGGGCAAGAAGAATTCGGCCACAATTGTCTTGATCGGTCGGCGATCCCGCCGTCTGAAAACCATTTCGACCCTCGCTCAGGGCTTGCGGGACAAATCCCTTATCCGCTCCACATGCGCAACATCGCTTTCGGCATCAAGGGCCGTCAGCAACATATGCAGATGTTCAGCATCGCGCAGTTCGACTTCAACGATGAGACGATAAAAATCCGGTTTGCGGTCGACGAAGGTCAGATCGGAAATATTCGCCTTCTGCTCGCCGATGATGGTGCAGATGCGGCCGAGAACGCCCGCGCCATTGGCGATGGTCAGGCTCAGGCTGACATTGTTCGCGGCGGCATGGCGGCCGGAATGCCAGTGCAGATCGACCCAGCGCTGGGGTTGTTCCTCGAACTCCGCAAGCGCCGGACAGTCGATGGCATGAACCACCACACCCTGCCCGCGATAGGTGATGCCGACGATCCGTTCGCCCGGCACCGGCTGGCAGCAGTTGGCGCGGCGGAAGGACTGATCGGCGGCCAGACCGATGACCGAACGGTCCTTGGCGATTTCGTCGGCGGTCTGGCTGGCCAGTTCGGGGTAGATCGCCTCGATCACCTCGCGCGCGGTCAGTTCGGCGCTGCCAAGGCGGGCGAGAACCTCGTTTTCATCGGCAAGGCCGAGGGTCTTGGCGGCGGTGCGCAGCGCCTTGTCGGTGGCCTTCTTTCCGACGTGCTCGAATGCCACGCGCGCCAGTTCATGGCCGAGCTTCACGAACCGTTCGCGGTTTTCCTCGCGCAAGCTGCGGCGGATCGCGGATTTCGCCCGCCCGGTGACCACGATGTCGATCCAGGTCGCCTGCGGACGCTGGCCTGCGGCGGTGATGATCTCGACCGACTGGCCGTTCTTCAGGCGCGTCCACAGCGGCACGCGGATGCCGTCGATCTTGGCGCCGACGCAGGCATTGCCGATGCGGGTGTGGATCGCATAGGCGAAGTCGATGGGGGTGGCGCCTTTCGGCAGCTGCACCACGTCGCCCTTGGGCGTGAAGCAGAAGACCTGGTCGGAATACATCTCGAGCTTGACGTTCTCGAGAAACTCGTCGTGGTCGTCGCCATTGTCGAACCGTTCGGTCAGGGTGGTGATCCAGCGCGCCGGATCGACGGCGAACGGGTTCTGGGCGCGTTCGCCATCGCGGTAGGACCAGTGGGCCGCGACGCCTGCTTCGGCCACTTCGTGCATCTGACGGGTGCGGACCTGCACCTCGACCTGCTTGCCGTCGCGGCCGGAGACGGTGGTGTGGATCGAGCGGTAGCCGTTGGTCTTCGGCTGGCTGATGTAGTCCTTGAACCGGCCGGGCACCGCATACCAGCGCTGATGGATCACGCCGAGGATGCGGTAGCAGTCGGCCTCGGTCTGGCAGATGATGCGGAAACCGTAGATGTCGGAGAGGCGCGAGAAGGCAAGCTGCTTTTCCTGCATCTTGCGCCAGATCGAATAGGGCTTCTTGGCGCGGCCGAAGACGTCGGCCTCGATCCCGGCCTTTTCCAGCTCGCTGCGGATGTCGCTGGTGATCTTGTGGATCACGTCGCCGGTTTCGCGCTGGAGCGCGATGAAACGGCGGATGATCGAGGAGCGGGCTTCGGGGTTGAGGATCTTGAACGAGAGATCCTCCAGCTCCTCGCGCATCCACTGCATGCCCATGCGGCCGGCGAGGGGGGCGAAGATGTCCATCGTCTCGCGCGCCTTGCGGGCCTGTTTCGCGGCGGGCAGCGACTTGATGGTGCGCATGTTGTGCAGCCGGTCGGCGAGTTTCACGAGGATCACCCGCAGATCCTTGGACATGGCCATGAACAGCTTGCGGAAGTTTTCCGACTGTTTGGTTTCCGACGAGGACAGCTGAAGGTTGGTCAGCTTGGTCACGCCATCGACCAGTTCGGCCACCTCCTCGCCGAACTTGCCGGCAACCTCGGTGTAGGTCGATTTTGTGTCTTCGATCGTATCGTGCAGGAGCGCGGTGATGATGGTCGCATCATCCAGCCGCTGTTCGGTCAGGATCGCGGCGACGGCGACCGGATGGGTGAAATAATCCTCGCCGGAATGGCGCTTCTGGCCTTCATGCATCCGGCGGCCGTAATCATAGGCGCGCCGGATCAGGTCCGCATTGGTGTTGGGGTTGTAGTTCCGGACAAGCGCGATCAGGTCTTCGACGTCGATCATTCCGGCCCGTCCCGATCGTTCGGCCTCAGCCCTGGCCCTGCGCTTCCATCAGGGCGCGCAACAGTTTTTCTTCCGACATGTCGTCATGCTGCGGGCGATCCATCTCGGCGCTCATCAGCAAGGCCATGTCGTCGTCCTCGGGCTCGTCAACCTCGATCTGGGTCTGATGGCTTGCGATCATCCGCTCGCGCAGGTCGTCGGCGCCCTGGGTCTCGTCGGCGATCTCGCGCAGGGCCACGACCGGGTTCTTGTCGTTGTCGCGGTCGATGGACAGCGCGGCACCGGCGGCGATTTCACGGGCCCGGTGCGAGGCGAGCATCACCAGCTCGAACCTGTTCGGAACCTTATCAACGCAATCTTCGACCGTAACGCGGGCCATCGGAGACTCCAATCCCTTCGGAAAAGCTGGAATTGGCTCTTTAAGCGCTGCGCGCGCGATTGACAAGCGGAGTCTGACCGCTAGAGCGGCCTGACCTCTGCCCGCGCCGCTTCCGGCAGCGCCGCAAGCATTTCCACCACGCTTCGGCCGGTCAGGGGATGGCGCCAGGCTGGTGCGATGTCGGCCATGGGCAGCAGGACGAAGGCGCGATCCTGAAGGCGCGGGTGGGGCAGGATCAGCATTTGCGGGGCCTCTTCGCGCTGGCGCTCAGGCGGGAGGTCGATCCAGTGCCGCAAAAGGGCGGGATCGGGAAGAATCCGGTCCCCGACGGCAATCAGGTCAAGATCGAGCGTCCGCGCCCCCCATCTTTGGATGCGCACCCGTCCGAACCCGGCCTCGACCGCGTGAAGATGGGCAAGGAGCGCCGCTGGTGCGAGGTCGGTGGTCAGGAGCGCCGCCGCATTCGCGTAGTCCGGTCCCGATCCGGCGGGAAAGGCCGGAGAGCGGCAGAGGCGGCTTGTTGCCGATACCCTGACTGATTCGGTCGCAAGCGTGGCAAGCGCCGCGAGAATTGTCCGGTCGGGCGATCCGTCGGTCTCGCCGACATTGCTGCCAAGCGCGATGATGGCCTGGGTGACCCCCGGGGGCGCACCACTGTCCTTTTGGGCAGATTCCATTGTTGGTAGTTTCTCGCGTAAAGGTGTAAGTTCATGCGTATCGAGTATTTTTTACGGTATCCTCTGCACTGCGCCCGCGGAAGCCACTCACCGGGGGAATTTGAAAGGGACTTTGATGTTCTACAAGGACGAACGGCTCGCGCTGTTCATCGATGGCTCGAATCTCTATGCCGCCGCAAAGGCGTTGGGCTTCGACATCGACTACAAGTTGCTGCGCCAGGAGTTCGAGCGGCGCTCGAAGCTTCTGCGCGCCTTCTACTATACCGCACTTCTGGAAAATGACGACTATTCGCCCATTCGACCGCTGGTCGACTGGCTGAACTACAACGGGTTCACCATGGTGACGAAGCCCGCGCGCGAATATACCGACAGCCAGGGCCGCCGGAAGGTGAAGGGCAACATGGAGGTCGAACTGACGGTCGACGCCATGCAGCTTGCGCCGCGTGTCGACCATATCGTGCTTTTCTCGGGCGACGGCGACTTCCGCGCGCTGGTCGAAAGCCTGCAGCGGCAGGGGGTGCGGGTGTCGGTCGTCTCGACCATCCGTTCGCAGCCGCCGATGATCGCCGACGAACTGCGCCGCCAGGCCGACAACTTCATCGAGCTGGATGCGCTGCGCGATGTCATCGGTCGTCCGCCGCGTGAACCGCGGGCCGACCTGCCGAATGCAGCCGTGGTCGAAGAGTGAAACCTTTCGATGTCGGGCCGCAGGGGGATGCGGCTTGACAGGGAGGCTTTCGCCGGTTCCTAAGGCACCTGACCCTGGCGGATCAGGATTATTGTCGTGACCAAACCTCAACTCAGATTGTATCTGGCCGCCCCGCGCGGCTTCTGCGCCGGCGTGGACCGGGCCATCAAGATCGTGGAAATGGCGATCCAGAAATGGGGGGCGCCGGTCTATGTGCGCCACGAGATCGTTCACAACAAATATGTGGTCGACGGGCTGCGCGCCAAGGGCGCGGTCTTCGTCGAGGAGCTGAGCGATTGCCCGGATGACCGGCCGGTGATCTTTTCCGCCCATGGCGTGCCGAAGGCGATCCCGGCCGAGGCCGCGCGGCGCGAGATGGTGTTTGTCGATGCGACCTGCCCGCTGGTGTCGAAGGTCCATATCGAGGCCGAGCGCCACCACGAGAACGGCCTGCAGATGGTGATGATCGGCCATGCGGGCCATCCGGAGACGCTCGGCACCATGGGCCAGTTGCCGGACGGCGAGGTGATCCTGGTCGAGACGGTCGCCGATGTGGCGCGGGTGACGCCGCGCGATCCGGCGAAGCTGGCCTTCATCACCCAGACGACGCTTTCGGTGGACGATACGGCCGACATCGTCGCGGCGCTGAAGGCACGCTTTCCGGCGATCATCGGGCCGCACAAGGAAGACATCTGTTATGCCACCACCAACCGCCAGGAAGCGGTGAAGGCGGTTGCCCCGAGGATCGCGGCGCTTCTGGTGATCGGCGCGCCGAATTCCTCGAACTCCAAGCGTCTGGTGGAGGTCGGACGCGCGGCGGGCTGCGCCTATGCGCAGCTGGTCCAGCGCGCCGACGAGATCGACTGGCGGGCGCTGGAAGGGGCGGAGGCCGTGGGCGTGACGGCGGGCGCGAGCGCGCCCGAGGTGTTGGTCAATGAGGTGCTGGATGCGTTCCGCGCGCGCTTCGAGGTGACGGTCGAACTGGTGGAGACGGCGCAGGAGCGGGTCGAGTTCAAGGTGCCGCGGGTTCTCAGGGAACCGGCTTGACTTGGGGGCTTTCCGCCCCCAAACCCCCGAGGATATTTCCACCAGAATGAAAGGGCAAAAGGCCCGATGCCCGACTTTTTTGCCTATACGGACGGGGCCTGTTCGGGAAACCCCGGCCCGGGGGGCTGGGGGGCGCTGCTTCAGGCGCAGGAGGGCGGCGCCGTGGTGAAGGAACGCGAGCTTTCGGGCGGCGCGGCGGACACGACCAACAACCGGATGGAGCTTCTGGCGGCGATTTCCGCGCTTGAGGCGCTGGGACGCGCGACCGAGATCACCATCGTGACCGACAGCGCCTATGTGAAGAACGGCGTGAGCCAGTGGATCCATGGCTGGAAGCGCAACGGCTGGCGGACGGCGGATGGCAAGCCGGTGAAGAATGTCGACCTCTGGCAGCGGCTGGACGAAGCGCAGCGCCGCCATCGGGTCACCTGGAAATGGATCAGGGGCCATGCCGGGCACGCGGAAAACGAACGGGCCGATGCGCTGGCCCGGGCCGGCATGGCGCCGTTCAAGCCGAAAAAGGCCGCATCGGCCTGATGGCGGGGCGTTCGGCCGACCCGCTAGCGTCGGCCGGACGTGACGGCGTTCCAGAGCCAGACCAGCGCCATCGCCCCCAGCACCGCGCCGACGAAACCCGCCGCCCAGCCGGTGAGCGCGAGCAGGAGCCGCAGCACGGTGCCGGCGATCAGCGCGCCGAGAATGCCGATGACGATGGTGGTGATCAGGTCGGCCTCGGTCTTCATCAGCCGGGTGGCGATGAAACCGGCGGCGGCCCCGATGACGACAAGCGCGATGATGGGCATGACGGTCCCCCTTCTGCGGGGAATATGGGGGCAGGCGCGGGCTTTGGGAAGGTCAGCCCAGATGCGCGGGCGGGGTGAGGCCGCGCAAAAGCTCGTCCGCGGCCATCGGGCGTTTGCCTTCGCGCTGCGCCGACAGGATTTCGACCGCGCCGGTGCCGCAGGCGATGGTCAGGCCCGCCAGAACCTGGCCGGGAGAGCCGCTGCCGGCGGCGAGGCGCGAACGGAGGAGTTTCACCCGTTCCGCGCCGATCATCGTCCAGGCGCCGGGGAAGGGCGACAGGCCGCGGATGCGGCGGTCGACTTCGGGCGCGGGCAGCGACCAGTCGATGTGCGCCTCGGCCTTGTCGATCTTCATGGCGTAGGTCACGCCCAGATCGGGCTGCGGGGTGCGCGGGATCGTGCCGATCCCGTCGAGTGCGGTCAGGATCAGCCGCGCGCCGAGATCGGCGAGGCGGTCATGCAAGTCGCCCGTCGTGTCCGCGGCCCCGATCGGCAGGGCCTGACGCAGAAGCACCGGCCCGGTATCAAGGCCCGCCTGCATCTGCATGATCGCCACGCCGGTTTCCGCGTCCCCCGCCATGACCGCGCGGTGGATCGGCGCGGCCCCGCGCCAGCGCGGCAGAAGCGAGGCATGGATGTTCAGGCAGCCGTGGCGCGGCGCAGCGAGCAGCGCTGGCGGCAGGATCAGGCCATAGGCGACGACGACCGCGACTTCGGCGTGAAGCGCCGCAAACGCCGCGACATCCGCAGGGTCGCGGAAGTTGACGGGATGGCGGACGGGCAACCCCAGCGCTTCGGCCGCCTGATGGACAGGCGAGGGGCGGTCCTTCTTGCCGCGTCCGGCGGGGCGGGGCGGCTGGCTGTAGGTCGCGACGATCTCGTGCCGCGCGGCAAGCGCCCGAAGCGCGGGCACGGAGAAATCCGGCGTGCCCATGAAAATCACTTTCATTGTTGCCGCCGGAGCTTTTCCGCCCTTGCCGCCAGCATCTTGCGGCGCAGGGGGGAAAGGTGGTCGAGATAGGTC
>CAZRKU010000078.1:533-14354 GCA_964600685.1 uncultured Frigidibacter sp. | reverse complement strand
CTGGGCACCGGCTACACCTCCAGCCCCCGCGACCTTCCGCCCTCGCGGCAGATGTCGGTCCTGACCGGCCGCCTGCAACGCGCGATGAACAACCATTTCGAGGGCCTGATCCTCTTCACCCTCGCCGTGGTGGTCGTCACCCTCGCCAACCAGTCCGGCCCGGTCACCCAATCTGCCGCCTGGACCTACCTCGCCGCCCGCATCCTCTACATCCCCGCCTATGCACTGGGCTGGCGCCCCTGGCGTTCGGCCATCTGGGGCGTCGGCTTCTTTGCCACCCTGACGATGATCATCGCGGCCCTGCTCTGATGCATTCATTCTGGCGCAAATATCCTCGGGGGGTGTGGGGGGCAGACAGCCCCCCACCCTCCGCCCCAAGTTGGAATACGTTTGGAATACGTTCGGAATACGCGGGCCATACCCGCCCCACTCGAAGGAAATGACCCATGGCAACTTTTGACGTGATCATCATCGGCGCCGGTCCCGGCGGTTATGTCAGCGCGATCCGCTGCGCCCAGCTCGGCCTGAAAACCGCGGTCGTCGAAGGCCGCGACACGCTCGGCGGCACCTGCCTGAACGTCGGCTGCATCCCGTCAAAGGCGCTCCTCCACGCCTCCCATTCCCTGCACGAGGCAGAGGTGAACTTCGCCAAGATGGGCCTGATCGGCGCGCCGCCCACCGTCGACTGGGCACAGATGCTGGCCTACAAGACCGATGTGGTGGCCACCAACACCAAGGGCATCGAATTCCTGTTCAAGAAGAACAAGATAACCTGGATCAAGGGTTGGGCCACGATCCCCGCCCCCGGTCAGGTCAAGGTCGGCGACGAAGTGCACGACGCGAAGTTCATCACCATCGCCACCGGGTCGGAACCCGCAAGCCTGCCCGGCGTCGAGGTCGACGAAAAGATCATCGTCACTTCCACCGGCGCGCTGGCGCTTTCCACCATCCCGAAGAAACTGATCGTCATCGGCGCGGGCGTCATCGGGCTGGAGATGGGGTCGGTCTATGCCCGTCTGGGCGCGGAGGTGACCGTGGTCGAATATCTCGACGCGATCACCCCCGGCATGGATGCCGAAGTTGCCAAAACCTTCGAAAGACTTCTGAAAAAACAAGGTCTTAAATTCGTCCTTGGTGCCGCGGTTCAGGGCGCGACGGTCAAGGACGGCATCGCCAGCGTCCGTTACAAACTCAGGAAAAACGACAAGGAAGAGGCGCTTGAGGCCGATTGCGTCCTCGTCGCCACCGGCCGCAAACCCTACCTCGACGGCCTGGGGCTTGAGGGTCTGGGGGTCGAACTGACCCCGCGCGGTCAGGTCAAGACCGACGCCCATTTCGCCACCAACGTCGCGGGCATTCATGCGATCGGCGACGCGATCGTCGGCCCGATGCTCGCCCACAAGGCCGAGGACGAAGGCATGGCGCTGGCCGAGATCCTCGCCGGCCGCGCCGGGCACGTCAACTATTCGGTCATCCCCGGCGTGATATATACCGCGCCCGAAGTGGCCACCGTCGGCAAGACCGAGGAGCAGCTGAAAGAGGAGGGCCGCGCCTATAAGGTCGGCAAATTCAGCTACATGGGCAACGCCCGCGCCAAGGCGGTCTTTCAGGGCGACGGGTTCGTGAAGCTTCTGGCCGACGCGGAAACCGACCGGGTGCTGGGTGCCCACATCATCGGGCCGGCGGCGGGCGAACTGATCCACGAGATCTGCGTGGCGATGGAATTCGGCGCCAGCGCACAGGACGTGGCCCTGACCTGCCATGCCCACCCGACCTTCTCCGAGGCGGTGCGCGAAGCGGCGCTCGCCTGCGGCGACGGCCCGATCCACGCCTGACCGGGGCTGCCCGATCAGGTCATCAGATGCCTGAGCCCCTGCGTCACATCGGTGCGCAGCGCCAGCCGCAGGCCGGGCTCATCCCCGGCCTTCAGCGCCGCGATGATCAGCCGGTGGTGCTGCGGCGGGTCGCGGCGGTTCAGGCGCGCGTAGAGCGACCGCATGGTGGGCCCGAGCTGCAGCCAGACGGTTTCCACCACGGCCAGCATCGCCGGCGCCTGGGCCCGCAGATAGAGGATGCGGTGGAACTCCAGATTGGTGCGCACATAGGCCACCGCATCGCGCCTCAGCGCCGCATCCTGATTGGCGGCGTTGATCGTCTGCATCCGCTCGATCAGCGCCAGATGCACCCGCGGCAGGGCCCGGCTGGCCAGCTCCGGCTCGATCAGGGCCCGCAGCGCCGCCAGCTCCTCGATCCGCTCGTTGGTCAGTTCCGGCGTCGTCACCCGGCCTGAGGAGGAGATGGTCAGCGCCCCTTCCGCCGCCAGCCGCCGCACCGCTTCGCGCGCAGGCGTCATGGAAACGCCGAACTGGGTGGCCAGACCGCGCAGCGTCAGCGCCTGCCCCGGCGGCAATTCACCATGCATCACCTGCTGGCGCAGCATGCGGTAAAGCCGGTCATGCGCGGCAAGGCCGGGATCAAACGGGCGCTGAGGGGCGGGGGCGGCACTCATGGACGCAAGCGTGATCACACTCGACCCCGCCGGTCAACCATCCTCAGGCGGTGCCGCGAACTGATAGCGGTGCAGCGCGCTGCCCTTCTGCTTCAGCCACCGGCGGCGCGGGGCATAGTCCGGCATCAGCCGGGTGACCACCGCCCAGAAAGAGGGCGAATGGTTCATCTCGGCCAGATGCGCAACCTCGTGCGCGGCCACATAATCCAGCACCTCGGACGGGGCCATGACCAGACGCCAGGAATACATGATCGCGCCCCCCGGCGCGCAGGATCCCCAGCGCGACCGCGTGTCGCGCAGGGTGATCCCCGCATGCCGCAGGCCCAACGCGGCTGCGTAACGGTCGCTGGCGGCCAGCAGCCGCTCGCGCGCCTCCAGCTTCAGCCAGGTTTGCGCCCGGATCGCCGCCCGCCCCGGATCGGGCGGCAGAAGGAGAAGCCCGCCCTCCGCCCGTGGCATGCGCACGGGACCGGGTGTCAGGGTCAGCATCTTCCCGGCAAAAGGCAGGTGCGTGCCAAACTCAACGACCGTTGCATCAGCCACCCCGGACTGCGCCCGCCGGATCCAGTCGGCCTGCGTCGCGGCAAAGGCCAGCGCGTCCGCCTCGCGCGCATGCGCGGGCATCGACAGGGTCACCCGCCCGTCCAGCCGCGACACACGCAGGCTGAACCGCCGCGCCCGCGCAGAGCGGCGCAGAATCAGGCTCACGTCAGCCTCTCCCGGTAACTGTCGGATCATTTTCCCGCCCCTTGCCTTGCGCCATATTGGCCGCTCTTGTCGTCGGCGAAAAGGCCAAAGCGGCCCTGCGCACATTGCAAGGCAAAAGCCTTTGACAGCCCCGCGCACTTGTGGCAGTTGGCTGCGACTCTGAATAGACGTGCACTGGAAGGAGATTTCCATGCCAAAGGACGAATGGGGCGTCAAGCGCCTCTGCCCGCATTGCGCAAGCCGCTTCTACGACCTGAAGCGCGACCCGATGACCTGCCCCGAATGCGGGCACGGCTTTTCGGCCGAAAGCCTGATCGCCAGCCGCGGTCGCACGATGATAGCTGAAAAGGCCGTCGTGAAGGAACGCGATCTGGATCTGGATGATCTGGCTGACGATACTGATCTGGAAGAGGCCGCGGGCGACACCGAGATCGACGACGATCTGCTGGAGGACGACGAAGACGACAATGTCTCGCTCGACGATATCGCCGATGTCGGCGGGGCGGATGACGAAGTCTGATCCATCCGAAAGCCATGGGAAAACAGGAAGGCGCCGCATCCTTGCGGCGCTTTTTCTTTTCAGGATATGTTGGCTCGCCGTGCCACCCACCCCGCACGATTTTACGCTTGCGCCCATCTGCCGGACTGCCTATAGGACAGCCCACGCGGGCGGTCGACGCAATCGGCGCCCGGACCTCCGGTGGGGCCATAGCTCAGTTGGGAGAGCGCTTGAATGGCATTCAAGAGGTCAGCGGTTCGATCCCGCTTGGCTCCACCAAATCTCCCCGAAGCGGATCGGCCCGGCACTTCGCCCGAAAATTCCGCCGCCGGGACTGCCCACTGAAACGAAACATCATCGCGTCCCGAGGCAATGTCGATCGCGCCCGGTCGTTTCTGTCTGCCCGCCGCGACAGCGCCTTCGCCGGTGACGGGCGACATCGCAGGAAAACGCCATAATATGCCCGCCGGTCGGTTGACTTGGCTGAGAGGGGAGTCTATGGACCGGGCTTCGAATGACAGGCCTTCGAATCCCTTATCCTGGGGGTTTGGGCCGACTGACCCGGAGAAGAAGCGATGAAGCGCACCTATCAACCGTCGAACCTGGTTCGCGCCCGCCGCCACGGCTTTCGCGCGCGTATGGCGACCAAGGGCGGCCGCAGGGTGCTGAACGCCCGCCGCGCCCGCGGCCGCAAGGTTCTGTCGGCTTAAAGCCCAGCCATCCGTTATACGGCATGACACCGCCGGAGGCACCCGTGCAAGGCCAGGAAGGCCCGGCCACGGCACCGCCCCCGGCGGTTTCCGTTCGTCTGGAGGTTCTGGCCAAACGCGCCGATTTCCTGCGCGCCGCGCAGGCCCGCCGCCAGGGCACACCCGGCTTTCTGTTGCAGGCGCGTCAGCGGCAGGCAGGGGACGACGAAAGCCCGCTGATCCGCGTGGGCTTCACCTGCTCCAAGAAAGTCGGCAATTCGGTCATCCGCAACCGCGCCCGCCGCCGTCTGCGGGAAATCGCGCGGGCGATCCTGCCGGGCACCGGGCGCCCCGGCTGGGACTATGTGCTGGTCGGCAGGCCGGAGACCACCATCGCCCGCGACTTCGCCCAGATGCGCGCCGATCTGCTCCGCGCGCTCGGCCAGGTCCATGCCCCCGCGAAGCCCGGACCATGACGCCGCTCGCGTTCCTGCTCTCCCTGCCCGTCCGCGCCTACCGGGTGACGTTTTCCCCGATCGTCGGGCATAATTGCCGCTATCAGCCCACCTGTTCGGCCTATGCGCTGGAGGCGCTGGACCGACACGGCGGACTGAAAGGTGGCTGGCTCGCGGCGCGACGGGTCTGCCGCTGCCATCCATGGGGCGCAAGCGGTTATGACCCGGTGCCGGGGACAGACGGCAAACGACCAGGGAAAGACTGAAACGCGACTGGGCTCACCAGGCGGTCGCGATGACCGAGGCAGACTTTCAGCGCTCTGCCGATACGCCTCTCTTCCGGCTGGAGATTCCGGGACCTGAAGGTGTCGACATCTTTCTGAAGGACGAAAGCACCCATCCGACCGGCAACCTGAAACACCGTCCCGCCCGGTCGCTGTTCCTTATACGCTGTGCAACGGCAAGATCAGCGCAAGCCGACCGGTGATCGAGGCGTCATCGGACAGCACGGCGGTGTCGACCGGCGCGAACCTCCGGGGCACATTGCAGGTCGCGCGCGAGATGATGGAGGACGGACGCAAGGGGTCGGTGGTGACGCTGATCTGCGACAGCGGGCAGCGGTATCTGGATAAATATTGTGATCCCGCCTGGGTGGCGGAGAAGATCGGCAATATCAGACCCTGGCGCGAGCGCCTTGCGCGCTTCGGGGCGGGTTGACGCATGAAGTGCGGGGGCCAGCCCCCACACCCCCGGAGTAGTTCGGCAAGGAAGAAGGGGCGGAGCCGCACTTTTCTTTGTGGCGTTGATCTGGCATATGCCGGTCATGCTCGACGATCTTGACGATATCCATCCGCTGTTTCACGGCGCGCCTTCCTCGACCGAGTTCAGGAAGCTGAGGAAACGTGTCGTGCGCGAGGTGCGGGAGGCGATCGAGACCTATGGGATGATCGAACGCGGCGCGCGCTGGCTGGTCTGCCTGTCGGGCGGCAAGGACAGCTATACCCTTCTGGCGGCGCTGACCGAGTTGAAATGGCGGGGGTTGCTGCCGGTCGATCTGCTCGCCTGCAACCTCGATCAGGGCCAGCCGGGTTTTCCGGCGACGGTCCTGCCCGAGTTTCTGACCAGGATGGGCGTGCCGCACCGGATCGAATATCAGGACACCTATTCGATTGTGACGTCGAAGATTGCCCCTGGCGGCACGATGTGCAGCCTTTGCTCGCGCCTTCGCCGCGGCAACCTCTACCGGATCGCACGCGAGGAAGGCTGTTCGGCCATCGTCCTCGGCCATCATCGTGACGACATTCTGGAAACCTTTTTCATGAATCTCTTCCACGGCGGGCGACTGGCGACCATGCCGCCGAAGCTGGTGAACGAGGACGGCGATCTTTTTCTCTACCGTCCGCTGGCCTTCGTGGCCGAAGCCGATTGCGAACGGTTCGCGCGGGCGATGGATTATCCGATCATCCCCTGCGATCTGTGCGGCAGCCAGGAAGGCTTGCAGCGCGCCCAGGTCAAGAAACTCCTGAACGAGTGGGAGGCGCGCAGCCCCGGTCGCCGTCAGGTGATGTTCCGCGCCCTGATGAATGCGCGCGCCTCGCACCTGCCCGACCCCAGCCTCTTCGATTTCGCGGCGCTGGCGACCGGGCCGCGCCCGGTGGGCGCGAATGAACCACCCCCCGACCTTGGCCGAAACGATTAACCCGCTGGTCATCCGATTGCGCCTAATCTCGTATCGCGGGGTTTCGTCGACCCGCTGTGTGCGAGGCTTTTCAAGATGCTGCATCGGTTCCTGTCACCTGGTCTGGTCGCAGACCTGCGGTTCCTGCCCTTCGCTGGCCTTCTTCCCGCGACACTGGCGGCAGCATTCTGGTTCGGGGTCGAAGGTGCGATTGTCACGCTGACGGCGGGTCTGCCGATTGCAACCTATGTCGCGCGCCCGAATGGTCGTCGGTCGGCAAATGCAGCCTGCGGCCTGCCGGAGGAGGCGCGCGACGCCGTATCGGGCCTTCCTCTCAGGGCACAGGCGGAACGGACGCTTGATGCAATCCTCGGCCAGTCGCAAGTCACCGGCAAGACCACCGCCTGCATCGTGCTGGGCCTGGACGATCCGCAGGCCGTCGCCGAGCGGCATGGGCAGGCCGCGCTTGATCAGGTGATCCGGCGCACGGCGGACCGGATCGTGGTGACGATGCGCCAGCATGACCTGGTGGCCCGACTGGAAGGGGGGCGGTTCGCAATTGCGATCGGGGCGACCCGCCGGGCCGATCTGGAAACCCTGATCCAGATTGCCGGGCGTCTGCAAACCGCCGTTCAGGAGCCCCTGTCGGTCGATGCCATGACGATCTACATGACCTGCTCGATCGGCTTTTGCCTGACCGGCCGTGTACCGGAACCAACCGGGCCAGCCCTGCTGGCAGCGGCAGAGCTTGCGACCGACGATGCCTGGCGCAACGGTCCGTCGGCGATCCGCGCCTATTCGACCGAAGTGGCCAGCGCCGCGCATTATCGGCAGTCACTGCGCGATCAGATCGAGGCCGCGCTGGATGACGGGCAGATCGTCGCCTATTTCCAACCACAACTTTCGACCGACACCGGCAATGTCAGCGGCTTCGAAGCGCTCGCCCGCTGGAAACATCCCGAAAAGGGGGTGTTGCCGCCGGCCGAGTTCCTGTCAGCCCTCACTTCGACCGGCCTGTCGGCCCGGCTGGGCGAAGTGATGCTGTTTCAGACGCTGAACGCGCTGCGCGCCTGGGACCGGGCGGGCTATCATGTGCCCTCGGTCGCGGTGAACTTCTGCAAGGAGGAGCTGCGCGACCCCAAACTGGTCGAAAAACTGCGCTGGGAACTGGATCGGTTCGAACTTGTCCCTTCGCGGCTGACGGTCGAGATCCTGGAAACCGTGGTCGCGGAAACCGAAAATGACATGGTGGTGCGCAACATTGCCGCGCTGGCCAAGATCGGCTGCGGGATCGACCTTGACGACTTCGGCACGGGCCACGCTTCCATCACTTCGATCCGGCGGTTCGCGGTCAACCGGATCAAGATCGACCGGTCCTTCGTTACCCGGGTCGACAGTGATCCCGCGCAGCAGCGGATGGTGACCGCGATCCTTTCCATGTCCGAACAACTGGGCCTGCAGACGCTCGCCGAAGGGGTGGAAACCCTGGCCGAACATGCGATGCTGGCGCAACTTGGCTGTTCGCATGTGCAGGGTTATGTCATCGCCCGCCCGATGCCCTTTCAGGACACGATCGGCTGGCTGGAACATCACCAGATGAAGCTTCAGGCCACCGCCAAGCTCGGCCGGCGAATCGTCTGAAACCGGAAAGCGCCAGCGCCGGGTCCGATGTGTGCGCGCGCCATCCGCCACGGCCCGCCCGGCAGGTGCGCGACCGCGCGCTTGGGCGAAAACCGCTTGACCTTGCCTGCCCCTTCTGTTGAACCACGCTGATCTTGGCTTGGACAGGTGGTGGGTCCTGATGGACGATCAGAACAAGAATCTCATCCTGGCGACGGTGCTGTCGTTCCTGGTGATCCTCGTGTGGTATACGGTCTTTGCGCCGGCACCCGCGCCGCAGGATCTGACTACGCCGCCCCCTGCGGCAGATACGGCCGCAGCCCCCGGCAATCCGGCCCCGCTCGCAGCGCCCGCCGCCGGATCAGCGGCAACCGCGACACTTGCCGATCCGGGCGTCACCCCTGCCAACGCCCCGCGCGTCGCAATCGAAGCACCCCGCCTGTCCGGATCGATCTCGCTTCTCGGCGGGCGGATCGACGATATCCTCCTGAATGACTATCGGATGACACTTGCGCAAAACTCGCCCAGGGTCCGGCTTCTCGCTCCAGATACCGGCGCGGCGGAGGCGACCGACAAGCCCTATTTCGCCGTCTATGGCTGGGCCGCAGGTGCCGGGCTTGACCCCGCGCTGGTACCAAATGCCGATACGCTCTGGTCCGTCCGCTCCGGCGACAGCCTCGCGCCGGGGAAACCCGTCGAACTCATCTGGGACAACGGCGCGGGTCTGACCTTCGTGCGCACCTTCGAGGTGGACGAGGATTTCATGTTCACCGTCACCCAGACGGTCGAGAACCGCACCGATGGCCCGGTCCGGCTTGCACCCTACGGTGTTGTCGCGCGCCGCGGGCTGCCCAAGCTTGAAGGGTTCTACATCGCCCACGAAGGCGCGATCCGCATCTCGGACGGCCAGCTCGAAGAACTTGACTACAAAAAATTCCCCTCGCTCGACCTGTCTGAGGCCGAAGGCCGCCCCGCCAGCACCGTGGACGTCGCCAAAAGCGGCTGGGTCGGTTTTACCGACAAATATTTCATGGCTTCGCTGGTGCCGATGCCGGGACAGGCGTTCAAATCCGTGCTGCGCTACAGCGCCGGCAACGACACGTATGAAGTCTGGGCGCGCCTTCCGGAAATCGAGGTCGCGCCTGGCGCGACCGGCAGCGCCAAGACCATGCTTTTCGCGGGCGCCAAGGAATGGGCCGCAATCAAGTCCTATCAGGAAAAGACCGGCATTGACCGCTTTGTCGACGCCATCGACTGGGGCTGGTTCTACTTCCTGACCAAGCCGATGTTCATCCTGCTGCACTGGCTGAATGGCGCGATCGGCAACATGGGTTGGGCGATCATCGCACTGACCTTCGTCATCAAGACGCTGGTATTCCCGCTTGCGCGGAAGTCCTACATCTCCATGGCCAAGATGAAAGAGCTTCAGCCCGAGATGGAGAAGCTCAAGGAGCAGTCCGGCGACGACCGTGCGAAACTGCAAAAGGGGATGATGGAGCTTTACAAGAAGGAAAAGGTGAACCCCGCTTCGGGCTGTCTGCCGATCCTGATCCAGATTCCGATCTTCTTCTCGCTCTACAAGGTGATTTTCGTCACGCTCGAACTGCGCCACGCGCCCTGGCTCGGCTGGATCCGCGACCTCTCCGCGCCTGATCCGTCGTCGATCCTCAATCTCTTCGGGCTCCTGCCCTGGGCGACGCCGGAACCCGGCAGTCTCTTCTTCATCTTCTCGCTCGGGGTTCTGCCGATCCTGCTGGGCATCTCGATGTGGTTCCAGCAAAAGCTGAACCCCGCGCCCACCGACGCGACCCAGGCGGCGATCTTCGCCTGGATGCCGTGGATCTTCATGTTCATGCTGGGGTCGTTCGCCTCGGGTCTGGTGCTTTACTGGATCACCAACAATACGATCACCTTCCTGCAGCAATATACGATCATGTCGATGCACGGGAAACGCCCGGACCTGTTTGGCAACATCCGCAACGGGTTCAAGCGCAACAAGCCGGCGGCGAAATGATCGCGACGCTGGCCAGCATCCAGCGCCATCCGCTGAAGTCGCACGGGCGCGAGGAGCTGGCGGAGGTGTGCCTGACGGCAGGCGAAGGCCTGCCCTGGGACCGGCGCTGGGCGGTTGCCCATGACGCGGCGAAGATCGTCGAAGGCCAATGGTCGCCCTGCCAGAATTTCTCGCGCGGGTCGAAGGCGCCGAGCCTCATGGCGATCAACGCGCGGCTGGACGAGGCGAACGCCGAGCTGACGCTGACCTGTCCCGACCGTCCCGCGATCACCTTCCGCCCGGACGTTTCTGCCGATGCCGCACGGTTTCTGGAGTGGGTCGCCCCGCTTTGCCCCGCCGACCGTGCCCTTCCCGCGCGGATCTATTCGGTTCCGGTCCGGGGCATGACGGACACCGATTACCCTTCTGTCTCGATCCTCGGACTGACTTCGAACCAGGCTCTGTCAGAGGTATTGGGAACCGACCTTTCGCCCCTGCGCTGGCGCGGAAATTTCTGGATCGACGGCCTCGCGCCCTTCGCCGAAATGGACCTCGTCGGCCGGACGGTGCGCCTCGGCGATGCGCGGATCGAGATTGTGGAGCCGATCGTGCGCTGCCTTGCCACGACTGCGAACCCGGCGACGGGCGAACGTGACGCCGATACGCTTGGCGCGCTGCGCAGCCATTATGGCCATCAGAATTTCGGGGTCTATGGCCGGGTGATCGAAGGCGGCCTCGTCCGGCAGGGCGACGCCTTCGCGGTTCTGGCATGACCATCCAACCTTTCCCTTTCGCGCCCGAACCCACTCCCGAAGACCGGGAGTCCGGCCGCCTGATGTTCGCGGGGCCCATCGACTTCCTGAAAGGGGCGGTGGCGATGGATGGCCTGCCGCCCGCCGATCGGCTGGAAGTCTGCTTCGCGGGTCGCTCGAACGTCGGGAAGTCGAGCCTGATCAATGCCCTGACTGGTCGCAAGAACCTCGCACGCGCCTCGAACACGCCGGGCCGGACGCAGGAGATCAACTATTTTACCGTGGACGAAGACCGCTATCTGGTCGACTTGCCCGGCTACGGCTATGCCGAAGCGCCGAAAGCCATCGTTGAAAAATGGCAACGGCTTCTGAAGGCCTATCTGGCCGGGCGCCAGACGCTGCGCCGCGCCTTCGTGCTGATCGACACGCGCCATGGCATCAAGGCCGTGGACGAGGAGATCCTGACGCTTCTGGACCGATCCGCCGTGACCTTCCAGGTGGTGCTGACCAAGGCCGACAAGGTGAAGGGGTCGGACCGCGAGGCGACCTTCGCCCAGGTCCGCGCCGCCCTGCAAAACCACCCTGCCGCCTATCCCGAAATCATCCTCACCTCTTCGGAAAAGGGCGAGGGGATCGAAGTGCTGCGCGCCATCATCGCGACGCTGGCGTAGCCAACAGGCCGACCGGATCAGACGTGCTGGCCCGCGTTCACCTCGATCTCCGTCCCGGTGACGTAGGATGACTGATCGGTGCACAGAAACCAGATCACGTCGGCCACTTCCGACGGCTGCCCCAGACGGCGGAGCGGCAGGCCTTCCACGATCTTTTCCGTCCCCGGCGACAGGATGGAAGTTTCGATCTCCCCCGGCGCGATGGCGTTCACCCGCACGCCGAGCGGTCCGAAATCGTGCGCCATCTCGCGCGTCAGCGCCTTCAGCGCCGCTTTCGAGGTCGAGTAGGCCGCGCCCGCGAACGGATGGACCCGGCTTCCGGCGATCGAGGTGACATTCACCACCGCCCCCTTCGCCGCCGCAAGCTCGTCCTTCAAGCCGCGCGCCAGAACGATGGGCGCGAAGAAATTGACGTGAAAGACCTTGCCCCAGTCGCGCAGGTCGGTTTCGATCGAATTCAGTCGGCTGCCCCCCGGCCCTTTCGGCGAAATGCCCGCATTGTTGACCAGTGCGTGCAGCTTGCCGTCCAGTTTCGCCCGGATGACTTCCAGCGCCCGCATCGTCGCATTGGGGTCGGTCAGGTCGATCTCGACATGATTCCCCTCGCCGCCCGGCCAGGGGCAGCGCGGATCGAACGGCTGGCGCGAACAGGTCAGCACCCGCCAGCCTTCGCGCCCGAAACGCTTGACCGTCGCATGCCCGATCCCGCGCGAGGCGCCGGTCAGAAGCAGGGTTTTTTGTTCGTCAGCCATCTGATGTCTCCTGTCGGCGTGAACCCTAGGCAATTTCGCCGCCATGGCAATGGCCAGCCTTGGCAGAGGCCCTCAAGGGGGCTAACAAGTCCGCGAACCGCATGAGGCCGCCGATGAGAAAACAGACGATGGACCGGGACTGGATCGCCACCGCCAAGACGCTCTCCGAGGCGCTTCCCTATCTGCAGCGTTTCTCTGGCGCGGTGGTCGTCGTGAAATTCGGCGGCAACGCAATGGGCGACGAGGAGGCGATGGCCGAGTTCGCCCGCGATGTCGTGCTCATGCGGCAGGTCGGCGTCAACCCGGTCGTCGTCCATGGCGGCGGACCGATGATCAACGAGATGCTGAACAAACTCGGCATCAAGTCGGAATTCGTGCGCGGCAAGCGCGTGACCGACAAGGCCACGGTGCAGGTGGTGGAGATGATCCTCTCCGGCCTGGTGAACAAGCGCATCGTGCAGGCGATCATGGATGCGGGCGGGCGCGCGGTCGGCATCTCGGGCAAGGACGACGATCTCATGGTCTGCGTGGCCGACGATCCCGAACTGGGCTATGTCGGCCGCCCCGTCGAGATGAACGTGCAGGTGATCCGCGATCTCTACAATGCCGGCATCATCCCGGTCATCGCGCCGGTCGCCACCGGCATGAACGACAACGAGACCTTCAACGTCAACGGCGACACCGCGGCGGGCGCCATCGCCGGGGCGCTGAAGGCGGACCGACTGCTTCTTTTGACCGACGTGGCGGGCGTGATGAACAGGGCGGGCGAGGTCGTGACACAGCTTTCGCCCGACGAGGTGCGCGCGATGATCGCCGACGGCACTATCGCGGGCGGCATGATCCCCAAGACCGAAACCGCGCTGGCGGCGGTCGATGAGGGCGTGCGCGCCGCATCCATCGTCGACGGCAGGGTGCCGAATGCTGTGCTTCTGGAGCTGTTCACCGATCACGGCGCCGGGAGCCAGATCCGCTCGACAGAGCCGCGCATCAAGCCGCGCGTCCAGTGACACTGGCGGCCATCGCGGCGGCGGCGCTGCCCCACCATCTGGGCATATTCGGGGCGTTTCATCTGGCGCCGGAGGATGGCCTGTCGGCTGAGTTCCGCACGCTCATCCTCTTCGGCCCCGAAGAGCCGGACTTCTGGCCCCATGTGGCGGGCGCGCCCGAATGGCGGGATGGTGCCTCCGATCCGCTCGACCGCTGGTCGCGGCGTGTGATCGGCGGGCTGGCCTGCGAACATGGCGGCAAGGCCTATTTCCCCTTCGGCGGACCGCCCTACCGGCCCTTCTACCGGTGGGCGCTCAGAAGCGGCCGCGCCTGGGCCTCGCCGGTCACGCTTCTGGTGCACGACCGGGCCGGGCTCATGGTTTCCTACCGCGGCGCCATCGCCCTGCGGGAGCGGCTGGACCTGCCCGAACCGCCCGCCACCCCGCCCTGCGCGGGCTGTTCCCGCAAACCCTGTCTGGCCGCCTGCCCACCCGGCGCTCTGACCGCC
>CAZRKU010000078.1:0-523 GCA_964600685.1 uncultured Frigidibacter sp. | reverse complement strand
AGGCTATGACGTGCCGGCCTGCCACCGCTTCCTCGACACGCCCGCAGGCCGCGACTGTCTTTCTTTCGGCTGCGCCGTACGCCGCGCTTGCCCGGTGTCACAGGCCTATGGCAGGCTGCCCGAGCAATCCGCCTATCACATGGGGCTTTTTCACCGATGACCGCCGGCCACCGTCGTCTCGTCCTCACGCGTCACGCCAAGTCGTCATGGGACGATCCGGCCATGCCCGATTTCGACCGCCCGCTGAACCGGCGCGGTTTGCGCGCGGCGCTTGAGCTTGGGGAATGGCTGCATTCGCGGGGATACGAGCCGGATCAGGTGCTCTGCTCCACCGCCGCCCGCACGCGCGAGACCTGGGCGACCGTTGCCGCCGCGCCGCTGGAAGTCACGCCGAAGATCGACTACGTCGACGCGCTCTACCATGCCTCGCCCGATGTCATGTTCGCGGTCCTCCACAAGGCGACCGGCGACACCGTCATGATGATCGGCCACAATCCGGGGATCGCCGAATTTGCCCGCCGCC
>CAZRKU010000077.1:0-14604 GCA_964600685.1 uncultured Frigidibacter sp. | reverse complement strand
AAGCCTCCGTCAGGCAGTTCATCGAATTCGCCGTGAACATGCCCGAGCACGAGCCGCAGGTCGGGCAGGCCTCTTTCTCGATGGCCAGCACCTCTTCGTCGGAAACCTTGTCATCAGCGGCCACGACCATGGCGTCGACCAGATCGAGCGCCACTTCCTTGCCCTTGATCACGACCTGGCCGGCCTCCATCGGTCCGCCGGAGACGAACACCGCCGGGATGTTCAGCCGCAGCGCGGCCATCAGCATGCCGGGGGTGATCTTGTCGCAGTTGGAAATGCAGACCATCGCGTCGGCGCAATGGGCGTTGACCATATATTCCACGCTGTCGGCGATCAGTTCGCGCGAGGGCAGCGAATAGAGCATGCCGTCATGGCCCATCGCGATCCCGTCATCGACGGCGATGGTGTTGAACTCTTTCGCCACACCGCCGGCCGCCTCGACCTCGCGCGCGACCAGTTGGCCAAGGTCCTTCAGGTGGACGTGGCCGGGCACGAACTGGGTGAAGCTGTTGACGATGGCGATGATCGGCTTGCCGAAATCGCCGTCCTTCATGCCGGTCGCGCGCCAGAGCCCGCGGGCACCGGCCATGTTGCGGCCATGGGTCGAGGTGCGGGAACGATAGGCGGGCATGGGCGTGATCCTTGGCAAATCCTGTCGCAAGGGACATGGCATCCCCTGCCCGGTTCGTCAAACCCCCGAGGCGAAAAGTTGATCGCCTCCGGCGGGGATATTTTGACCAGAATGAACGACAAGTCCATTCATTCCGGCCCGAATGTCCCGCGAAGCCCCCCGCTTCTCAGGCGGTCCGCGTGGGCAGGCGCGATTCCAGCCAGCGAAACAGCAGGACGATCAGCCCGGCCAGCGCCATGTAGACGACCGCGAGCAGAAGCAGCGGTTCATAGACGATGAACGTGTCCTGGGTGACGCGGCGGGCCGTCGCATAGATTTCGACGACCGCGATCGTCGCGACCAGCGGCGTTGATTTCATCTGCAGGACCGTCTCGCCGCCGATGGTCGGCAGGGCGCGATGCAGCGCCTGCGGCAGCCAGATGCGGCGAAAGGCGGTGAAGCGCGGCATGCCCATGGCACGCGCGGCCTCCAGCTGCCCATGGGGCACGCCCCGGAACGCGCCGCGCATGACCTCGCCTTCATAGCCCGCGACGCTCATCGACAGGGCGAGGATCGCATAGGGCCATTCCTCGCGCAGGATCGGCCAGAGGAAGCTCTGCTTGAGTTCGGGGAACAGCGGGAAAAAGGAGCCAAGGCCGAAATAGAGCAACCAGAGCTGCAGCAGGAGCGGCGTGCCCCGGATGATCGTGCAATAGACCCGGGCGGGCCAGGACAGCCACCAGGGCCCGGTCGCCTGCGCAAGACCCAGAAGGATGGCGAGGAACATGCCGATGATCATGGTCACGACGGTCAGCCAGACCGTGGTCCAGATCCCGAGCGCGATCCTGTCGGCATATTCGGGCACCCAGCTCCAGTTCAGTGTCAGCAGGCAGGTGACGACGATTGCAACACCGACCAGCAACATGATCCGGCGATGAAGCGGGCGGAACATCGTCAGAAGATAGGTCATCATGCCCCCCCTCTGCCAACCGGCCGTTGCCCGCGTCTGGCCCAGCGTTCGATCCGGTGGAACACGAAGGTCGAGCCGAGCGACAGGATCAGGTAGAGCACACCGGCCGCGACATAGAAGGTGAAGAAGGCCTTGGTCGTGGCGGCGGCGAGCGAGGTGGCCTTGGTCAGTTCGATAAAGCCCACGACCGCGAGAAGCGCCGTGTCCTTCGTGACGGTGAGCCAGAGGTTCGCCAGACCGGGAACCGCCGCCGCCATCATCAGGGGCAGCGTGACCCGGCGCGCCAGAAGCGAGGGGGCCATGCCCATCGCGCGTGCGGCCTCGATCTGCCCGGCAGGCACGGACAGGATCGCGCCGCGCAGAACTTCGGTGGAATAGGCCCCCTGGACGATGCCGAGCACCCCGATGCCGGCGGCCACGCCGTTGATCTGGATCGGACCGTATCCCCAGATGGCAATGAGCTTGTTCACCGCATCGGTCGCCGCGAAATAGAGAATCAGGATCAGGACGAGTTCCGGCACCGCGCGCACCAGCGTCGTGTAGACGCCGAGCAGATCCTTCACCACCGGCCCGCCGTAAAGCTTGCCGAAGGCCCCGAACACTCCGATCAGAAGGCCAAGCGCATAAGCCCCAAAGGCAATCATGATCGTGTTGAGCAGACCCTGCACCAAGGTCGCCCCCCATCCGGGGGGCGACCAGGCCAGAAGGTCCAGCGTCGGGAATGCCGCCGTGGCCGAAACCAGCGTATGCACCTAAGCCTCAATCGCCATAGATGTCGGTGGCGAAATAGTTCTTCGTGATCTCCTGATAGGTGCCGTCTTCGCGGATCTTCTTGATGGCTGCGTTAAACTTGTCCTTCAGCGGGTCGCCCTTACGCAGGCCGACACCGACACCGGCGCCAAGGATCGCCGGGTCAGCGGGCACCGCGCCCACCACTTCGCAGCAGGCCTTGCCGGCGTCGGTCGCCATGAAGGCGTCGACCGCGATGCTGTCGGCCTGCGAGGCATCAATGCGGCCGGCGGCCAGATCCTGGAACCCTTCGTCGGTGGTCTGGTAGGTCTTGATCTCGGCCACGGACTCCGCGAAGTGCGCCTGGGCATAGGCTTCGTGGGTGGTCGAGACCTGCACCCCGATGATCTTGCCGGCAAGCCCTGCGGCGTCCGGGGTAATCCCCGAACCCTTGGCGGCCACGACTATTGCCGCGGGGTTGTAATATTTGTCCGAGAAGTCGATGGTCTGCATCCGCTCTTCGGTGATCGACATCGAGGCCATGATCGCGTCGATCTGGCCGCCGGTCAGCGACGGGATGATGCCTTCCCAGGCGACGGGCGTGATCGCGCATTCCATTTCGGCCGCCTTGCAGACCGCATTGATGATGTCGACTTCCCAGCCGACCCAGTTTCCGGCCGCGTCGGGCGAGGCGAAGGGCGGATAGGGTTCGGCGGCGATGCCGACCTTGACCGGTTCGGCGGACGCCGCACCTGCGAATGCAAGCGCGGCAAGAAGGACAACAGCAGTTTTCTTCATTCTCTTCCTCACAGGTTGGACAGGATCCCGCGGTCAGCCCACGGATTTCAGGAACTGTTTCAGACGCTCCGATTTCGGGGCGCCGAACAGCTGGTCGGGCGGGCCTTCTTCTTCGATGAGCCCGTTGTAAAGGTAGATGACATGGTTCGCGACTTCGCGGGCGAACTTCATTTCGTGCGTGACGAGGATCATGGTCCGGCCTTCGTCGGCCAGGCTGCGGATCACGCTCAGCACCTCGCCCACCAGTTCGGGATCGAGTGCCGACGTCGGCTCGTCGAAGAGCATTGCCCGCGGTTCGACCGCCAGGGCGCGGGCAATCGCCGCGCGTTGCTGTTGGCCGCCGGACATGAAGGCGGGATAGACATCAGCCTTTTCAGCCAGCCCGACCCGCTTCAGAAGCGTCTGGGCGCGGGCGATGGCTTCGTCCTTCGGCACGCCAAGCACATGCACCGGCACTTCGATCAGGTTTTCCAGAACCGTCTTGTGGGTCCAGAGGTTGAATTGCTGGAACACCATGCCAAGCCGCTGGCGCAGACGTTCGATCTGCCGGCGCTGCGCGGGCGATCCGTCGGCGTTCATCGCGACTTCCTCGCCGCCGATCACGACCTTGCCGGAACTTGGCGTTTCCAGGAAGTTGATGCAGCGCAGCATCGTCGACTTGCCCGAACCGGAACCGCCGATGATCGCCACCACGTCCCCCTCGCAGGCCCTGAGCGAAACGCCCTTGAGCACTTCGAGCGCGCCAAAGCTTTTATGCAGATTCTCGATCCGGATCGCTTCTGGCCGCTGGGCGGTGACGCTGTCCTTCATTCCTGGCTCCCCTTCCAGAAATTCATGTTGCAATCAAACCCGCCTTCAAACAATTATGCAAGTGTATAATTTCAGGGTGCCGTAATGGACCGGCGGAAATTCCGACGCGAGGGCGAGGAGAGGAGGCGCGATCAGCTGATTGCCGCCGCCCTTGAAACCATAGCCGAGTCTGGCGCGGACGGCGCGACCGTCCGCGCCATCGCCGCCCGCGCCGGCGTCACCCAGGGGCTGATCCGTCATTACTTCAGCAGCAAGGAAGAACTGACGCGCGCCGCCTACCAGGCGCTGATGGCGCGGATGAACGGCGACAACGATGCGGTTCTGCACAATGTCGAGCCCGATCCCCGCGCGCGGCTCGCGGCCTTCGTCGCGGCCGCCCTGCGCCCGCCGGTGATGGATGAGACGGCGCTTGCGCTTTGGGCAGGCTTCCTCAACCTCGTGCGGCAGGAACCGGCGATGGCCACGGTGCACGAGGCCTATTACCTCGCCTACCGGCAACGGATGGAGCAACTGATCGCCGCACTCCCCGGCCGGCGCACGGCGGCGGATCTGCGCCGCCTTGGGATCGCCTGCACCGCCGTCATCGACGGGCTGTGGCTGGAAGGTTCGGTCTATGGCCGTGGCTTTGACGGCGATGAGTTGGCCGAAATCGGCGTGCGGGCGGTGGGCGCAATCCTCGCGCTCGACCTTTGCCCGTTCCTGACCACGCCGCAGGCCAGGGACGATCAGCACGAAGCCCCCGACAGAGAACAGACCATGAAGGAGTCCGCCGCATGAGATATGCCCCCGTCACCGACCGCCTCAAAGGGCTGGGCAGCGCCAAGTGGGAAGTTCACGCCATGGCGCGGCGCATGAAGGCCGCGGGCGACAGCGTCATCGAGCTGACCATCGGCGAGCCGGACGTGCCGACACCCGAACCGCTGATGGAAGCGGCCACCCGGTCGATGCAGCGCGGCCGGACCGGCTATTCCAACGGACGCGGCGAACCGGCGTTGCTGGACGCCCTGGCCGCACGCTACAGCGAGCGGCGCGGACGGCCCTTCGCGCGCGCGAACGTCATCTGCCTGCCCGGCACCCAGACCGCGCTTTACGGCGTCCTGATGACGCTGGTGGCGAGCGGCGACGAAGTGATCGTCGGCAACCCGATGTATGCAACCTACGAAGGCCTGATCGCCGCGACCGGCGCCCTGGCCGTGCCGGTGCCGCTGCGCCCTGAGCGCGGGTTCCGCATGGATGCGGCGGATATTGCCGGGGCCATCACGCCGCGCACCCGGGTGATCTTCCTCAACAGCCCGCACAATCCGACCGGCGCGATCCTGTCGGCCGACGACATTGCCGCCATCGGCGCGCTGGCGGTGCGCCACGACCTGTGGATCCTCTGCGATGAGGTCTATGAGGATCTGGTGTTCGCCAACCGGCAGTTCGTTTCCCCCCTGTCCATGCCGGAACTGGCGGATCGGGTTGTCGTAACCTCCTCCATCTCCAAATCCCATTCGGCGCCGGGGTTCCGGTCCGGCTGGTGCGTGGGGCCGGCGGAATTCACCGAACGGCTGCTGCCGCTGTCGGAAACCATGCTGTTCGGCAGCCAGCCCTTCATCGCCGACATGACCGCGGCGGCGGTCAGCGCACCGTCGCCCGTCGCCGCCGGGATGTGCGAACGTTTCGAACGGCGGGCCGATCTGATCGCGGCCCATCTGCACGGCGTCGAAGGGCTGCGGGTTCACAGGCCCGATGCGGGCATGTTCGCGCTGGTCGACGTGCGCACCACCGGCCTGTCGGGAGAGGCCTTCGCGCGTGGGCTGCTGGAGCGGGAAAAGGTCGCGGTCATGCCCGGCGAAAGTTTCGGATCGGCGCTCTCGGGCTGGCTCAGGCTGGCGTTGACCCAGCCCGATGGCCCGACTGCCGCGGCATGCGACCGGATCGCCGCCCATGCCCGCCGCATGCGGGAGGCCGCGTGATGGCCTCGGTGGGTGAACGGCTGGTCGGGGGGCTGCGCGCACGCGGGGTCGAAGTGATTTTCGGCATCCCCGGCGCCCATACGATCGAACTCTATCGCGGGCTGGCCGGGTCGGGCATCCGCCATGTCACCGCCCGCCACGAAGGCGGCGCGGTGTTCATGGCCGACGGCTATGCGCGGGTGTCGGGCAAACCGGGGGTGGCGTTCGTCATCACCGGGCCGGGCCTGACCAACGCGCTGACCGCCATGGGACAGGCGCTGGAGGATTCGGTTCCCGTGCTCGTCATCTCGGGTGTAAACCCGCGTCACACTCTTGGTCAGGGCAAGGGGTATTTGCACGAACTGCCCGATCAGGGCGGCATGATCCGCACCCTGTGCCCAAGTTTTCAGGTCACCTCACCCGAGGCGCTTGAACCGGTGCTGGCTCAGGCTTTCGCCGCCCTCACCTCGGGACGTCCCGGCCCGGTCCACATCGAGGTGCCGATCGACGTGATGCCGCTCCCCTGTCCAGAGCCTCGGGATGCGCCTCACCCTGCCCCTCGCCCCACGCCGGACGCTGGACTTGTGGAGCAGGCAGCGGCCTTGCTGAACGCCGCCGAACGCCCGTTGATCCTTGCCGGCGGCGGCGCCCGCCGGGCGGCGGCACAACTGCGCGCCCTCGCCGGAAAACTCGACGCGCCGGTGGTGCAGACGATGAACGCGCGGGGCCTGATGTGGGGCGATCCCCTGAGCGTCGCGGCAAGTCCGAGCCTTGCAGCGGTGCGCGCCCTGATCAACGGATCGGACGCGGTTTTGGCGCTGGGGACCGAGATCGGACATACAGAGTATGACATGTATGTCACCGGCGAGATGGCCGACCTCACAGCCATGATCCGCGTCGATGTTTGCCCCCGCCAACTGGCCCGCCATCCGGCGCGGCTGAAAATCCCCGCCGATGCCGGTCTGACCGCCGAGGCGCTGTTGCCCCGCATTGCCCGGAAAACGGCCGGGGGCGCCGCGCGTGCCGCAGCGGCAATGGCCGGGGCTGCGGTCGATCTTGCGGCCCTGTCGGCCGATCTTCCGCCAATGCGCCTTGCTGTCGAAGCGATGCGCGATGCGCTGCCCGGTGCGATCATCGTCGGCGACAGCACCCAGCCCATCTATGCCGGCAACCTTGTCTATGATCACGACCGCGCAGGCGGCTGGTTCAATTCCGGCGTGGGCTTCGGCTCGCTCGGATATGCGCCGGGTGCGGCGGTGGGCGCGGCGCTGGCGGCACCCGGTGTGCCGGTCATCTGTCTGGTCGGCGACGGCGGCCTGCAGTTCAGCCCCGGCGAGCTGCGCACGGCGGTCGACGAACGGCTGCCGGTGACCTTCGTGATCTGGAACAGCGCAAGCTACGCCGAAATCGCCAAGTACATGGTCGAGGCCCGAACCGAAGTCATCGGCTGCCACCCCTCGCCCCTGAAGATGAAGCCTTTCGCCGCCGCCTGCGACCTGCCCTTCCAGTCGGTCCCGCCCGATCCGGCGGCGTTGGCCATGGCATTGCAGCAGCCGGCGAACGGCCCCCGGATGATCGAAGTGCGGGCCTTCTGACCCGGCCGGGGCCGGAAAGATAAGCTTTGGGGGAAGGTCCCGGCGGCGTAAGCCGCGCCCGGCAAACGGCGAGGTGATCATGTCGCTTCCCTACGGCTGTCCGCTTCTCATCGGGCAGATCCTGCAGGCGCCGCGCGACAGCGCCAACCGGATCAGTCACGGCGCTCATGGAGCCACGGTGTAGCACCACGGTGTAGCACCGAAGTCAATCTAACCCCCTGATAGCGCCCAACTTTCTGATATGAAAGGGAGAAAGTGGTGCTGCAAGAGAGGATTGAACTCTCGACCTCACCCTTACCAAGGGTGTGCTCTACCACTGAGCTACTGCAGCATCCGTTTCGTGGGGCGCGTGTTAGACGCAAAATATGCAGGGCGCAAGCGCAATCTGGACCCTCAATTCGTTCCGGGTTAGGAAGGGCGCATGAAGCGCACCGATCCCAAATCGCAAGGCCCGTCTTCGCGCGAAGACAGGTTGAGGGCGGCCCTTCGCGCCAACCTTCAGCGCCGCAAGGCGCAGGCCCGCGCGCGGGACAGGGAGGCCGAAGGCGGGCAGGCGGGTTGCGACGATGCAGAAGAAAAAGAAAGCTGAGGCGGGCAGATGGATTCAATTCTTGTAACGGGCAACGGGCCCCTGAAGGGCGCGATCCCGATCGCGGGCGCGAAGAATGCCTGCCTGGCGCTGATGCCCGCGACGCTGCTGTCGGACGAGCCCCTGACGCTGACCAACGCGCCGCGCCTGTCCGACATCAAGACGATGACCCAGCTTCTGCAGTCGCTCGGGGTCGAAGTGACCTCGCTTCAGGGCGGGCAGGTGCTGGCGCTGTCGTCGCATGATCTGACGAACCTGACGGCCGATTATGACATCGTGCGCAAGATGCGGGCATCGAACCTGGTGCTCGGTCCCTTGCTGGCGCGGGCGGGCCGGGCGATCGTCTCGCTGCCCGGCGGCTGCGCGATCGGCGCGCGGCCGATGGACATCCACATCACCGGGCTTGAGGCGCTGGGGGCGGAGATCGAGCTGAAGGACGGCTACCTGCATGCCCACGCGCCGCGCGGGCTGAAAGGGGCGGTGATCGAACAGCGCTTCGCCTCGGTCGGGGCCACCGAGAACATCGTGATGGCGGCGACGCTGGCCAAGGGCACGACGGTCCTGAGGAATGCCGCGCGCGAACCGGAGATCGTCGATCTGGTGGCCTGCCTCAGGGCGATGGGCGCGCATGTCGAAGGCGAAGGCACCGACACGATCACGGTCGAAGGCGTGGACCGGCTGCATGGCGCGACCCACCGGGTCGTCTCCGACCGGATCGAACTGGGCACCTACATGATCGCGCCCGCCATCGCCGGGGGCGAGGTGGAACTGGTCGGCGGGCGGCGGGCGCTGTTGGCGTCCTTCTGCGACAAGCTGGAGGCCGCCGGGGTGCATATCGCGGAAACCAGGGACGGGCTGAAGGTCAGCCATGCCACCGGCCGGGTGAAGGCGGTGGATGTGACGACCGAGGTCTTTCCCGGCTTCCCGACCGACCTGCAGGCGCAGATGATGGCGCTTCTGTGCACCGCATACGGCACCGCGGTTCTGGAGGAGACGATTTTCGAGAACCGCTTCATGCATGCGCCGGAACTGATGCGCATGGGAGCCAGGATCGACGTGCACGGCGGCCATGCGACCGTCACGGGGGTGGAGCGGCTGAAGGGCGCGCCGGTGATGGCGACCGACCTGCGTGCTTCGGTCTCGCTCATCCTCGCGGGGCTGGCGGCAGAGGGCGAGACGCTGGTGCGGCGGGTCTATCATCTGGACCGCGGTTATGAGCGGGTGGAGGAGAAGCTTTCGGCCGTCGGCGCGAAGATCGAACGGATCAGGGGCGAATGATGGCGGACGCGCGGTTCGAAGACGGGGCGGAGCAGGGCCTCAGCCTGAAGGCGGAATCGGCCGAGGATCTGGCGGTCCTGTCGGCGCTGATCCAGGATGCGGTTCTGCCGGCCGGGGAACTGCGCTGGGATCGCCGCGGGCGCAGGCTGGCGCTTCTGATCAATCGCTTCCGCTGGGAGGACCGGGCCGCCGCCGAAAAGGCGCGCCGCCCCTACGAACGCGCGCGCGCGCTCCTGGTGATTGGTGGCGTGACCGCCTTGTCCAGTCAGGGGTTCGACAGGTCCGGAAAAGGCATCATCCTGTCGCTGATGTCACTGGAGTGGCAGCCCGAAGCCGACGGCGCGGGACGACTGGTGCTGAACCTGGCCGGGGATGGCGCGGTGTCAGCGACGGTCGAATGTATCGACGTGACCTTGCGTGACGTGACACGGCCCTATGCAGCCCCTTCTCGGCGCATGCCGCGCCATCCGGATTGACCTGCGTCCCGATTTCCGGACCGCGCCGGCCCTGGTCCCGCAGACGCCCTCAGACGCCCCCGCCGGTATCGCCGTGCCAGGGCGGGTTTGCTGCAATCCGCGATGGGAGGCGTCTACGGCATCAAAGCCCGATCGACGGTGAAAAGCGCGCGAACCATATCACAGGTGGAAGATCCGTCCGAAGCCATGGCGAATTCGACCGGGGCCTGACCCGACGCGGCCTTTGGGGCTTGACGACTCCGGTGGTTGCCCGTATCTCGCGACGCAATTCGGGGCGCCACAGGATCGGCGCCCGTGTGTTTATGGAATCAGGGGCGGCTACCGCCCCCGGAACTGAAGGAAGAACAAGATGTCGCGCGTTTGCGAACTCACGGGCAAGGGCCCGATGTCGGGCAACAATGTGAGCCATGCGAACAACAAGACCCGTCGCCGGTTCCTGCCGAACCTCAACGACGTGACGCTGATCTCGGACGTGCTGGGCCAGTCGTTCAAGCTGCGCATCTCGGCCGCCGGCCTGCGGTCGGTCGATCACCGCGGCGGGCTTGACGCCTATCTGGCCAAGGCCAAGGATGACGAACTGTCGGTCCGCGCCCAGAAGATCAAGAAAGACATTGAAAAGGCCCGGGCCGCGGCCTGATCCCTGACCGATCCCGGTTTCGAAACCCCGCCAGCGTGGCACGCCGGCGGGGTTTTTCTTGTTCAGGCCGCGCGCGCGGCCCCGCGGCCCGACTGCAAGCATTGGCCCTTCGTGCCCCGCGCCTGCTGCCGCCTGAAGCCCCGCCGACGCTGACCCCGACGTGCCCGATCGAGGGCGGCATCGCCATCCGCGCCGGGGCCCCGCACAGGCTGGGGTGGCGCGGCGATCATGTGATGATGCTGACCACGCGTCCGCCCGAAGGCGAAAGGAGATCCGTGGCCCCGGCGTTCGAACTGAGGGAGCAGATCCCGCCGAAGCGCCGGTCGACGGCGAGCGCTGAAACACCCCCATATGCTAAGGTCAGGCGAAAACCAGCCGTCCGGACCTGAAGGAGAGATTCATGCGCACGCCCCTGCATCTGTGGATCATCGCCAGCCTGTCGCTCTTCTGGAACCTGATCGGGGCGGCCGACTATACGCTGACCCGGACGCGGGCCGAGTTTTACATGGCCGGGTTCACGCCTGAACAGATCGCCTATTTCACCGGCTTTCCCCTCTGGGTGCAGGGCGCCTGGGCGCTCGCGGTCTGGTCCTCGGTCGCGGGGTCGCTGCTCTTGCTGTTGCGCAGCGGCCGGGCCGCCGCCGTCTTTGCCTTTTCCTTCGCCGCGATGTTGGTCACGGCGTTCCACAACTACATGCTGGACGATGTCAGGCTCAGCGACATCGCCGGGCCGGAGGCGATCTGGTTTTCGCTGGCCATCGCCGTGGTGGCGTTGGGGGAATGGCTCTACGCCCGCCGGATGCGCCAGACGGGCGTGATCGGCTGACCCGGCCTCAGGCCGCGACGGTCGCCGGATAGCCCTCGTCGGCCAGCGCCTTCAGCAGCGCCGCTGTCGCGGCGGTGCCGGTGACATCGACGGTGCGGGTGGTCAGGTCGACCGCGACCCGTGCCGCCGGATCGACCGCCGATATGGTTTTCTCGACCGTCGCCTTGCAGTGACCGCAGCTCATGTCGGGAACGGAAAGTTTCATCGCAAAGCTCCTCGGAAGTGTTTTTCCTATGTTGGGGCCGGGCGCGCCCGCGTCAACTGCCCCTGTGCGGTTTTTCGCGATCAGGCCTGTCGCAATAGCGCTTTGGACCGGGGTCGACATGCGCTATCGCCTGTCCTGTCACCCGTTCGCCCGATGGGACGTCATGCCCTCGCTCCGCCGCAGCCTCGCCTCGCTTTCCGCCCTCGCCACGTTCGAGGCCGCCGCCCGCCGTGGCAGCTTCACCCTTGCCGCCGAAGAGCTCGGTGTGTCGCAGGCGGCGGTCAGCCGGCAGGTCAAGGCGTTGGAGGATGACCTTGGCGCCGCCCTCTTCCTGCGCCGCCACCGCCGGGTCGAACTGACCCATGCCGGACTTCTTCTGTCGGCGAGCGTGACGACGGGCTTCGACCGGATCGCCGAAACCGTCGCCAGCCTGCGCCAGAGCCACGGCACGGCGAGCATCGCCATCGGCGCGACGCTGGCCATGTCGCACTTCTGGCTCTTGCCGCGCCTCACCTCCTTCCGGCGCGCCCATCCCGGCGTGCAGATGCGGGTGATCTCGCAAGACGAAGGTTTTGACCTGCGGCGCGGCGATGCGCAGATCGTCATCCGCTATGGCCGACCGCCCTTTCCGGGCGCGCGGGTGATTGCAAGCCTTGCCGACGAGATCTACCCGGTCTGCAGCCCGGCCTTTCGCGACGGTCTGGGCGATCTTGACCCGGACGACGCCCTCTTTGCCCTGCCGCTGATCGCCACCGACTGGCCCGATCCAAGCTGGGAAACCTGGGGGGCATGGGCCGAAGCCGCGGGACTCCGCCGCCCCGTCCAGCGCATCGGCCTGCGGTTCACCCACTATGCCGACACGATCTATGCCGCGATGAACGGCGAAGGCGTGGCACTGGGCTGGGCGCGGCTTCTGTCCACCCCGCTCAGCGAAGGGCGCCTTGTGCGGTTGGGCACGAAGGGCGTCGCGGCCGGGGCGGTCTATCACGTCGTGGTCGCCGACAATTATGAACCGGGGCCTGCCGCTGTCCTCGCCCTTGACTGGATCAAGGCCGAGATGGCCCGCACCGCCGGCTTCGCATAATCTGAGGTTATGAAAAGCGGGCGATTTTGTGACCGTCACAGTGGCGTTCCCTGCGTCTAGAGTCCTGCCAGCCCGGCCGCACGGCCTTGCCAGGGAGATTTGCCATGACCTTTGCCGCGCCACTGCCGCCGATCCGATCCCGTGCTGTGAAACCCGTGCGGGCGGTCGGTGCCCTTGGACCGACCCGGCATTTCGTCTTCCTGCTTCTCGACCAGTTCACCGAACTTGCCTTTTCCTGCGCGATCGAACCCCTGCGGCTGGCCAATCATGTCGCGGGCCGCGCGCTGTACAGCTGGACGACCTGCGCCCCCGGCGGTGCCGCGGTCCGGGCCTCGAACGGGGTCAGGGTCATGGTCGATGGCGATCTCGCGCCCCTTGGCCCCCGCGATACGCTGGTGGTCGTGGGCGGGCAGACGCCGCGCGGTTCGCTTGATCCGCGACTTCTGGCCTGGCTGCGGCGGCAGGTGGCCCATGGCGTGCCGCTGATCGGCGTCTGCGCCGCCACGACCGCGCTGGCCATGGCGGGCCTGATCCGCAACCAGCGCTGCGCCGTCCATTGGGAACTCTGTGACGCCTTTGCCGAACTCTACCCGGATGTGGAGGTGGTTCAGGGCACCTTCACGCTGGACGGGATCGCCACAACGGCGGGCGGCACCGCCTCGGCCGATCTGATGCTGCATCTGATCGGCCAGCAGCACGGGGCCGACCTCGCCAGCCGCGTGGCCGACCAGATGATCTATTCCGGTATCCGCGGCCCGCTCGCGCCGCAGACAAGCTCGCTTCAGGCCCGCTACGGGCTGCGCAACCCGCTGCTCTTCGCCGCGCTGCGGCTGATGGAGGCGACCCTTTCCGAGCCGCTCTCCATGACCGAACTGGCCGACCGGGCAGGGGCCTCGGTCCGCCAGTTCGAACGGCTTTTCCAGCGCCATCTGAACAACTCGCCCCGCCAGCATTACCTGGAACTCCGGCTCGATCGCGCGCAAAAGCTCCTGTCGCAGACCGACATGCCGATCACCGCCATCGCGCTCGCCTGCGGCTTTGCCTCGCCCTCGCATTTCTCCAAGAAATACCGCGCGCATTTCGGGCATTCCGCGCAATCACACCGGCTGGTCAATTCCCCCGCCGCCGCTTGACCGCGGCCCCAATCCCGCGCATATCCGCGCGCATGACCGAGCTCGCACAAATCCGCAATTTCTCCATCGTGGCCCATATCGACCACGGCAAATCCACCCTTGCCGACCGGCTGATCCAGTCGACGGGCACGGTCGCCGACCGTGACATGAAGGCCCAGCTGCTCGACTCGATGGACATCGAGCGGGAACGCGGCATCACCATCAAGGCCAACACCGTGCGCATCGACTACAAGGCGCGGGACGGCAAGATGTATGTCCTGAACCTGATCGACACGCCCGGCCATGTCGACTTCGGCTACGAAGTCAGCCGCTCCATGCGCGCTGTCGAGGGCTCGCTCCTGGTCGTGGACGCCTCGCAGGGCGTCGCAGCCCCGACGCTCGCCCACGTCTATCAGGCCCTCGACGCGGGCCACGAAAAAGTCCCGGTCCTCAACAAGATCCCCCAGCCCGCCGCCGAACCCGAACAGGTCAAGGCCCAGATCGAGGATGTCATCGGCCTCGATGCCTCCGACGCGATCCCGATCTCCGCCAAATCCGGCCTCGGCATCCCCGAGGTGCTGGAGGCGATCGTCACCCGCCTGCCCGCCCCGAAAGGCGACCGCACCGCGCCCTTGAAGGCCATGCTGGTCGACTCATGGTATGATGCCTACCTCGGCGTCGTCGTGATGATCCGGGTGATGGACGGGGTGATCCGCAGGGGCGACCGCATCAGGATGATGCAGACCGGCGCGCTCTACGGCGTCGACAAGCTTGCGGTCCTCCGCCCGCAGATGGTCGACTGGCCCGAACTGGGGCCGGGCGAAATTGGCGTCTTCACCGCCTCGATCAAGCAGGTCCGCGACACCCGCGTCGGCGATACGATCACCCACGAACGCAAGGGCTGCGACACGGCCCTTCCCGGCTTCAAACCCGCGCAACCCGTGGTCT
>CAZRKU010000076.1:13176-14646 GCA_964600685.1 uncultured Frigidibacter sp. | reverse complement strand
TGGCGACGGCGACGGTCTGCGCCAAGTTCGGGCTGAAATGCGTGGTCTACATGGGTGCGCATGACGTCGAACGCCAGGCGCCGAACGTGTTCCGCATGCGGCTTCTCGGGGCCGAGGTGCATCCGGTCACTTCGGGGCGCGGCACGCTGAAGGACGCGATGAACGAGGCGCTGCGCGACTGGGTGACGAACGTGCGCGACACGTTCTACTGCATCGGCACGGTGGCCGGGCCGCATCCCTATCCGGCGATGGTGCGGGATTTCCAGTCGATCATCGGCAAGGAAGTGCGCTGGCAGCTTGAGGAGCAGGAAGGCAAGGGCCGCCTGCCCGATACCGTCGTGGCCGCGATCGGCAGCGGCTCGAACGCGATGGGACTGTTCTTTCCGTTCCTCGACGATCCGTCGGTCCGGATCATCGGCGTGGAAGCGGGCGGCAAGGGCGTCGACGACCGGATGCAGCATTGCGCCAGCCTGACCGGCGGGCGACCCGGCGTGCTGCACGGCAACCGGACCTATCTGTTGCAGAACGACGACGGACAAATTCTGGAGGGATTCTCGATCTCGGCCGGGCTCGACTATCCGGGGATCGGGCCGGAACATTCCTGGCTGCATGACACCGGCCGGGCCGAATATGTCGCGATCACCGATGCCGAGGCGCTGGCGGCGTTCCAGCTGTCGTGCCAGCTGGAAGGGATCATCCCGGCGCTGGAGCCGAGCCACGCGCTGGCCCATGTGATGAAGATCGCGCCCGGGCTGCCACGCGACCACATCATCGTGATGAACATGTGCGGGCGGGGCGACAAGGACATCTTCACCGTCGCCCGGCACCTGGGATTCGACATGAAGCTCTGACGGGCGCGCGGGTAACCGCGCGGCCTGCGGCCCGCTGCGGCGCGGACCGGACAGCCCCGCCGCGGCTTGGCGGAAAGACGCCAAGCCCAAGTGGTCCGCCCGGAAGGGAAAATTCCCGATCGGCAACAATCCCCCTTGCGTTCTGCGGCCTGTTGCCGAGACGGCGGCAGCGCGGTGGCCCCAAGGATGTGTTTTCGGCTAGGTCTGAAGGGCGAGATGTTGTGTGTGTCGCGGCTTGTCTGCCAGGTCGGGTGCCGTGGGTCTGCCGGGATGGCAGGGCGCAGGCGCTTGGCGGCAAGGCAGGACGACCCGATCATGTGCGTCTCGCAGCGGTCCGACAGAGGTCGGCCGCTCTCGTTCAAACCAGAGGAACAAACATGAAATATTCAATCATTCTTGCAGCGGCGCTGGCCACGATGGGCGGTCTTGCGATGGCGGAGGAAAACGGCGCGGGCGGAGATCTGCCGTCGACCGATGGCTGCGAAGGGGGCGCCGCAAGCTGCGAAATTGGCGCTGGCGAGCATGCCGGCGGCGAACAGCCTGGTGAGGACGGCGGCGCGCACGGCGGCGATGAAGATGGTGGTGAAGGCGGCGGCGCGCACGGCGGCGGCGAAGACGG
>CAZRKU010000076.1:0-13076 GCA_964600685.1 uncultured Frigidibacter sp. | reverse complement strand
ACGATGACGATGACGACAATTCCGGTTCCGGCAATGGCGACGACGACGGTGACGACGACTCCGGTTCGGACGACGACAACTCCGGCTCGGGCGGCGACGACGACTGATCGAGAACGACGAGGGCTTGCCCGGGCCCCGCATCACGCCGATAGTCGGGCGGTGCGGGGCCTGAGGCTCACGGGGAACAGATGCGGCGCAATCTCATCCGGGCAACATTTCTGTCTCTGGCGCTTTCCGCCGGGGCGGCGTTCGCCAATGGCGTCATGGATGTGATCGTGGGCGACCTTCGGGCGCAGGGCTATCAACAGATCGACATCAGCCGCACGTTGCTGGGCCGCACCCGGATCGAAGCGAAAAGCAAAACCTATCTGCGCGAGATCATCCTCGATCCGCGCACCGGCGAGATCCTGCGCGACTATTGGGAGGTGCTGCTGGATGCGACCGGCCAGCCGATCGTCGGCAGTTCCGCGCCACCGTCGCTGGTGGGTTCCGGTCCGTCCGGTGGCGGGTCATCGGGTTCGGGCAGCGACGACGATGATGACGACGATGATGACGACAACTCCGGGTCCGGCAGCGGAAGTTCCGGGAGCGGCGGCAATTCTGGCAGTGGCGGCGGCGGATCGAACGATGACGATTGATCCCGCCCTGACCCTCGTGACCCTCCAGCCCGGAGCCTACCGTTGCGCGGGCGTCTGATCATCGGCCTGATCCTCTTCGTGCAGGCGCTCTGCGCGCTGTTCTTCGTGTCCAACATCCTCCTTTCGGTCTTGGGCATCTACGCCCGGCCGCTGGCCTGGCAGACGCGCGAATTTCTGGAGCTGGGTGCGGCGCTCGGCCTGATCCTCGGGGTGGTTCTGGGCGGCGTGGTGCTTCGGCGCATGGCGCTGGACCGCAGCCGTGCCGAAGAAAAGCTGCGCCGTGCCTCGGGGGTCTTCATGGACCTTCTGGAGGAGCGGTTCGAGCAATGGGGCCTGACCGCGTCCGAGCGCGACGTGGCGCTTTTCGCGATCAAGGGGATGAGCACGACCGAAATCGCCGCCCTTCGCAAGACTGCCGAAGGCACGGTCAAGGCGCAGACCAACGCCATCTACCGCAAGGCCGGCGTCAGCGGCCGCCCGCAGCTTATGAGCCTTTTCATCGAGGATCTGATGGAGCCCGCCGATGGTCCCCCATCGGTCGAACGCCCCGAGGCCAGGCGCGCCAGCCTTTGATTGCAGGAGGGGGCGGCGGCCTACGACCTTTTCGTGCGCACAAGTCGTACTTGCAGTAAATTCGGAGCGGACGCGCGCGTTCCTGCGAACGACTTTGCAGAAGAACCGCATGGTGACCGATTCCCCAGATGTTCTGTCTGCTCTCGCCGGCGGTGATGACCGGGTTCCTTGCCGGGCTGGCCTTCATGCCTGCGACCGCCGCGCTGATCAGGGCCTGATCCGGCTTTCGTCGTCCTCGCCATAGGCCCGCAGGATGGCCAGCGGCACGATTTCCAGCGCGCGGGCATGCGTCGCCTCCAGCCGCACCTGCGGCGCGCAGCCTTCGTGGTGGGCCTGCAGGAAACGCGCGGCGCACAGGCACCAGCTGTCGCCCGGCTTCAGGCCGACGAAGCGGTATTCGGGGCGCGGTGTGGACAGGTCGTTGCCCAGATATTTCGAGAAGGCGAGGAATTCCGCCGTCACCCGGACGCAGACCGTGTGGCTGCCGGTATCCTCCGCACAGGTGTTGCAATGGCCGTCCCGGAAAAATCCGGTCATCGGTGCGGTCGAACAGGCGGCAAGCGCCCCGCCGAGAACGTTCACCGCCAGCGCCTTGGCTGGTCCTTGTTCGGTCATGTGTACTCCTTCGTCGGCAACATTCAGGGCACGGCCGACAACAGCAGGAAGACGCAGAAGATCACCAGATGGACGGCCCCCTGCATCACCGTCGTCCGCCCGGTCCCGAAGGTCAGGATACCAGCAAAGAGCGACAGGATCAGCAGCGCAAGTTGTTCCGCCGAGACGCCAAGCATCAGCGGGTCTTCCAGCAGAAGCGACGCGCCCGCCACGATCGGGATGGTCAGGCCGATACTGGCAATGGCGGAGCCCAGCGCCAGATTGATGCTGCTTTGCAGCTGGTTGGCCAGCGCCGCGCGCAGCGATGCAATACCTTCGGGCAACAGCACCAGCGCCGCGATGACCACGCCCAGAAAGGCCTGCGGCAGGCCCGCCGACAGGATCGCCCCCTCGACGGGTTTGGAGATCGCCTTGGCCAGCAGGATCACCGCCGTCAGCGACAGCAGGAGCAGGATCAGCGACAAGGCGGCCACCCGGTTCGTTGGGACAAGGTGCGAAGGATCATCGACGAGTGTCGCGCTCAGGAAATAATCCCGGTGGCGGATGGTCTGCACAAAGACGAACACCGCATAGAGCGCCAGCGAAGCGCCCCCCACGACGATCAGCTGCACCGGCGCGTAATAGGGGCCCTGCACCGCGCGGGTGAAGTTCGGCAGGACCAGCGCGAGCGTGGCCAGCGTGCCCAGAACGCTCAGCGACGCGGCCGCCCCGTCGATGCGGAAAATCTGCTCCCGGTGCCGCCAGCCGCCGCAGATCAGGCACAGGCCCACGACCCCGTTCAGGACGATCATCACCGTGGCATAGACTGTGTCGCGCGCCACGCTGGCGCTGCCCGGCGTTTCCGCCAGCAGGATCGAGACGATCAGCGCCACCTCGATCACCGTGACCGCGACGGCAAGCAGGATGGAGCCGAACGGCTCGCCCAGTTTCAGGGCCAGCACCTCGGAATGGTGCACGGCGGCAAAGACCGCGCCGCCCAGCGCCAGGCTGCACACCACCAGGCCCGGCCAGGCGGAAGTGTCGACGAAGCCGAAATGTTTGACGATCAGAACGGCGGCGGCGATCAGCGGAACGGCGACGGACCAAGCCGAAATGCCGCCCGCCCCATGTCCTGCCATTGCTGCACCCTTCCGTTTTCCCCATGCTGCCCGAGGGGGCGGGGAAGGTCAATTCAGCCAGCCCCGATTGCGATGCGATTGGCGCCCTTCTTGCTCTCGGGGACGCGGCTTGCCGGTGTCGGCGGCGCGCCGGGGGGGCCTTCAGGAAAACCGGTTGAGCAGACGCTGCAGCGCCGAGGGCGGACGGGCCGGCGGTGCCTCTGCCTCCGGGGCGGGTCTCGCAGGCGGCGGAATGGGTGCGGCACCTTGCGCGCGGCTGATCGACGATCTTGGCGGCGTGGTGCGCAGCGCCACGGCATTCATGAATTTCGCCTCATCGCCGGCGGCCAGCGCCGCGGCCCCGTCGGAAAGCCCGCGCAGGAGATCATCGAGCCAGTCCTGATCGGCCTTGGCGAAATCGGAAAGCACATAGGGCGCCACCCTGTCCTTGTGACCGGGATGGCCGATCCCCAGCCGCACCCGGCCATAAGTGTCGCCAAGATGCGCGTGGATCGACCGCAGCCCGTTGTGGCCGGCATGGCCGCCACCCTTCTTGGTGCGGCATTTGCCGGGGGCAAGGTCGAGTTCGTCGTGAAAGATCACCACGTCCCCGGGCGCGAGCTTGTAGAAATCCACCGCCGCGCGCACCGACTGGCCCGACAGGTTCATGAAGGTTTCGGGCTTCAGGATCACCACCCGCTCGGCGCCCAGCCGCCCCTCGCTCACCAGACCCTGGAACTTGGCGCGATAGGGCGCGAAACCGTGATCGGCGGCGATCCGGTCCACGGCCATGAAGCCGATGTTGTGGCGGTTGCCCGCATGTTTCGCCCCTGGATTTCCAAGGCCGACGAAAAGGCGCATGGTCCGGCCCCCTGACCGTCCGCTGTGACTGTCGGCTCAAGGTAGGGAAAGCCGATCCCCGTTGCAACCAGAGGCGGGCTTTACAGCGCCGCCGCCCGGTGATTTCGTGGCCCCTGCAAATGTTTGAGGTGTCCATGGGCAAGTCCCCCGCCCTGCAAGGCCCGCGCATCACCCTGCGCCCGCCCCGCCCCGGCGATGTAAAGGGTCGCGTGGCGCTGGGCCGCGACCCCGAGGTCGCGCGGATGTTCGGCGCGGTCCTGCCCGGCCCGCTGCCGGTGACCGAGGAGGAGGCCGCGGACTGGCTCGACCATCTGGCGCTTCAGGAACATGGCTGGATGATCGAGCTTGACGGGCGGCTGATCGGTTCGGTCTTCCTGCACGGCTTCGATCATGTGGACCGCCGCGCGCGGCTGGCGCTCGGCATCCTCGCCGGCGACTGCCTGGGCCGGGGGCTGGGGAGGGAGGTCGTGCGGCTGGTCCTTGGCCATGCGTTCGGCACGCTCGGCCTGCACCGTGTCGACGTGCGGGTCCTGGATTTCAACGAACGCGCCCGGCGCTGCTATCTGGCCTGCGGCTTTGTCGAGGAAGGGCGCGAACGCCAGTCCGCCCGCGTGGGCGAGGTCTGGCACGACGACATCATCATGGGGGTTCTTGCCCATGAGTTTCACGCGGACCAGGCGGTCGCTCATCAAGCGTGACGGCTTTCGTCGCGGGAGCCGCACGACGAGACGGCACACAGGGCCGGAGAGGCGCCCGCCGGGCCCGTGCCGCCAAAGAAAAACGCGGGGCGCGCGTCAGACGACCCCGCGTTTCCATACCGTCCGTGAGGCCCGATCAGGCTTCGGCGGCAGCTTCCTCGGCCACCACGAGGCCCGAGGGCGCGCCGATGTTGGCGATCACGAAGTTCCGCGCGGTCATCGGCCTGGCGCCGTTCGGCAGGGTCACGTCGCCGATGTGGATCACATCGCCGATGTCCTTGCCCGCCAGATCGACGGTGATGTGATCGGGAATATCACCCGCCATCACTTCCAGTTCGACTTCCGGGCGCACGATGGTCAGCGTGCCGCCACGCTTCAGGCCGGGGGCCTTGTCGTGGTTCTCGAAGGTCACGTGGATGTAGAGGTTGATGCGGCTTTCGTCGTGGATGCGCATGAAGTCGACGTGCGTGGGCAGGTCCTTGACGACATCGCGCTGCACGCCGCGGCAGATCACGTGGGCATCTTCCTGACCTTCAACCTTCAGGTTGAAGAGCATCTGCTTGAAGCGGCCTGCCTTGAGGTGCTTCAGGAGGTAGTAGTAGTTCATGTTGATCGCGACCGGCTCCTTGCCGTCGCCATACACGATGCCAGGTACGTTCCCGTCACGACGGGATTGACGGGCGGCCCCCTTGCCTGTCCCCGTCCGTACCGTGGCGATGAGATCGGTGATCTTACCAGCCATGGGTCTTCTCCATAAAGTTAAGGGCATCCTCCAAGGGTGCATGCCCGAGGTGGGGCCTATAGACGGGAATCGCCTTGAAGGAAAGCGGAAAACGGCAGGCCATGTCGGCGGCGGGAAAGCCGCCGGTCGGCGCGGCGGCCTATCACCGGCGTCTGTCGCCGAGGGTGCTGTCCATGCCGATCCTGTCCCAGATCATTGCCGCGCGCGCGACGCTCTTTGCCTTTGCGGCGATGGGAGTCCTCTGGGGTGTCTATGCGGCGCTCATCCCCGATACCAAGGCGATGCTGGGCGCGGGTGACGCGGCCTTCGGCTCGCTCATCCTCGCCACGCCGATTGCCGCGACCGCCACGATGCTGATCGCGCCGCGCCTTGCCCCGAAGTTCGGCCAGCATGTGCTGCCGATCGCCTGCCTGGCGCTGGCGCTGGCCTTCGCGGTGCCGGGCTGGCTGGCGGCGCCCGCCTTCTTCGCGCTGGCCATGGTCCTTGTCGGGGCGACCAACGGCTTTCTCGACGTGACGATGAACGCGAGGGTCGCCGCGATCGAGGCCGACCGCGGGCTGCATCTGATGAACATGAACCATGCCGCCTATTCCTTCGGTTATGCGGCGGCAGCGGTTCTGACCGGGGTGGCGCGGAATGCGGGCTGGCCGCCCGGCCCGGTCATGACGGTGGCCGCGGTGGTGATTGCGCTCGGCGCGGTTCTGGCGATCGAACGGGGGCACGGCGTCAACGGCTTTGCGCGCGCCGAACGGCGGCCCGGCCGGCTGGGCATGCTGCCGGTCTGGGGCGGGCTGATCGCGATGATCGCCTTCATGGCGGAAAATTCTTCGGAAAACTGGTCGGCCCTGCATATCGAACGCACGCTGGGCGGATCGAAGCAGGAAGGCAGCTTCGGCCCCGCCGTTCTGGCGCTGACCATGGGCGTCGGGCGCACCTTCGGCCAGCTTCTGGTCGCCACCATCGACGAGGGGCGGATGATGCGCTGGGGGGCGGTGATCGCGGCCGTCGGCACGGCCATCGTCGGCCTCGCCCCCAGCCCCGCCGTGGCCTATGCCGGGCTGATCGTCGCGGGGCTGGGCGGGTCGGTTCTGGCGCCCAATGTCTTTGCGATCGTCGGGCGCCTGTCGCCGCCCGCCCTGCGCGCCCACATGATCGCGCGGGCGACGGCCCTTGGCTATCTCGGGTATTTCTTCGGCCCGCCCGCCCTGGGCTTTCTGTCCGAAATCCTCGGCCTCGCCTGGGCGCTCGTGGCGATGGCAGGCGTCATCCTGCTGGTGCTGGCCCTCTATCCGCGCCTGATCACGGCGGGCGGGCCGGGGCGTCACAATTCGTGTCTGTCCGTTGCCCGCCGCCAGCGGTATGACCGACCCAAAGCGCTTTGAAACTTTGGTGAGCCATGTCGATCCACACCGCCTTCCGCCTGTCGCACGCCCCGATTGCCGGCCTGTCCGCCGTCGGCATCTTCTGGGGGGGCTTTGCCGCCTATATCCCCGATTTCAAGGCGCGCATCGGCGCGAGCGATGGCGAACTCGGGCTGGCGCTGATCGGCTCGGCGGTGGGCGGGATCGTCGCGATGGCGCTGGCGCCCCGGCTGAACCGCGCGCTTGGCCGGGCGATGCTGCCGGTGGCCGCGCTCATCCTGTCGGTCGCGCTCCTCTTTCCGCTCTTGGCCGGGTCGGTGCCTGCCTTCGCCTTCGCGCTCGCGGGCATGGGGGCCAGCGTCTCGATGCTCGACATCGGCTCGAACATGCGCGTGAGCGATCTGGAGGAACGCCACGGCCTGCATCTGATGAACCTCAACCATGCGATGTTCTCCTTCGCCTTTGCCGGCTCCGCGCTGGCCGCCAGCCTGGCGCGGCGGGCCGGATGGCCGCCCGAGTGGCTCTTTCCGTTCCTCGGGCTGGCGCTGGTCCTCCTCATCCTGCCAATGGTCGAGCGGGACGGCTGGCATGTCGCCCCCGAGGCCCCGGATGGCGCGGGGCATGACGGGCTCTGGGGTGCGGTCCTGCCGGTGGCGGCGATCCTCTTTCTGGCCTTCGTCTCGGAAAACGCGACCGACAGCTGGTCGGCGCTGCATATCGAACGCACGCTGGGCGGCCCGGCCGGCGATGGCGGTTTCGGCCCGATGATGCTGGGCCTGACCATGGGCATCGGCCGCCTGTCGGGCCAGTTCGCGGCGCAAAGGCTGGGCGAGGCCGGGCTGATCTTCTGGTCGGCGGCGGTCGGCATCCTGGGCGCAGTCGCGATTGCCGCCGCGCCAAGCCCGGCCATCGCCATTCTCGGCGTCGGCCTGATGGGTCTTGGCGTCGCCGTCACCGTGCCCTCGGCCAATTCGATCCTCGGCAAGATGGTGCGCCCCGACCAGCGCGGCTACGCGATCAGCCGCGCCTGGATGATCGGCTTCACCGGCTTCTTCATCGGTCCGACGCTGATGGGGCAGGTGGCGGATTGGGCCGGCCTGCGTGTGGCCTTTGCCGGGATCGCGGTCCTGATGGTGATGATCCTGCCACTGGCGCGGGCCATCGGGCGGCGGTCGGGCGAGTGAACAGCCCCGCGCCGCTCAGCGGTAGCGGCTCTCGAACCCTTCGGGGATCAGCAGGTTGTGGCGCCCCAGCCCCCGCACGGTCTTTTCCCCGCAGAGCGCCATGGTGATGTCGAGTTCCTTCTGCAGGATCTCCAGCGCCCTGGTCACGCCCGCCTGGCCCATCGCCCCCAAGCCATAGATGTAGGATCGCCCGATGAACGTGCCCTGCGCCCCCATCGCCAGCGCCTTGAGGATGTCCTGACCCGAGCGGATGCCGCTGTCGAGGAAGATCTCCGTCCGCCCGCCCACCGCCTTGACGATCCTCGGCAGCATCCGGATCGACGACAGGGCCCCGTCAAGCTGCCGCCCGCCGTGGTTCGACACGAGGATCGCATCGGCGCCGAAGTCCGCGGCCCGCCGGGCATCCTCTTCGTCCAGTATCCCCTTCAGGATCAGCTTGCCGCCCCACTGGTCGCGGATCTTCGCGATCTTCGACCAGTCGAGTTGCGGGTCGAACTGTTCGTTCGTCCAGCTCATCAGCGACCGCAGGTCACCGACCCCCTTCGCATGGCCGACGATATTGCGGAACGTATGGTGCCGCGTCATCGCCATGCCCACCACCCAGTGCGGCTTGGTCGCCAGATTGACGAGGTTCTTCAGCGTCAGCCGGGGCGGCGCGGTCAGGTCGTTCTTGATGTCCTTGTGCCGCTGCCCGAGGATTTGCAGGTCCAGCGTCAGGACAAGCGCCGAACAGCCCGCGCGTCTGGCCCGTTCGATGGCACCGGCCACGAATTCCTCGTCCTTCATCACGTAAAGCTGGAACCAGAAGGGCCTGGTCGTATGTTCGGCGATGTCCTCGATCGAACAGATCGACATGGTGGACAGTGTAAAAGGCACGCCGAAGGCTTCGGCCGCGCGGGCCGCCTTGATCTCCCCGTCCGCCGATTGCATCCCGGCCATGCCGACCGGGGCCAGCGCCACCGGCATCGCGCAGCTTTCGCCGATCATCATGCTTTCGGTCGTCCGCCCGAGCATGTCGACCGCCACCTTCTGGCGCAGGCGGATCTCGGCGAAATCCGTGGTGTTCTCGCGGAAGGTCTGCTCGGTGTAGCTGCCGCTTTCGACATAGTCGAAGAACATCTTCGGGGCGCGGCGGCGGTGCAGCGCCTTCAGATCGTCGATGCAGGTGATGATCGGCATGGGGAGCACTCCGGACTGGCACCGGCAAACTGCCGGTTTCATCGGGGGCCTGCAATGGCCGCAGAAAACAAAACGCCCGGCCAGGGGGCCGGGTGCTGAAATACTGCGACAGCCGGCCAACTCAGGCCGAATGGGCACCCTTCGCCAGCCGCGCGACAAAACCCAGCACATCGGCCACCGGCCTGCGCGCGCCGACTTCCTTGACGATGGCCGATCCGACCACGCAGCCATCCGCGACCGAGGCGATGGAACGCGCGGCCTCCGGGGTGGTGATGCCGAAGCCCACGATCACCGGCAGATCGGTCGAGGCCTTGATCCGCGCCACTTCCGGGGCCACATCGGCGGCCTCTGCCGCCGCCGCCCCGGTGATTCCGGTGATCGAGACATAATAGACGAACCCCGAGGTGTTCTGCAGCACCTTGGGCAGGCGCCTGGCGTCGGTGGTGGGCGTGGCCAGCCGGATGAAGTTCAGCCCCGCCTTCTGTGCCGGGAGGCACAGTTCCGCATCCTCCTCCGGCGGCAGGTCGACGACGATCAGCCCGTCCACGCCCGCCGTTTTCGCATCGGCCAGGAACCGGTCCACGCCCCGCGAATAGATCGGGTTGTAATAGCCCATCATCACGATCGGCGTCCGGTCGTCGCCCTTGCGGAACTCCGCCACCATGTCGAGCGTCTTTTGCAGGGTCTGGCCGCCGTCGAGCGCCCGCTGACCGGCCAGCTGGATCGTCGGCCCATCGGCCATCGGATCGGTGAAGGGCATGCCCAGTTCGATCACATCGACGCCCGCCTCCGGCAGCCCCTTCATCAGCTCAAGCGACGTCGCCAGATCGGGATCACCCGCCATGATGTAGGACACGAAGGCCTTCTTGCCTTCGGCGCGAAGGGCGGCGAACTTCTTCTCGATCCGGGTCATGGGGCACTCTCCTGCACTCCCCCGCCTCTTGCAGAAAAGCGGGCCGAAAAGCAATGGGGCGGCGCGACCCGCCGGTAGTTCCGGCCGGGAGGGGTGCCTGCCCCGCGGACCCATCCGGCAATGGCGCGGCGCGCCGTTCTGTGGGACGATCGGCACAATGAAGGGACAAGCGATGGCCACGCTGCACTTCACCTCGACCCTCGTCCGCCACCGCCCCGCGCCGTCGCTCCGCGCGCCGGGCGACACGGTGCGGGCGGTGCTGGAGGCGGGCCTTGCCGACGACCCGCTCCTGAAAGCCTATGTGCTCGACGAACAGGGGCGGGTGCGCAAACATGTGAACATCTTCGTCGATCGCACGATGATCCGCGACCGCGTGCATCTTTCCGACCCGGTCGGCCCGTCATCGGAAGTCTATGTGCTGCAGGCCCTGTCAGGCGGCTGAGCGGGGAGGGGAGGCAATCATGGCAATACTCTGGGTGGGAAGCCGCAAGGGGCTTTTCCGGTTTGACGAGGGCGCAGCGGCGGGTCCGGCGGGCTGGACCATGGCTGGCCCGCCCGCCTTCCTCGCCGCCCCGGTGACCGCCATCCTTGATGACCCGCGCGACGGAACGCTCTATGCGGCCCTCGCGCACGGCCATTTCGGCTGCAAGTTCCACCGTTCCACCGACCGGGGCCAGAGCTGGACCGAACTCGCCGCCCCGGCCTTTCCCGCCTCCGACCTGGCCGAAGCCCCTTCGGTGGAGATGATCTGGTGCTTCGCGCCCGGCGGCACCGACCAGCCCGGCACGATCTGGGCCGGCACGTTGCCCGGCGGGCTGTTCCGCTCCGACGACCGGGGCGACGGCTGGCAGCTCAATCAAGGCCTCTGGAACCGCCCCGAACGGCCGCGCTGGTTCGGCGCGGGCTACGACCATCCCGGCATCCACTCGATCCTCGTCGATCCGCGCGACAGCGCCCACCTGATCGTCGGCGTCTCGGTCGGCGGATTGTGGATCACCCATGACGGCGGACAGACCTGGGATCTCGGCGGCCAGGGGTTCGAGGCCACCTACATGCCCCCCGGCCTCGAGGCCGATCCGGTGCTGCAGGATCCCCACCTGCTCGCCGCCTCGCCCGCCGACCCCGACCGGATCTGGTGCCAGCATCATTGCGGCATCTATGTCTCCGACGACGGCGGCCGCACCTTCCGCGAAAGCAGGGGCGTCCACCCTTCCAGCTTCGGCTTCGGCGTCGCGCCCCACCCGACCGACCGCGACCGCGCCTTCTTCGCCCCGGCCCAGAAGGACGAGGTCCGCGTCCCGGTGAACGGCAAACTCGTCGTGACCGAAACCCGCGACGGTGGCCAGACGTTCCGAAGCCACGATCAGGGCCTGCCGCAGGCACCAAGCTACGACCTGATCTACCGCCACGCACTGATCATCGACCGGACCGGCCAGCGCCTCGCCATCGGCTCGACCACCGGCAACCTCTGGGCCTCCTCCGACCAGGGTCGGGGATGGCAGCTGCTCTCCGCCCACCTGCCCCCCATCGCCGCCCTCGCCTTCGCGCCGTAACCCGCTTTTCGGGGCGCGCTTTCATTGTGGCCCAAATATCCTCGGGGGGTGCGGGGGGCAGACAGCCCCCCGCTGATCGCCCCGCTCAGGGGCGAAACATCTTCCATCTGCCGCGTTCCTGCATTAGATGCCACCCGGTTCACCGACAGGAGGGTCCGATGGGGTTCAAGATGGGTATCGTGGGGCTTCCCAACGTCGGCAAGTCGACGCTCTTCAACGCCCTGACGCGCACCGCCGCGGCGCAGGCCGCCAACTTCCCCTTCTGCACGATCGAGCCGAACGTGGGCGAAGTGGCGGTCCCCGACGCGCGCCTCGACAGGCTCGCCGCCATCGCCGGATCGAAACAGATCATCCCGACCCGCATGACCTTCGTCGATATCGCCGGCCTCGTGCGCGGCGCCTCGCGCGGCGAAGGCCTCGGCAACCAGTTCCTCGCCAACATCCGCGAATGCGACGCCATCGCCCACGTCCTGCGCTGCTTCGAGGACGGCGACATCACCCATGTGGAGGGGCGGATCGACCCGGTGGCCGACGCCGAAACCATCGAAACCGAACTGATGCTCGCCGATCTCGAATCCATCGAGCGCCGCCGCGCCAACCTCGCCCGCAAGCTCAAGGGCGGCGACAAGGAAAGCCTCGATCAGGACCGGCTGCTGGCCGTGGCGCAGGCCGCCCTCGAACAGGGCCAGCCCGCCCGCACGGTGCAGGTGGCCGACGAGGATCAGAAACAATGGCGCCTGTTGCAGCTTCTGACCGCCAAACCCGTCCTCTACGTCTGCAACGTCGCGGAAGCCTCGGCCGCCACCGGCAACAGCCAGTCGGCCCGCGTCGCCGAAATGGCCGCCGGGCAGGGCGCCGCCTCCGTCATCATCTCCGCCCGGATCGAGGAGGAGATCAGCCAGCTCGCCCCCGACGAGGCCCAGATGTTCCTCGAGGAAATGGGCCTGCACGAGGCGGGTCTCGACCGGCTGATCCGCGCCGGCCACACGCTTCTCGGCCTGCAGACCTATTTCACCGTCGGTCCCAAGGAGGCCCGCGCCTGGACGATCCAGCAGGGCACCCTCGCGCCCCAGGCCGCAGGCGTCATCCACGGCGATTTCGAGAAAGGCTTCATCCGCGCCGAAACCGTGGCCTATGACGACTATATCGCCGGCAACGGCGAGACCGGCGCCAAGGAGGCCGGCAAGTTCCGGGTCGAAGGCAAGACCTATGAGGTCAAGGACGGGGATGTCCTGCATTTCCTGTTCAACGCCTGAGGCGGCCCGCCGCTGATCTGGCCGCGGCTCTCCGCGCCGGGATCCCGCGCCGTCGAAAGCGCCAACGCTTGCGGAGCCGCCGTCCCCTCGGCCCGGCGCTCGCCTGCCTCCGAAAGCCGGTCCGGGACGCTGCGCTTCCCGTCCCGATGCGCGCCAGGACGCCTCCCGGATGCGCGCAATATCCCGGCGGCTGCGGCACAGGGACGTACATCCGCATGCCATACGCATGCCATACGTCTGGCATACGGATGGCGGCCCCGTCCCCTCACCATTTCCCCTTGCCCCCGTCCGCGCCTGCCACTAAACGGGTCGGCGGAGCTGTGGCCGAGTGGTCGAAGGCACGCCCCTGCTAAGGGCGCAGACGGGGAACCGTCTCGAGGGTTCGAATCCCTTCGGCTCCGCCACT